>NZ_NGJZ01000002.1:324699-649399 GCF_003987595.1 Vagococcus entomophilus | reverse complement strand
GACTTGCATGTATTAGGCACGCCGCCAGCGTTCGTCCTGAGCCAGGATCAAACTCTCATTAAAAGTTATGATAATGTCTTGCGACATTTAGCTCATTGTTGTTTGCTAGCGAATTGACTTCACTAAAATTAAAAATGTTTGTTGTTTTTACAAGATGTAAAAACGCCCTACACATTTGGTTTGTCTTACTTTGTTCAGTTTTCAAAGGTCTACTTCGTTGCGTTTTAGCAACTCATATATCATAACAAGAAGTGAAATGTTTGTCAACCTCTTTTTTGATTTTTTTTTAAATCTTTTTGAATGAAATCAGTCGTTTGCACGAGTTGTTTCTTTCAACTTTAGTAGAATAACATAACAAGAATGTTCTTGTCAACACTTTTCTAAAAAAGTTTTTTTCGTTGATTTAAAAAGGTTTAGCTGTCTTAGCGACATGTATTAATATACCAAGAGAAAGTCATTTCGTCAACACTTTTTTTCATTTTATACAAAATAAAAATAACACTTGTTGTATTATAACGTTTTCTGTCAAATTCACTCTCTAGATAAATTATATTTCTACGAATAATCGAGTTACTCTTGATTTTGAGAAAAGATGGGCACCCCTGATACTTCTAAACTTTTGAGCACATTTCGAAGTGTTTCTGGTGGTTCCCAAGAAAACATTGAATCTAGTTCAATTTTTTTCGCTTTTTCTTCATCTAATTCAAACACAAAAAGTGGCACTTTAATTCCTTCATACGTTACGCTAGTCAAATCAACTAAATCAAGTAACTTAGTATCTACAGGAACATTTTGTTTAATTTCTTCCAGAATACAGGCCAAACTAGTCAAGCCATTTTTCGTTTCCGTTTGAAAAAACGTAAAACTACTAGCTTTTTTTTCTACTAAAAAATACTTTGATCCATCTTCTCCATTTAGCATTATTGTTCCAGCTACTTTTTGCTTGCCCATTACTCTCCACCTCGGTTAGTCTGATTGTAAATGTATTTATGAAATGATGATAGCATATTTTATGAAATATTTCAGAATTTTTTCCACTTACTCATTGCTTAATAATTCAGTTGCTTCTTCAACCCAGACTGGCAGAATATTTTTTAAAGATTCAAAGCCGATTTTTTTATTTTTATTAGTAAAAAATTTTTTTCTTCTGTACTGTGTTGGCGGGACTGCATGATCTAATACTCTGAGTGACAAGCTGATTTTTTGGGTGTACATGTCAATATCAATAATCTTTACTTTGACTTTTTGCCCTACTTCTAGTACCTCTTGAATATTCTTTATATAGCCATGTTTTACTTCTGATATATGAATCAAGCCTTGTGTGTCTTTGTCTAGAGATACGAATGCTCCGTATGGTTGAATCCCTGTGACTTCCCCTTCAATATCCGTTCCAATTGAATAATCCATTATTTTGTCCTCCTCTCTATAAATATCTTTCTTATTTTCATTCAATTATTATACTTCATATAGAAACAAATGAAAAGTTCCACTAGTTTTATAAACAGTAAAACTGAGTTTTGATCTTCTATAAAAGTCAAAACTCAGTTTTTTTATTATTTATTTAATTCTTTTTCAGCCAATAGTAAACATCCGGTAACTCCAGCTTTGTCTTCTAACGCACAAGGGACAATATAGTCTTCTAGATCAGGAACTGGCACATAGTCATTCATTTGTTCTTTAAATGATTCACGAATTAACGGGAATAATTGCTTTTGTTTCATTACACCGCCGCCAAAAATAATTTTTTCGGGTGATAAAATCAAAGTATAATTCACGATTGCTTGGGCTAAATAAAATGCTTGAATTTTCCAATATGGATCGTCTTCTGCTAGATGTTGGGCTCTTTTCCCCATTCTGTCTCCTATAGCAGGACCAGCAGCCAATCCCTCCAAACAGTTTCCGTGAGAAGGACAGTTTCCTTTGTAGGTATCTTCTGGATGTTGACGAACTAAGATATGCCCCATCTCCGGGTGACCGAAACCTTCTAGTAGTTGACCATTGACTACTCCGCCGCCGCCAACACCAGTACCAGCCGTAAGATAGACACAACTATCTTTACCAACTGCAGCACCTTTTCTTAATTCTCCATAAGCAGCAGCATTTACATCTGTTGTCCAAGCGATTGGAACCTGGTATCTTTTTTTCATTTCTCCAACAAAATTATAGTCTTTCCAAGCTAATTTTGGTGTGTTGGTTACATAGCCATATGTTTTTGAATTTTTGTTGATATCTATTGGACCAAAAGATCCGATTCCAATAGCATCTACTGGATGTTTGTCAAAAAATGCAAACACTTCCTTCATCGTTTCAGATGGTTTTGTTGTAGGAATACTAACACATTCCAAAATATTTAGTGAATCATCACTGACCGCGCACACAAACTTTGTGCCTCCCGCTTCAATCGCTCCGTACATCAAGAATATTCCTCCTATTTTTTAAAACTTATTTTGTGATTTCAATGGATTCGATTACCACATCGTATACTGGCTTATCTTGTGGTCCTCGTTGCACACTCGCAATTTCATCCACAATTTCCATTCCAGAAACTACATGTCCAAAGACCGTATGGCGAAAATCAAGCCACGGAGTTCCCCCATTTTTGTATGCTTCAATCACTTCTTTAGGATAACCCGCACCTTCTAATTGGCTCAACATATTTTGTGGAACTGTTTTGTTTTGTACTACAAAAAACTGGCTTCCATTTGTATTTGGTCCTGCATTAGCCATAGACAATGCACCACGTAAATTAAACAAATTCTGTGAGAATTCATCTTCAAATTTTTCTCCATAAATACTTTCTCCACCCATACCTGTACCAGTTGGGTCTCCGCCTTGAATCATAAAATCTGGAATAACTCGATGGAAAATCACCCCGTCATAGTATCCGTTTTCAGATAACTCAATAAAATTTTTAACCGTTTTAGGTGCTTCTTCTGGGAACAATACAATCTCAAAGCTGCCTTTATTTGTGTTTATTTTTGCTTTTGGTCCTTTAGCTGCTGCTAAGTCTACTTGTAAAAATGAAGTCATAAAATTCCTCCTAATAGTTTTTCTCATACATCATAACCAAATTTACCACTTTTTTCTATACTTTTTAAGAGTTTTTATTAGAAAATCAAATTTATGTTGTTCTTTTTTAAAATATCGTATACTACTCATTGTAGGATTTATTTAGCTTTAACTATTTTTTAGAAACTGAGGTGAAAGAATATGTCTTCTATTTCAGAAGAAATTTATGACATAACCATTATCGGTGGCGGGCCAATTGGCTTATTTGCCACTTTTTACGCTGGTATGAGAAACGCAAAAACAAAAGTTATTGAAAGTCTCCCAGAATTAGGCGGACAGCTAGCGACTCTCTATCCAGAAAAATATATTTATGACATTGCTGGTTATCCCAAAATCAAAGCCCGTACGTTGGTCCATAACCTGGAAAAACAAATTGAGCATTTCCATCCCACTATTTGCCTTCAAGAAGAGGTACTCGAAATCAGTCAAAACACAGATGGAACCCTTAAAATTTTAACTAATTTAAGGGAGCATCAAACAAGGAGTATCATCATTACAGCAGGAAATGGTGCTTTTAAACCCAGAAGACTAAATTTAGAGGCTGCTTCTTTTTGCGAAGGAAAAACTTTGCATTATCATATTACAGATAGCAAGCGGTTTGCTGATAAAGACGTCATTGTCACTGGTGGAGGCGATTCAGCTGTAGATTGGTCCCTAATGCTAGAAAAAGTCGCTAAATCTGTCACCCTCGTTCATCGTCGTCCTGAATTTCGTGCACATGAACACAGTTTAGAATTGCTAGATCATTCGACTGTCAAAGTGAAGACACCTTATGTTTTAGAATCATTGTTTCATGATGCAGGGCATCTGCAAAACATTCGGATTAAAAACCCTAAAAACGATACTACTGAGATTCTTTCAACCGACCATTTAATTGTCAATCACGGTTTTAGTTCTGCACTCGGTCCAATCAAGAACTGGGGATTAGCACTTGATAAAAATGCCATCTCCGTTGAAAGCGACATGTCAACTAGTATTCCTGGAGTCTATGCTGCTGGTGATATTTGCACATACGATGGAAAGGTAAAACTCATCGCAACCGGATTCGGTGAGGCACCTACAGCTGTAAATAATGCACTTCACTTTATCCAACCGAAAACTCGAACACAGCCTGCGCACAGTACAAGCCTGTTTAAGAACTAATTGTAAACGGAGGAAGATAAAATGGAAAAATTAGAAAAAGTCGCACGCCAACTTATTCAAGAACGTGGCGTAAAAATTACAGATATTGCTGAACTCGTTATGTTTTTACAAAAAAAATACATCAAAAACTTACAACTTGAAACTTGCATAGACAGTGTCAATCGAGTATTGAAAAAAAGAGAGGTTCAAAATGCCATTTTAACGGGAATCCAGCTAGATATTTTAGCTGAAAAAAATCAATTGCTCTCCCCACTTCAGGAAATGTTGCAAAATGATGAAGGGTTGTACGGAGTTGATGAAATCATGGCCTTATCTATCGTAAATGTCTATGGTTCGATTGGCTTTACGAATTACGGCTATGTTGACAAAGTAAAACCAGGCATTTTAGAGAAGTTGAATGAACATGACGGTAAGGCTGTCCATACATTTTTAGATGACATCGTTGGAGCAATCGCTGCAGCTGCTGCTAGCCGCTTAGCTCACTCTCAATTAGATCCAAACGGGATTTAACTACTAAAATGAGACCAAACAAAAACAAGAGCAAGACAAAACGAAGCTGTTTTGTCTCGCTCTTGTTTTTTTTCTACCTTTTCATAGATTTTTTTCCAAGCACGACTCCACCTAACATCAATCCCTCAAATAACACAAATGCTAGGATAAAACAGTGCATAAAATAATCTTCAGGTAATACTAAAATAATGGGATCTGTCGCAGGATTAAATACCCAGTTGTCGTTGGAAAACAGCAACTCATGAAATAAAACAAAAAAACGTTCAAACCCCAAAATCATGATAAATCCTAATAAAAATGGTACTGCAGAACCAATTTGAAATGGGCGGATCAAACGCCATAGCCGTTTAGATTTCAAACAATCTCTTAAAAAGAAACCTGCAGGCACAGCCGTTATCCCCAGAATAAAATAATTAAATAGAAACAAACGCTTCACATCAACAAAATGCTGCCGTCCAGCATTTGACATTGTAAAATTGGATAACTTCAAGACTTTTTGGAAAGGCCAGTTTAAATAGTGCATCAATTCTTTATAATTTAGAAGTAGTTGTTTTTGGGTTAATCCAGCACTATCTGCCAAATTCATCACGTGACTATCCACCACATAAAGTGGATAAAAGTTTATCGTAATCGTAATAACAAGCGCAATGAGAAATAAAAACAGGCACAGGAATCCAACTTTTCCACGAAATAAATTAGTTAGTTTCAAAAGACCACTCATCCAAACTGTTTAAAACATGGGTTGGTGCCACAGGCAAACTGGTAACGGCTTCTTTGGGCGTAAAGCCTGACAATACAAGCATCGTGTCAATATTATTTTGGATTCCCGCTTGAATATCTGTCTCATAGTTATCTCCAACCATGACCACTTTGCTTTTTGGCAAGCCTAGATGTGCTACAGCACGGTCCATGATAACTGCTTGCGGCTTTCCAATATAAACGGCTTTTTGTTGTGTCGCTGTTTCAATACAGGCAATTAACGAACCCGCTCCTGGTAAAAGACCCTTTTCCGTTGGAATATTTTTATCAGGGTTGGTCCCAATAAAACAGGCCCCTTTTTGAATAGCCAATGTAGCCTTTGTTAACTTTTCATAGTTCAATTGTGTGTCCAACCCCACAACGACAAAATCTGGCGTTTCTTCGTCTAGCTCAAATCCAGACTCAGTAATTAAATCAACTAACCCAGTTTCGCCAATTACAAAAACTTTGTTGCCGCGATTTTGTTCTTTCATATAGTCAATCGTTGCTAAAGATGCGGTATAGATTTGTGTTTCTTCTACATAAATATCAAAGAGCGTTGCTAGTCTTTGTTGCACTTCACTTGGCTTTTTTGTCGTATTATTCGTAACAAATGTAAATGGAATGCCTTTTTTTTGTAAGGACTCCACAAACCGTTTACCTGAAGGGATTGGTTCAGTTCCTAAGTAAATAGTTCCATCTAAATCAATTAAATATCCTTTATAGCTCACGCAAACCTCTCCTAATTGCTGTCTGAATTTTTTTGACGAATCGTAAAATGACGTTTTGTCGTTGTCACGCGTTCTTTTGTTTCACCCATCGCTTCTTTTTCAACTTTCTCTGCTCTTTTTTTGATGATTGGTTTCTTTTTGCTTACGACCTTAGTCGTTTCTACTTTCTCTTCTGTAAATGCTTCTTGTACAATTTCTTGGCTCTTTTTCTTACGATGTCGTGTTTTTTTGCGTTCTTTTTTACCACCTAGGCGTTCAATCACGAAGAAAGCACAACCAAAATTGCAGAATTCATATAAATAATCTTCTAAGGCATCAATCCGCTGATCAGCTGGTGCTTTTCGATTATAAGAATCGAAAAAACCTTTCAAGCGTAATTGTTCATATCCCCAGTCCGCTACTATATAGTCATACCGATTTAAAATGTCACTATAGCGTTCACTTAGTTTTTCAGGTTGAAATGCATCACGGTAGTTTAACACTAAGCGATATTTTTTATCTCCCATGAGAAATGTATCTTCATCAATAAAATAAATAGCATTTGGTTTTTCTTTTTCTTCTTTTATCGGGGGCATCTCTACAATTTCTTCCAAAACTTCTGTTACTTCTGTTGTTAAGTTTATGGTTTCATGTTCTTTTGTTTCACTCATCATTTCACCGCCTTCACTTTAATCTATTATATCTTTTTTTATTTTTAATGGATAGTGCTTTTCTAAGTATTTTGCAGTCACCCGACGCAAGAAATCTGGATAAACCATTTCAATCTCTCCAGCAATTTCAATTGTTGGGAAGAATGGAATAAACAAAAAGTGATCTACTGTTACAAAAGTGTACCTTTTCGTTGCAATAATGGGTTTCCCCGCGTAGTAACCTTTTTTTGAGTGTCTCTCGTACGACATGCCATCAAAGACAACCGTGCCAAAAACTTCTCCTCTAAATCCCATGCCAAGAATGGGATAATTTTTTAAAAAGCCTTGATTCTTCGTGATTTCTTGAAACAATCTCACCAAATCTGCTCCACTTAATGTTACACGGATCAAATGCATTGGATGTGGCAAGATTTGATGCAACTGGTTGGCTGTAACGATTCCTTTTGGTAGGCTTGCTAAAAATAGTCCACTATTCAACATTGCACTTGTCGTACTCGCATAAGCTTCAATTGCCTTTAGCGCTATCTCAATCAACGGATTGGCTTCTTCCCAGCTTTGAGCTAAAGAATGCGGGATTCGTGCGATTCTTTGCCCTTTTAATTGTTGATACCCTTGCTCCAGATAACTCTGTATCTCATCAGCATCCTTCTGTTGTTCAAACATCTCTGACGTAGGGTGAACCGTTGCTTCCTTTCCTAGTAGATGCGTTGCTTCTATTCTAAGCGTGATTTCGCCGACATAATACCCGTACTTCCCAGCTGCAGCAAGCAATGTTTCATGGACTTGTTCCCCGTCTGGTAACAAGTGATGCGTATGCGCGCCTATGATGACGTCAATCTCAGGAAATCTTTCTGCCAACCTTCGATCTTCTTGAATTCCTAAATGCGAAAGCAATACAATGGCATCTGCTTTTTTTTCCACCATTCGAATTAAGTCTGGTAACACCTCATCTGGACTAAGCGCACTCCAACCATTTGGATGATAGGTCAGTGGAAATGGTGCGGTCAACCCCAATACTGCTAGCTTAAAACCTTTACTACTTTCTAAAATTTTGTACGGAGTTGCCCATTTGGGTAATTGGTTCGTCTTTTCATCATATATATTTCCTAACACAACAGGAAAATCTGCCTGATTGTACAAATCGTTAAGCTCTTTTCGACTATTGCCAATCCCCTCATTATTGCCAATGGTCACCGCATCATATTCTACTTGATTCATCAATTGAATGTTGAATTGTCCATTTGTGGATTCAGTTAGTGGGTGACTTCTATCAACAAAGTCGCCTAAATCAAGTTGAAAAACAGTTGCTCCCTCTTGTTCCAACCTCTTTTTTCTTTGCGCTAAAAAACGGCGTATTTTCGGCCAATGTTCGAAATGAGAATGTAAGTCATTTGTATGTAGCAATACGATTTTCTCCATCTATTCGCCATCTTTCTCTTTTTTTAACATCATAATAGTATCATATTTCAAAAAAATTCGATATGATAATACATAAAGGAGGCGGTTACACGTGATTTTTCATTTTTCAGATTTTCCCCCAATCGAAATTCAAGCAAACTCAAAGGGAATTACATCGCTCACTTTCGACACCTCATCACCCAAGCTTCCTGAAAGCGAGCGAGAGAAGTTATTCATTCAGCAAGCACAACTCGAACTAGCCGAGTACTTCTGCCAAAAACGCAAGTCATTCAGTGTCCCACTATCTCTGCAAACAGGAACCATCTTTCAACAAAAAGTATGGCAAGCCCTTCTTGCTATTCCTTATGGTGAAACAAGAAGCTATCAAGAAATCGCCACACTCATTGACTCTCCTAAAGCAGTGCGTGCAATTGGTCAAGCAAATAAAAAAAATCCTCTCGCAATCTTCATTCCCTGCCATCGTGTTATTGGTAAAAATGGACAATTAACTGGTTACATGGGCGCCCATGCTCATTCATTATCAGTTAAGCATAAGTTACTGCAATTGGAAAAAACAGCAGACTTTTAACCTTATTTTTTTGAACACTAAATTATTTACTCTTTTTTTTGAAAATGGTATGCTTGTTTCAGACAAAGGAGTGAATTTATATGGTAAATGAAAAAAAATTTGGCTGGGGCGAATTAATATTAGGCATTCTTTTTATTATTATTGCGATGTTTAGTTTTTCAAATCCTGAAAAAACATTGAAAGCTTTTGTTGTGTTATTTGGGATTGGTGCCATTATCAAAGGGCTGTTCTCTTTGCTTTCTTATTCTAAATTAAAAGAGTTAAGTGGAATTCATGCTGGTTCTTTAATCTTAGTAGGAATTCTTGATGTTTTATTGGGGCTCTTGCTTGTAACAAATTTATATTCTGGTATTTTCGTATTCGCTGTGATGTTTGCAATTTGGTTCTTAGTGGACTCCATTGCGTCTTTAATCAACATTGGCTATTTGCGTGAAAGACACACACCGTTATTTATCTTCACCTTAATCCTCAATATTATTTGTGTATTCATTGGACTTTCATTACTATTTAATCCCATCTCTTCTGCTTTAACCCTATCATTTTTAGTTGGGTTTTACTTTATGATGTTTGGAATTGAAATGGTTGTGCTCGCTTTCCATCGTTTCTAAAAGCGCTAAAAAAGTTTGAGGATAGTTGTTATCCTCAAACTTTTTTTGTTTACTTTTTAGTTAAAAATTGATTAATTACATCGAAAGCTAAATGTCTATATCCAGCTTGGCAGTGCTGTTCACCGCCAGTTTCTTTTGTAAATACTTTAGACGTAACTGAAGCAGCGTTGACTAATTCTTTTTCAATTTGATGCAATCTTTCAATCGGCACATATTGATCTTGTTCTCCTGCAAGCAGCAATACATCTTGATTGACTAATGGTCCAAGATTAGCCATCGTATGCTTTTCAAAGTTTTTGATTAAAGCAAATGGCGTTTTTTCGCCTGTGTTTTCCATTCCCTTTTTGATTTTCCAGTTTAAGTCTAAATCTTGACTCATTTTTTTGTAAAAGATTTGATTCACAGCCTCTTCTTCTTTTGCCTCCATAAGTGCCATCAAAGAAGCCCAATCTTTTTTATCAGTTTTCATTTTTAACGTATCCAAACCTGAATAAAAAATGTCAAAACAAACCACTTTATCAATTCTCTTTTCGAAAGCTGCAGCACGAATCGCAAAGTATCCTCCCCAAGAAATCCCTACAATATTTACTTGGTCCAAATTAAAATAATCTAAGAGTGCTTTCATTGGTTTTTCCCAATTTGGTATGAATTTCAAGCCGTTTTTTAGTGCACTCCCTTGCCCTGGTCCTTCAAATAAAATAATATTGTGCTTCAACTGTTTTGCCACATTTTCTATCATGGGCAAAAGTTCTTCAATATATGAATCGTATCCTGCAAAGAAAACAGTAGTAGGTAGATTAGGGTCTTCTCCCATTCGAATCGCTGGTAAAAATGACTGTTCGTAAGGTACTTCATACATTTTAAAATGCGAGGTGTCATAGGACTTATAAAAGTTTTCGCGATATTTATGATACATTTCATTCTTGTAAGAACTTGAATCATCTAGATAAAACTCTGCAGCTTGATAATATTTTGAAGCTAAGTCAAAATCGCCATTCTGCTCACGTTCAACTGCTTTTTCATGCCAAACTTTAAACCAACCATCTACATCTATGAGTTTGGGAATGATTTCTTTTAGATCCTTTTGTGCTCTTGAATCATTTTGAAATGTATCTCCCATAAAACGATTAATTTGTAAATCAAATTGTTCATTACCTGTATATTCTTCAAACATATTAATTTCCTCCTCTTTTGATAGTCTTACTATACGCCAACTAAAACTTGCAAACGACTAGCAATGTTATATAATTAGTACGAAATCGAACCTTTCTTACTAAATCGTAGGAAAAGGATCAAATTAGGGGGAAATGTCCATGAAAGAAGATGTCCGAATCATCAAAACCAAAAAAAATATCGAACAATCCCTGATCAGCTTACTTGAGACAAAAGACTTCCGCCGATTAACCATCAAAGATATTTGTCAAAAAGCTATGATTAGCAAATCTACATTCTATGCCCATTATTTGGATAAATATGATTTACTAGAAAAAATTGTTACGACTTATAGCCAATTAGTATCCGATGAAATTGCGATGCGTTTTCAACCAGAACAACAAACACATATCGTTACAAACTTTCATAATTTCGAAAGCATCTTACTTGGAAATAGACAAGTCTATAAAACGTTACTCAAAATTCATGAGCCAGAGGCAGATTTATCTGCCAAGCTCGAGCATATTTTTTATGAGCACAGTCTGGAGTACATCAAAGCTAAAGAGCAAAAACTAGAGGTACCAAAAGAATTTTTAGCTTCTATTTATGCTACTTATGTCATGCAACTATTGGCCTGGATGTTAAAAACCGGTGAGACTTCAAAAGTTCTTCCAGTATCTGAACTATTACAGTCTACTTTTGACTTATAAAAAAGAGAACCTGAAGCCTAACTCAAAAGTTAGGTTTCAGGCTCTTTTTATCCAACTAATTAGTGAGAATAGAAGTAACTCCTTTGGAAACAAGCTGAATGGAAAAAAAGTCTAAAGGCTAATTTCTATGAATTCTTGCTTATTGCCCAGAGTTACCCACTTCTCTCCAGTCTTTTTTTGTGATTATGGGCTTATTGTAATTCAATTGTTAACCATCCTTTTTGCGCTTTGCCCATCTTTTGCATGATAGCAAAACCAATATAAGAAATGATAGCTGGAAGCACCACTCCAACCAAAAGATACACAAAGAAATCAGTTGTACTTTTCGACAAAATATTTAGCGGTGCAATCAGTGAATTTAGACCAATTCCAGCCAATTCGTAGGTGGTTTTAAAACCAAAGCCAACCGTTGCAATTGGTGCACTAATAATGGCAGCTATGAATGGTGGAATGACAAGTTGTGGATGTAGCGTCAAATTAGCAAATTGAACTTTTGGTGTAATTAAGCCCTGTGCTAAATTTGCTCCTATTTTATTCTCACGCCATGACATCACGGTAAAGCCAACAAATTGACTCGTACAACCAATTAATGCAGCAGCTGAGGAAACCGGATCTAGCGTGAGTGCAATCGCAAGTGCAGCAGAAGATGCCGGTGTCATTAACAGAACACTCCAAGCAAGCGCAATCACAGATGAACCGAGTAGTGGGGAAATCGTAATTGAAGTTGCCATAAATTTACTAATTGCAAGCAAAGCTGGGGTTGTAACCGATGCCAGACCAAGTCCAACAATCCCACCAATAGTCACTGATATAAACGGTACTAAAACCATATCTAGTGGCGTTTTACCTGTCAACCAATTTCCAATTAAAACGGCTACTAGAGCAGCTAAAACTGCACTGATTGGTTGCCCCGTCGTGATAATGCCACTTCCAATCGGTTGAACTACTGCATGACTCGTTGCCGTAGTAGCTGGAACAGCATTATTTATAAAAAAGATTGAATTTGAGCCTACGGTAGATGCGACCATCGCACTAAATAATACTAGCGTGTTGCTTTTTAATTGATAAGCTACGGCTGCACCAAAAGCTGGCGCTAGTAAAATTTTAGCCATTGTCCCAATCTGATGAAATGCTGTCCATCCTACAAAATTTGCCAACGTTTCACATAAGAGTCCAATCCCAAGCATGACTAAAACCGCATTTGATACCCCTGCAGAAACGCGATAGACATACTCTCTTGTCGTTATTTTTTCATTTTGTGATGCCTGCTCTGTTGCGCCCATCTTTTTACCCCTTTTCTAAAATCTAAATCCGAACCATCCACAATCACATAGATGTGTAAAGTAATTTTTACTATACCTTGTTTCTATTAAATAATCAATACATATAACTGAATTTTCTGAAAATAAAGTCTTTTGTTCGTTACTTATCCTCCTAACACTGATTTACATTTTAAATAATCAAAAAAAGGATAGGAGAGAAGCAGGAGCACCTTCTTCTTTCCTATCCTATCTTGAATATATGATAATTTTAAAAACACGTCATTAACGATTTTGAATAAATTGTGTAATCTCTTCTTCGGTAAGAGAAGAATCACATACTACTTTCACCTTTTCTTCTTGTACAACTAGTAATGCCGGTACTGTGGGAATTGTATATTGATTACGTAAAGCAGTTAATTTTGCCAAGTCATCAGAATTCTCACTATCAACAAAGTATACAGGAAGATTAAGCTTTATTTTTACCGCTTTTAACTTAGGGGCAAATTTTCTGCAAAAAGGACAAGTCGCTCTTCCTAAGAATAAGATTTGTTTTTTTGTTTCTGTTAATTTTTGTTCCAGCTGTTGCACATTGATTGGTTCAAATAATTCTATGTCTTTTTTAAACGCTTCAATTTCTGACATTATCCATTCCTCCATCATCACTTTTAGTAAACTACTTATATTTTCTCCTACTCTTACTAATTTGTCTAATCTAGCGCTTGTGAATGGAAATTACTTTTCTTTTAAACCTTCTTCTGTTTGACTCAAATGATGATTGGCATAACGATTAAATAAAAACCACGCACATAAAGAAAAGAAAATTGGCCCACAAATCATCCATAGCGTATCCCCCACTCCTGCTTGGCCATGCTCAAAAATTGGGGCAAAAACCGTAAAGAAATTGGCACCAAAAACAACCAGAAAAACGATTATAGATACCAAATTTATGGAAAATGGTGAGGTGAAAACTTCAAACTCCTTTTTAATCGTCTGATTTTTTTTGAATAACGGGAAAGCTATTACAAGAAAAACACTAGGCAATGTAAGCGAAACATTCGACATCAAAGTTAATTTATTATAAAAATCGCTCGGATCCTTACTAATAAAGGAAGAGAGTAAAATAATAGCCGTCACAATAGCAAATTGTGCCCACATGGCATTTTGCGGCATCCCAACTTTATTTAGCTGCGTCATTTTTTTGGACCAAATTTCTTTTGGTGTTCCAGTAATAACTGATTTTAAGGGCGAATAAGCTAAGGTGAAAAAACCACCCGTATAGGCTAAAAACATGGATAAACCCGTATACCGTGCAAAGTATGCGCCAATCGTCGTACTTTGACTAGCATCTAAGCCTAGTGCTTGACCTAATTGTACCCCTAAATTATTCATCATCACATAGGTAATATTTCCAAGATTGGTTGTCCGATGATTCAGTACCGCTTGCCAATTAGTACTAATTCCCCAACAAGCAATTCCGATAGCATACCCCAATGCAATCGTAACAGCGGCTAGTAAAATCCCCTTAGGAAAATTTTTTTCAGGCTTGTCTGTTTTTTCAACTAAACTGCCAACTGCTTCAATTCCTCCATAGGCAAATATGGCAAAAACAATAAACGACAAAACCTGCATCTGAGACTGATAGGTAGGATTTGGTGAAGAAAAAAGATGGGTTGGAGGTTGTGCAAACTGTCCGTGATTCTTGATTAAAATAATGCTACTCGTCAAAAGAAGCACCACGTTCAACACCCCTACCGCTAGACCACCGATACTGGTGATTTTGATAATTTGTTTCATCCCTCTAGATGAAACAAAAGTTAACACCACCATCCAACCAATGGATAATACACCTATTACTTGAGTCGAATTAAGCGCGAAAAAGTGCCATTTTTGAGTTTGGTCACTACCAGATGCAGATAAAAAAGTTGAAAGTGTTATCCATATTTTGGGTGCTACGGATACCATCCAGATAATGTAAGAAGCAAACCACATAAATGTTCCTATAAATGAGAGTCTTTCTCCTAGGGCATCTTTCATCCAAGTATAAATCCCTCCGCTTTCATTTTTATAGGCAGAACCAAATTCTGCCATCATCAAAGCATATGGAATAAAAAATAAAAAAGCTGCAAGTACATACCAAACAATTGAACCATATCCCATTAAATAAAACGCAATTGGACCGTTGGAAAAACCAAATACCGAAGTAAAAATCATCAAAATTAATCCTAAAATTGTCATTTTTTTATTCATTTAAACACGCTCTTTTTCTATATATTATACAAATTACAGTATAATAACATTTCTGTTCAAAACCTACCTTTATGAGAATTTTATTATTTAAATGAAATTTATTTCATAATAAGCAAGCTAAAAAGAATTATTATTCATTATTCACAAAAAAAATACAAGAATTGATGAATCAATTCTTGTATTTTTATGCTTTCTTATGCTTGATAAACGCTAAACCGTGCATTTTTATGTTTGCCAGCAATTGCTTCTTCTACAATTGCAATCGCATAATCCGCATAACTAATGAAGCTTTGACCTGCTTGATTTACTGTAAACTCTTCTCCTGCAACTTGATAGCTTCCCACTCTTTTTCCATCTGCTTGAAAATCTGCTGCAGGACTAAGGTAAGTCCAGTGAACATTTTTAGCATTCCTAATCGTATCTAACTGAACTGCCTGTGACTCTGCAAATGGTTTGTATACTTCGGGAAAATCTGGCGTATCTTTCAACTGTAATTGATGTGCCGGATCAACATACAAACTTCCTGCGCCTCCCACAATAATCAAGCGTGTCTCTAATCCACTAAAAATTTGAATCAGATGTTGGGTGGACTTCTCAAACTCATATGCTGCATCAGCCCCAACAAACCCAAGTGCGCTGATGACAACATCAAAACTTGCAACATCTTCTTTTGTTAGCGCATAAACATCTTTCACAATCTCTGGAATTCCTGTTTTCCCACCCTGTCTTACAACTGCCGACACATCAATATTTCTTTCTTTTGCTTCTTTCACAACTAATTTTCCAACTTTTCCTGTTGCACCAATTATAGCTAATTTCATCTACATTTCCTCCTATTTAGTAATCACTATAGTTACATTTTGTTTTATAATAAAACGAGAGTTAGCTCTCGTTTATTTCAATAATATCTTCTAAAACATCTTGTAAAGTCACCTTTTTCAAATCTTCTTCCATTTTTTCTTGAATTTTTCGATACTCTCGCTCAAGTGCAGTTTGAATATTTCTTCCAATCAAGCACTCAATATTTGTATCTTGATGAATATTGAAAAGGTCATTCTTTAAAGCCAGTGCTTGATAAACATCATATAAAGAAATCTGACTAGGCTCTCTAGTCAATGAAGTTTTGGTTGCACCACGAGAACTTTCGATTAGCCCTGCCTTTTTTAATGCGCTCATATAACGTCTAACTACAACAGGATTTGTATGAATACTACCTGCAATAAATTCAGAGTTGACTTGCGTTGCCTCTTTGGAACCAATCAAAGTTAGGATATGGACAGCAACACTTAGTTTGGTTGATACAGCCATTATTTCCTCACTTCCTAATGTAACTATTTAAGTTACATTTATAATACTAGACTATTTTTAAATTGTCAACTAAAAAAGCTGAGGATGCTCCTGCAGCTTCTTGATGGTCTTATTTCATCTTTCACTTTGCGCCAATCAGTTGCTCTTTGGCATGAATTAATTCGGTAAGCAACGTGCAAAATGGTGTATCAATTCCATATTTTTCACCTTTACGAACGACCACCCCATTGATGTAGTCAACCTCGGTTAAGCGATGATTTTTGACCAAGTCTTGATGCATAGAAGGATAGTGATTACCAATCCCATTTGGATCAAATGTTTTGATGATTTTTTGTAGCACAGCAGCCTCATCCAAAATCAAACGCTCTTGCTTAGCCACTAAAACAAACTCATGCAAAATATTTTTTATAATCGAAACCGCGACATCCGTCTGACCAAGCTCAGCAATTGTTGCATCCAGCAAGGCACAAGTTCCATTCACCGTCCCATTGACACAAGCTTTTTCCCAAATAGAGTACCGAACATCTGGGCTATATTTGCAGTGTAGCCCAGCTTGGTCTAAAATTTTGACCACTTCTAATGCGTAGTCTTTACCTTTTGGTGCAAGATTTTGAAGCTCGACACTTCCGTCCCCAATAAGTTCTGCTTTCCCTGCTCCTGCCAAGCCAGCAGTCCACATCGTAATACCAATTAAAATATTATCTTTAGGCATAAATTTCTCTATCACATCTTCGTGACCAATTCCATTAAGCAAGCACAATACTTTTGTTTCACTGTGAATAGCAGTAGATAGAGCTGACAGCATATCTTCAAGCTGCATTGCTTTAGTAAAAAGCAAAATCAAATCAATTTTTTGCTTAGTTTCTGCTATTTCTTCTGGAAAATAAATCGGAATGTAACTCGTAAACATTTCTCCATTCAAGTTTACTTTCAAACCATTTTTGCGAATCTCGTTGATATGATCTTCCCATTTGTCAATAAGAATGACGTCATTTCCTGCTTGGTGCAACATGAATCCAAAACGACTTCCCATAGCTCCAGCACCGGCGATTGCAATTTTCATTCTTTTCCACACACCTTAATTTATAAATTTCACTACGGATACAGTATATAAAAATTATCTACAAATGAACAGTCTTATCAAAAAGTTTGAATATTCTTAGTATACAGCCAACTGTAATGAATTTTTAAAAAGCAAGCCTCTTCCTCTACTTAAGAAAGGATGCTAAAACAGCAAAAATTTTAATAAACAAACAGCAAGCATGTACTTGCTAAACAAAAGAATCAGAGTTATACTGCAAGTACTTGCTTGCTTTATGAAGTTTTAAATATACCTTTTTGTATGGATTGAGATATTCCCCCCGCACTTCTATCTCGTATATTTAAAAAACAGGACATTGCTCTTACAAAATTCTACTATTTAAACACTTTATTCATGCAAGCAATCTATTTAAAATTTGGAGGTTATACGCGTGGAATTTAAAAAATTTATATTTAGTAAGGGAGCGCTACTTGCTTTAGCAGTCACGATTTTTTATGGCGTTTTTATGATCAGTATCTACTTTTCAGGATACAAAGCCATTCCCGACAAGATTAAAGATTTGCCTATTGCAGTAATTAGCAACGATTCCGACAGTCAAGAATTAAAGGATAATTTAGTCAAAAAGCTTCCTTTTAATACGATTCATCAAAAATGGACAATGGATAAAGCAAAAAAAGAATTAGACAAACGATCGATTTATCTTATTGTTGAAATTCCTAAAGACTTTAGTAATCACGTTCAAACTCTAGACAAAACTGCTAAACTTCACTTTTATATCAACGAATCCAATCCAACAACAGCCGTTACTGCGATGGAAAGTGTTGCAACAAAAATTGGCGCCTCTATCAATGAGAACATTCTTTTAAATAAAGGTAAAGCAATTTTAACAAGCGCACAGCTTACTGTTTTAAAAGAGCAAGTAGCACAAAAAGTTTCTGCCACACCCCAAGCAAAGGACCAAATTGAAACACAAGCAGAAGTCCAAAAAAGTCAGATTGAAACCAAAATTAATCGTACTTATAAAAATTTGGGCAACTCTTTCATACCAGTTATCCATAAAACCAATAAAATCCCTTCTGGTATGAATCACAGTATGGCTCCATTTTTCCTTTCTTTATCGATATATATTGGAACATTGATGGGTGCAACGATTATCTTAGGAACCTATACTAAATTTGCAGGGCGTATTGGTCGATTCAAATCTTTTGCCATGTTAGAAATTACGGTTGCTCTTATCTCTGTTATTACGCCTTTAATCATTGTATTATTAGCACAAGCATTTAATAACTTTGACAGTAGCCTTATTACACAACTATGGTTCACACATGGCTTAGAGCTTTTTACCGCTATGAATATTAACCTCATTTTTATTATACTAATTGGGCAACTTGGAATGATCATTAACGTTCCAATGATGTTGATGCAAGTGGTTGCTGGTGCTGGATTGATTCCAAAAAGTATTTTACCGTCATTTTTCAAAGGATTTAGTACTATTTCACCTTGTTATTACTCTATTCAAGCAGACTTTAATGTCTTATACGGTGGGAGTGGTACAGGAGATTTATGGCTGAAGCTTTTCTACGTAGCTCTAGTTGCGGTGCTCTTAAATCTACTTGCTGTCACAATTCGTAAAAAGAATTTATCTGGGGAATCTCTTTAGTCTTTTCGCTACACAAAAAATAAGAAACCTACGTCTCAATAGGTTTCTTATTTTTGTTTGTTTTAAGTTTGTTTTTTTTATTACATTAATATATTACCTCTAAATGAAAGCGTTGTCAAACGTTTTATGATATTTTTTACTTCTTATTTCAGAGCCATTACATGCAGATTTTTGGACTTTTAGCCACAAGCCAGTATTACGCTTGATTTTTTTCTTTAACTTATATCTTTTTTATTAATGCCTTCTTACTTGTTCCAACTATTTTTCTAACTCGCTAAGACAGAATTTCCTATAAGTTGAAGAAGTAACAAGTTCTTTCCTCTATCCATTAACTAGGCTAACATATAGTAATCATTTTTTACTACCCTCCCCTTACGCTTCAATTTTTATCTCTTGTAGTTTGTTTCCATAATCTTTTTTCCTCAATCACTAGACACTGCTTGAAGAGTTTGTCGATAAAGTAACGATCATGCGAGGTCACTAAAATTGTTCCTAAAAATTCTTTTAAATAACTTTCAATCTCTTCTCGAGTTTCAATGTCTAAGTGATTCGTTGGTTCATCTAAGATTAGTAGATTAATCTCTTGTTGAAATAATTTGGCTAACTCGAGGCGGATTTTTTCGCCCCCAGATAAATCGATTAGACGCTTAGTCACATCCTCTTGATAAAACCCATACTGCGCCAGAACTCTTCTGGCACTTTCTTCTTCCCCCACGGTTTCTTGAAAATAAGTTAATACGGTCTTCTTTGGTTCCGAATATAGGATATTTTGTGCTAAATAACCAATTTTCACACCACTTCCCAAACAAATTTCTCCTTGAGTGGGCCGGTCAATCCCTAACAGCATCTTAAAAAAAGTGCTTTTGCCACTACCATTTTTTCCTATTAAGGCTAAATGTTCTTGCCAATAAATCGTAAAATCTTCTGCTTCAAATAATAATCTATCTTCATAAGATTTAGAAAGCTGACACACTTTTAAAACTTCTTTTCCAGACCGAGTGAAAGACTGATTTTTTTGTCCTAATTTTCTCTTTTGAGCAATTGGTCGTTTGACTCCTTGCATTTTTTCTAAACGTTTTTCTAGATGTTTGGCTCGTTTGAAAAATTTTTCATTATCTCCTTCGTTACCCCACTGGCGATATCGACGAATTGCTAATTTAATTTTTTGAATTTCTTTTTTCTGAAGTTCGTAATTTTTTTGAATTAGCGCTTCTCGTTCTGCTTTTAATTTTTGATACCGCGTATAATTTCCTGGGTAGGTAAAAACTGCTCCATCCTCGACTTCAATGATATTTTCTACTACATTATCTAAAAATCGGCGATCATGTGAAATCACCAGACAGGCTGCTTTGGTATGCGCCAGATAGCGTTCCAACCATTCAACACTTTGAGTATCAAGATGATTGGTTGGCTCATCAAGCAGGTAAAGGTCAACATCCAAAAGCAGAATATGTGCGAGCTGAACCAGCACCTTTTCTCCACCACTTAACAAATTCAAACAAGTCGTAGCTTTTTTGGCTAAACCCAATCCCTTTAGAACAGTGGTTATTCTTTCTTCCAGAATGTAGCCACCTTTTTGTTCGTATGCTTCTTGTACTCGAGCATACTTTCCCATAATTTTTTCTAGGTCACTATTGGTCTGACACATCTGTGCCTCTAATGTTCGTAATTGATCACCCAACTGATGAATATCTGAAAAGCTAGACAGTAAGTAAGCAGATACTGACAAATCAGAGACAATCGTTTCTTGTTTAATCGAACCAATGCTCAATTTTTTTTGGCAACTAACCGTTCCTTTTGTCGCCTGTTCCGCTCCAGTAATCAATTTAAAAATCGTAGACTTCCCCGAACCATTACTGCCAATTATTCCTATTTTTTGCCCATCATTTATTTGGATAGAAACCTCTTCTAATATAGGGGCTCCTCCAAAATTTTTCGTCACATTATTTAATTGTACTAACATTTTTTGCTCCTTCTAGGCCAACCGTAAGAAAGAAAAAAGGTCATGAATTTATCATGACCTCATGTTATTTAATTATTTTCTTATTTTTATAAGAGAACAAACGACTGGTCATTTTTTTCTGTTTTTTTGTTATTTTTGATTACACTTATCCCATAAACAGAAAAACAAAAAACAATTGCATGGCAAAAACTTGTGAAATAACGCTGATAATTAGCGATTTGTGTTATTTTTGTCATACGTCTCATCCGTTGTTCCCTCCTTTTTAATTGCTCAATTTCAGTATAACAGAAATTTTTTTTCTTATCTACCATTCTTTCTCAAGGTTGCTTTGTTTGCTAAAAAGAAAGAGCTTTAAAATGTTTTTAGCCGTATTGGCAATATTTAAAAGTGTATTTTCTTTTTTTAACGCTTCTTCAAGAGAAATGGGGGCCGATTGTATACAAAATATTCCTTGGAAATTAGCTGCTAATTGTGGCTTTATTGCAGTGTATCTGCCACACAAGACTACGACTGGGACAGCGAACTTTTGGGTTAATTGGGCAATCCCAAATGGCACTTTTCCATTTTCAGTCTGTGAATCTATGCTACCTTCTCCAGTAAAAACAAGGTCTGCTTTTGAAACCATCTGTTCCAGGTTGGTAAACTGCGAAATCAGCTCAAAGCCACTTTGTAGCTCACCACCAAGTGCTACAATAGCACCACCTAACCCACCTGCTGCTCCACTACCAGCAACTTGGTTCAATACAATCTGATCATGTTCTTGTAGATAGGTAGCGATTCGTTGTGCCTTTGCATCTAATTTTTCAAGAATTTCTGGACTGCCTCCTTTTTGCATCCCAAAAACTTTAGCCGCCCCGTTTGATCCATAATAAACATTGGTAACATCTGCTGCTGCAATTAAATTTATTTGAGCAAATTGCTGTTTAACTCTAGCTAAATCTAGTTTTTTTGCAACAAGTAGTGGGTTCCCCGTACGAGCCGTGTCTCCAGTATCTGCTCCTAAAGCTTGAAGAAATCCAAGCCCACCATCCGAAGTCCCACTTCCACCTAAAGTTAGAATAATTTGATTCACCCGTTTTTCTAAGGCATCTTTTACTACTAACCCCAGACCATATGTACTTGCCTGACAAAGAGTTTCTTCACATGGGTGAATCAAGTCTAGTCCGACAACTTTTGCAGATTCAATAATCGCAATTTTTTTATTTTCTTTCAGAGTAATCAGATATTCTGTCTTACAATTTCTCCCTAATAAGTCAACTGTAGAACAACTTTGAAAATGTCCACCATTCGCTGTATAGATTGCTTCTAATGACCCTTCTCCTCCATCTGCAATTGGAATACACACACACTCAACTTGTGAAAAATCAGCCTCAATAGCCTCTTTCACTGCTTGATTTAACTCTAAAGAAGTAGCACTTCCTTTAAAAGAATCGATTGCCACAACAACGTTCATCTTTATCCCCTCCTTTTGCTATTCTTTCTCCTATTTAGTATAGCATCGATTTGCTAAAAGAAAAAAAAGATAAGGCAAAAATCAATAGACTTTGCCTTACCCACCAAGTTGCACCAAACACCGGAAAATACTCTCTTCCTTGTAACTTGCTATTTTGACGCTGATACTACTTTCTCAGATTTATTTTAAAAGAAGCTCATGAATTAAAGTTGGATGATTTTGTTGCTCTGAAATCGTGAAGCAGGAATAAAGCTTATGAATAATTGCATCAACTTTTTCTTCATTGCTATAAACAGTAATAAGAGATTCACCTTTTGCCACAGGGTCTCCAACTTTTTTATTCAGTACCAGACCAACTCCTAAGTCAATCACATCATTCTTTGTCGCTCTCCCTGCCCCTAGCATCATCGCTACCGTTCCTAGATCATGCGCAACAATCTCTGAGACAAAGCCATTCTGTAAGGCCGGAATTTCAATTTTAAAGGCAGCTTGAGGCAATTTTGTTGGATCATCTACAACAGAACTATCTCCGCCTTGATTATCTAAAAATGTTTTAAACTTTTCAATCGCTGCGCCACTTTGAATGGCTTGTTGCAACATGACACGTGCTTTCTCTACCGTATCTGCTTTATTGGATAGGACCACCATTTGACTACCTAATGTCAGCACTAACTCCGTTAAGTCTTTTGGTCCTTGTCCTTTTAGGGTATCAATGGCTTCTTTGACCTCTAGTGCATTCCCAATCGCGTTGCCCAATGGTTGCGACATATCTGAGAGAACTGCCACCGTCTTACGTCCGACTTTACTGCCAATTGTAACCATCGTTTCTGCTAATTGCTTTGCCTCTTCCTTTGTTTTCATAAAAGCACCTGCTCCAACTTTTACATCCAATACAATCGCATCAGCCCCAGCAGCAATCTTTTTACTCATAATAGAACTTGCAATCATTGGAATAGAATTAACGGTCCCAGTCACATCTCTTAGTGCATACATTTTTTTGTCTGCTGGGGTTAGATTGCCACTTTGTGCAACGACTGACAACTGATTTTGATTGACTAATGTTATGAATTCTTCTTTGCTGACTTCAACATGAAACCCTGCGATTGATTCTAGTTTATCAATAGTACCTCCTGTATGCCCTAAGCCACGCCCTGACATTTTCGCTACTGGAATACCTAACGCCGCTACTAGTGGAGCTAGCACTAGCGTTGTTGTATCTCCTACCCCACCAGTTGAATGCTTATCAACTTTTATGCCAGCTATCTCACTAAGATCGATTTTTTCGCCTGAATCCACCATAGCTAATGTTAAGTCAGCTGTTTCTTGAGCAGTCATTCCTTGAAAGAAAATAGCCATAGCAAGAGCACTTGCTTGATAATCAGGAATCTGCTCATTAGTATACCCTGTAACAAAAAATTGGATTTCTTCTTTACTTAATACTTGACCATCTCTTTTTTTACTAATAACATCGACCATTCTCATTACTTTCACATTCCTTTTCTATTTGATCTATTGGAGCAAAACTGCCTGACAAATTAAATCGATTAAAAACAAACTGGCTAGTCCATATACGATTGGGTGAATACTCGCTCTTTGACCAACTGCTACCTTTACGATTGGATAAGAAATAAAGCCAATTGCTAATCCAAAAGAAATACTATTTGAAAATGAAATCAATACCACTATTAAAAATGCTGGAAACCATTCACTAAAATCAAATAAATCAATTGTACGTAATTGCTGCATCATAATTGCACCCGTTATAATAATGACAGGAGCTGTAGCAACTTGAGGGATAAGCGCTAAAAACGGAGTTGTAAAAATGGCGACCAAAAATAAGCAACCCGCTACAAACGCCATCCCCCCAGTTCTTCCCCCACTCTCAATTCCAACTGCACTTTCTGCTGCTACAACGGTTGGGCTCGTTCCTAAAAAGCCAGAGATAAAACTAGCGACAGAGCTACTCTGAAAAGACTGCTTAAAACGCTTTTTATTAGGCAATATTCCTGACAAAATTCCCATTGACTCAAAAATCAGAATCATGCTCATTGAAAATACCGCCAAAATAAATGGAAGTGAAAAGAATTCACGGAAGTCCCCTGGACCTATATTTTTAAAATAAGTTTGAAACTCAGAAAAATGAAGTTTCGTCGTTGTCATCTGATCTTGAATATGGAAAATCAAACTCAGTACAGTTGTCAGAATAATTCCTAGCAAAAATCCCCCTGGAGTCCCTCTAAGATAAAAAATTAAGCTCATAATCAAGCCGACAACTCCAAGTAGTGTAGCTGGCTGCGATAAATCCCCCATCATCAGCAAACCTTGTTTCCCTCCTGCTTGAATCAAATGTGCTTTTTCAAGACCCAATTCTACTAAAAACAGCCCAATACCTGCTGTAATTCCAGTTTTCAAATTGTCTGGTATCGCTTTTGCGAGTTGCATGCTAAAACCACTTATTGCGATGACAAAATAAACAATACTACTACATATCGAAATTGCGATAGCTTCTTGCCAAGAAAGCTGCATCCCATTGACAATCGTGTATGTAAAAAATGCATTAATTCCCATGCCAGGAGTCATGACTATGGGCGCTTTTGCCCAGAAGGCCATCAAAAAACAACCAATTGCAGAAGAAAAAATAGTCGCGCACACACTGTAGCCGATGGGAATACCAGCATCCTTTAGAATCATTGGATTGACAATGATAATATAAGAAATAGCAACAAATGCTGTACAACCTGCAATTAGCTCATTCTTCAATTGCTTTTTGTCCTTAAAAAGTTCTATAATTGAGAAACTTTTCTTTTTTTCTTTTAATTTTGACACACCCCTTAAACTCCTTAGCCTTTAATTTTTCACTAAATATCACCAAACAAACAGACCCACAATTGCTGCAGATAGCAATGAAACCAAAATCCCCGATAATAACATATAGCTAACATTTTTTGCAATATACTCATTTTTCTCCTTATCGACAAGCCCTTTGAAGCAGCCAATAATCATTCCAAGTGTCGAAAAGTTCGCAAATGAAGTAATAAAAACAGTCAGCACTGCCCGGTAATGATTAGGAAAATGGGCAATGTTTCCTGTCACTTTGGACATGACTACAAATTCATTTGTCACTAGTTTGGTCCCCATATACTGTGCCATTTCAAAAGCAGTATGAGTATTTAAGCCCATCAACCAAGCAAATGGGAACATCACAATCCCTAAGAGGTGTTCGAGTGTTAACCAAGGATTTACAAGTTGTAACACTTTATCAATTAACGCTGCAATTGCAACAAAGGCAATGACATTTGCTGCGATAATTAAAATTAATTTTCCAGCTCCGACGATTGAATCCCCTAAAAATGAGAAAAACGGTTCTTTTTCAATCATTCCTTCTTGCTTTGTCTCTTCTCTTTCTCGAATTGACCCAACTTCTGTAGCCTCAGCATGCGATCCACTCATTTGGGCCACAGTATCTTCTTCTTGTGATACACTAACCGGATGCAAAATACTGGAAATAATGATGGAATTGATGATATTGACTGGGATAGCTGTTAGGATAAATTGTGCTGGCATCATCGCAATATACGCACCAATAATGGACGCAGTAACACAACTCATCGACATCATGGCGATAGTCAAATTTCTTTGTTTGTTGATTAATTTTAATTGCAAGCTAGAAACAGCAAGCGCTTCTGTATTCCCCAAAAACATCATTTCAATTGCAAAAAATGATTCAAATTTTGGTTGTCCTGTAATCTTAGAAATAGCTTTCCCTAACCATTTAATAACGAAAGGAAGTACGCCGATATAAGTTAATATATCAAACAATGGCACAATTAATAATATTGGCATTAAGACTGTTACAAAAAATCCGAGTTTGCCTAATGCTTCAACATTTTGGTATTGTGCTGGAAAAATAAACCAAATCCCTTGATAGGAAACTTTTACCATTTTGTCAAATCCTTCTGCCGCTAATTGAACCATCGTTCTTCCGATAGTAAAACTTGTTAAAAACCACGTCATACATAAGTTGAGCATTAACATAATCCCGATAGACTTCCACCGAATTTCCTTTTTCTTCTTTGAAAATAGACAGGCTAAACCAATAAAAACAATGAGACCAAGAACGTTTACAATTAGATACATATTCCTTCTCCTTTACTGAATCAATGGATTCATTTCATTGTGCTACATCGTCCATCTTATGTAAGTACCGTCTCATTTAATAACAAAACAAACAACATACACAAATGATTTATAACACTCACTTAAATGGATTACAATTCAAATTGTAAAGGTAAGCGTTTGCAATGTCAAAGGAATAACGAGATATAATATGGTTAGATAAGAAACCGATGAACTTCCTCTCATTTTTAAAATAACAATATTAGATATCTATTTCGATCACACATTGTTTTCTCCCCCGTTTCTTTTCATAAGATTAAAAAAGGGGGGAGAGGGTAATTTTACTTGAGTTTTCTGCCAACGTTTCAAAAAGAGCCAGAAGGATAACTTAAAAGTTATCTTTCTGGCTCTTACTATCGAAATAAGCGGTGAGAGCAGAAATACTTCTGTTCCACCCACTTCTATAAAAATACTGTTTAAACAAAACCACCGAATGGATTGTCCAAATCGATTGGCTCTTCTCTTACTACAACTAGCTCTTTGTTCATAAAGGCTTCAATACCTGGCTCTCCTAGCTCACGACCATAACCAGAACGTTTCACTCCACCAAATGGTAATTCTGGTAATGTTCCACCATAACTGTTTACAAAAACAGCTCCAGTTTCAATTTGTTTTGCTACTTCCGCTCCACGCTCTTGCGTACCAGCAAAAACAATCCCACTTAATCCGTAATTCGAATCATTTGCTAACTCAATCGCTGCTTGTTCGTCTTTTACTTTGTACACTTGACCCACTGGTCCAAAGAACTCTTCATAGTAGGCAGGATTATCAATAGTGATGTCTGTCAAAATCACTGGATGGAAAAAGCTATCATCCCCTTGATTTTTTGTCATATCACCATAAGCCAAAGTCGCACCATTTTCAAGTGCTTTTTCAACTTGTTTCACTAAATCCTTTTTCGCTTTTAAAGAACTCAAAGGTGCTAACGTAGTACGTTCGTCAAAAGGATCACCCGTTTTAGCATCTGCAAAGGCTTCTGTTAGCATCGCCAATACTTTTTCGTAGTTATTTTCAGTTACAATAAAACGCTTAGAAGACGTACAAACTTGTCCTGCATTGTACAAACGTGCTTGCCCAATAATCTTTTTCACTTCATTTAGGTTCGCATCTTCTAAAACGATAAATGGATCACTTCCACCCAACTCTAAGGAACTACGTTTTAAATTTTTCCCTGCTTCTGCTGCAATCAACTCGCCCGCACGCTCTGAGCCTGTAAGTGCGACTCCTTGGACACGCTTATCTGCAATAATTTGATTGACTTGACTATAATCTACAAATAAGTTGGTACAAGCGCCCTCTTCTACTCCAGCCTCTTTTAATAAAACTTCAAAGGCTTCAGCTGAACCTGGTGTATTACTTGCATGTTTATAAACCATTGGGTTCCCAACAATATAGTTTGGGGCAAAAACACGCATCAATTGGTAGATTGGAAAATTCCAAGGCTCAACCGCCATTAATATCCCAATTGAATGCGGAACCATTTGAGCTTTGCCCATACGAGATTCAAAAGCTGTCGGTGCCATAAAAGTATCTGCTTTTTCTGCATAATATCTTGCAATTTCTGCTGAAACCAATACTTCACCTTTTGCTTCTGAAATTCTTTTCCCCATGTCTTTTGTGATAATTGCAGCTAGCTCCTCTGCTTTTTCTGTAAAGAGCTCACTAACTTTATATAAAACCTTCGCTCGTTTCTCAACAGATTCTTTACGCCATTGTTTATATAATCGATGTCCTTTTGTAAGTGCGCTTTCTACATAAGCATCATTATGGTTGTCATATGTCTTTTCTACTTGGTTTGTATACGGATTTGTAACTTGATAAGCCATTCCATTTCCTCCTCAACTTTTTAGTTTTAGTATTTATTACCTAAAAAAGTGTATTTTAGTACTTAATACCTAAATTATACTACAGGTCTTCCCTAAATGAAAAAGAAACTACTCTGAATTGAAAAATAATCTAAAAAAGCTCCCTAAAAAATTAAAAAAGAGAGTGCGACAAAAGCAACTTTCACTCTTATCTCACTCTCAAAATTTAGACCTTCAAGGACATTCATTCGTTATTGCTCGTTTTAAAAAACTTTTTCTGTTCTAAGTATCGTTCTCTAAGTAGTTAGACTTGTTCTACTTTTTTACGCAGAACTAGTTTCGTAAGTTCCATCAAAATCATCGCTAAGAATGCTAGTCCAAATGCGATACCAAATTGGTGGAAACCAAAGGAAGCAGGAATAGAAAATACTTCTCTTAAACCAGGTAATAACGCTACACCATACAAGGCACTACAGAATAGAACCGCATAAATAACCGTTTTGTTTTGGAAAAAACCTGCACCAATTGCTGTTTGAACATTCGATCTAGCTGGAAATGTTTGCAAAGTTCTGCTAAGTATTAATGTTGAAAAAGCCATTGCTACACCCATTTCAGCTGAATCCTGCAAGCCAATAAATTGTGCAACGATCACGGCAGCCCCAATCAAAATCCCTCTATAAACAACTGATAGTAACGTTTGTCCTGCAAAAATTCCTTCGTTAGGATCTCTTGGTTTACGTTTCATTACATTCGGTTCACTTTTTTCCATCCCTAAGGCAATCGCAGGGATAGAGTCATTCACCAAATTGATGAATAGCAATTGAAGGGCGGTAAAAGGATTCACCCAGTTCATCAAAAGCGCTACAATAATCGCGATAATCGCCCCTAAGTTTCCAGCAAACAAATAAGCAATCGCCTTTTTGATATTATCATACACATTTCGGCCGACTTCCACCGCTTGAACGATAGATACAAAGTTATCGTCTGTAAGTACCATCGCTGCTGCATCTTTAGCAACATCCGTACCACTTCCCATTGCAATCCCAATATCTGCTTGTTTTAGTGCAGGGGCATCATTGACGCCATCTCCCGTCATTGCAGAAACATGTCCTTTATTTTGCCATGCACGAACAATTCTGATTTTATTTTCTGGAGAAACACGAGCATAGACAGAGATTTTTTCTAAATCTGCATTTAACTTCTCTTCGCTCAGCGCATCTAGTTCTTGACCGGTAAGCGCCATATCGCCATCAGCAAAGATTCCAATTTCTTTGGCAATTGCGCTTGCAGTGGTTTTATGATCCCCTGTAATCATTACCGTTTTAATTCCTGCACTCTTGGCATCTGCTACAGCTTGGAATACCGCTTCACGAGGAGGGTCAATCATGGCCAAAATTCCTACTAATACAAAATCATTTTCGTCATCTAAACTTACTTCATGTTGCTCTTCTAGTAATTTATACCCAAAAGCCAGTACACGTAACGCACGATTAGAAAATGCTTCGTTTTGTTTTTTCATTTGATCCAAAATTTCAGTAGTCAAAGGTTGAACTTCTCCGTTGATTAGTACCTGTTTACTACGAGAAAAGACAATATCTGGGCCACCTTTTGTCAGTAACATCCGTTTGCCATCAATAGTATGAACCGTTGACATCAACTTACGATCAGAATCAAAAGGCAATTCCGCTTGACGAGGATATTTTTTACGTAGTTGTTCGAATGGTTGATTGACTTTATCGCTAAATGAAACCATCGCCACTTCAGTAGGATCTCCTAATTCTTGTCCTTCTTCACTGATACTGGCATCGTTAGCTAGTACTGAAATCTGAATTAAACGTTCTTCATCTTTTGACCATGTTTCTGGTTGAGGATTGAACTCGCCTGTTTTCCCATTTGGTAAGTAAAAATCGACAATAGTCATTTTATTTTGTGTGAGCGTTCCAGTTTTATCCGTACAGATAATACTTGTCGAACCTAGCGTTTCTACTGCTGGTAATTTTCGGATAATAGCATTCCTTTTAGCCATTCTCTTAGTTCCAAGCGAGAGCACAATAGTCACGATAGACTGTAATGCCTCTGGAATAGCCGCAACTGCAACCGCAACTGCAAACATAAAAGCATTCAGCAAATCTTTTGAGACATCTTGTTGGCCTTCTAGAAAGATTCGAGCGACTTGAATCCCTAATATAACTAGGGATAAAATTAAAATAGCAATTCCTAATTTTTTACTGAACTTGTCAAGATTACGTTGCAATGGTGTCACACTTGAAGTAGCATTCTCTAACAAATCAGCAACTTGACCAATTTCTGTTTGATTTCCCGTACTTGTAACAATAAATGCTCCACGTCCGTATACCACAAGGGTCCCACTATGAACCATATTGACCCGGTCACCCACTGGTACTTCTTTTGTTAAATCCACTACTTCTTTTTCAGCAGGAACAGATTCTCCTGTAAGCATTCCTTCGTCAATCTTCAACGTTCCAGCTTCTGTTAGACGTCCATCTGCAGGAACATAGTCCCCAGCGTCTAGTAACACAATATCACCTACTACAAGTTCTCTAGCTGGTACACTGATTTTTTCACCAGAACGTACTACTTTAGCCATCGGTGCCGAAAGCTGTCTCAGTGCATCTAAGGAGCTCTCTGCTTTTTTGGTTTGGACAACACTTACAACTGAGTTTAGTAGTAACACAGCAAAAATAATGATTGATTCAAGAGGTGACCCCATTAATAGTTGAACAACCGAAACAATTAAAAGAACTATGACCATTGCATCTTTAAATGTTTCTAAAAATAACTTCAGAACCGATTCCTTTTTCTTGGCTTTTAACTCATTGTATCCATCTTTTTCTACTCTTTCTTTGGCTTCTTGAGTGGTTAATCCTTCTGGTTGTGTCTTAGTTTCCTGATAAACAGCTGCTAATTTTTGCTGATAGACACTATTTTTCACTTGACTAGCTGTCTTTTCTGCTACTTTTTCTTCCAATTTTCATTCCTCCTATATGTAACTCTACACATTCAAACATTAGCGTTTTATTAAATAACCTTGCCTCCATTCTACTCGCATCCTCACTTTGTTACAAAAAGAAAAGACTTAAAGTGGAAGGTTATTTTTAAACCCTCCACCTTAAGTCTCACTATTCAAGTCTGTGATTTGAAGATAATACCAGAAAATTGGCTACAATTAACTTACTGTTGATATTATCACAACGTTTCCGTTGCCAGTTACTCCCCTAAGGATGTCTTATTTGATTAATTTCATCATACTTGAATTCGGAAAAAAAAGCAACCATTCTATTCGTTTCTTTTTTATTTTAAGTATATTTTCTGCAGATAACTTCTTCCACTATATAGAATAGCACTACCAACTGCTACAGTAACTCCCGCAAAATAAAATGTTATATGCGGAGAAAACCACTCTGCTATTTTCCCTGCTAAATACGGGGCAATTGCACCTCCAGTAAATCGGACAAAACTATAGGCTGCTGAAGCGATGGAACGCTCAACAGGGGCTACTTCCATTACAGTTGTTGTCAGTAAGGTATTACTTATGCCTTGAAAAAATCCAGAAATCATAATGCCAAACATAATGACTACAGGATATTCGGTAAAAATTCCCATTACGCCTAAAACAACTGCAAAACCTAATAAAGAAAACAGTAGCATTTTAGTAGTTCCATATGTCTTTTCAAATTTGGGAGCTAGAAAGACAGAACTAACGGCCAACAATATCCCCCAACCAAAAAAAGAGAACCCCACTTCTAGTGCATTAAAATGACGCAGCAAAAATGGGGAGTATGCTAGAACTGTAAAAAAGCCAAAATTATAGCACAGTGCTGTCAAGCCAGTAATCTTCAAACCACCATGTTCCAGAGCTTTTAATGCCTCCCAAACTCCAGCTTTTTTCTTAGGCTTTGCAATTGGATCAAGCAAAAACCACACCAAAACAAATGCAACTAACATCAAAAATGCAACACCAAAAAAAGGGCCTCGCCATGAAAAGCTGCCTAATATCCCTCCAATAAGTGGCCCCACAGACATGCCCATCCCCATTGCTGCCTCATACATAATCACCGCTTTTTCGCTTCCACCAGTACTGACACCAATTATGGTCGACAAAGCTGTGGCAATAAACAGGGCATTCCCCAGTCCCCATCCTGCTCTAAAACCTATTAGTGCTCCAACGGAACCCGACAAGCCACCCAAAAAAGAAAATAAGATAATCACGACTAATCCTATTAACAATGTTTTTTTTGCCCCAATTCTACTCGAAATAAATCCTGTAAAAAGCATGACCACTCCAGTAACTAACATATAGCTAGTAAATAATAATGACGTTTGTGCTGCTGTTGCGTGTAGTGATTTGGCAATGGATTGTAATATCGGATCTACCAGTCCAATCCCCATAAAAGCTACCACACATGCAAAAGCTACTGCTAATGCAGGCTTTGATTGTTTGGATAAGCTACCAATAATACTTTCAGCTTCAGCTTTTTTTCTTTTTTTCATTTGTTTTCCCCCTAAAATTACTTCTTTCAACTTTTCTAGTATACTGCTCTTTTTTATTATATGTCAATATTTACATATAAATATTTACTTATAAATCATTGAGACCTTTTCTTTTTTTTGTGATATAGTAAAAGAAAAAGTGAGTAAAGGTGGCCTCATATGAATAAATTAGCCCATATTTTATTAGGCCTACTGTATAGAAAACCTTGCAGTGGGTACGAATTACAAAAATTATTAAATTTAATCTGGCAAGCACACCATAGTCAAATCTATCCTCTGTTAGCAAAATTAGAAAAAAATCATTTTGTGTATTTTGAAGAAACCAAAGATAAACCCGCCAAAAAAATTTATTTTCTAACTGCTTTAGGCAAAGAAAAAGTTGAAAATTGGTTAGATGAGCCTACTCCATTTACTCTAGCCAAGGATGAATGGGTCGCAAAAGTTTATATTATCGGCTCCATCGATATCGAACTTGGGAAAAAATTATTTTACGAACGCGAAAAATATTTACAAGAACAAATTAAAAACTGCCAACAAAAACTAGAGACAATGGAACAGCGAAAAGAAAATATTGAGTATTATCAGCATGATTTTGGCCGCTACTTGGTAGTCGTTAGACGGATTGGTCTTTTAAAAGAAGAACTTAATTGGTGTGCTTGGGCTAAAGAAAGTTATCAAGAATTTTTGACTCTAAAAAAGTGTGAAACAAAGTGAATACTCACTTTTATTTCACACTCAAAGTCGCTTTAACTTACCTAAACAGTGGTAACTTCTTTTTTATTGACAATTTTTTAACGTTTTGCTTTTTTTAATCTTCTTTTTCTACTTCTAGAACTGTACCTGTCTCTGCATTAAGCGTGACATCCGTCTCACTTTTTCCAGACTTCACTTTGACCTCCCAATAAACGGTATCCAGTTCTTTTTCCAAATTCCACTCTACCGCCGTTCCGTCACCTGCAGCTTCTTGCGCACGCGAAGTGATTTCTTCCAAAGATAAAAGGTTGGTTGTCACCATTCCTTTTTCCTTTCGCTCCACACCATTTTTTTCATCATTCTCTAAATTTTCGACACGTTTTTTCTTGATATCACCAGTTTTAGCATGAATTTTTAGCTCATATTCTTTTTGATCATCGACCCCCTTAATTTCGTAGTAATAGATGCCAAATGATGAATCAAGCTCAATAGAAGTCACAGATGTATTGGGGTAATTACTTTCATAAATCTGTACGGCATGAGCGAGCGTCAGCCTTGTAGTTTCTTGACTTATACTGTTTGTTTCTTTCGTCGCGGAAGTTCCACCCTCGCTTTGCTGAATTGAAGTAAGGCTAGTCAGCTGGTTATTTTGTTTAGCCTCATCCTTTTTAGCTTGCGTACACGCTCCAAGAAACAGACTCAAGCCAACTATTCCTAAAATACTTATTTTTTTCATTTTCATTCTCCTTTCATTTCCTATATCATGAGAGCTTATTTTAAAACTCTTTATTACAGACAATTAAAAATCAAAAATACTTTTCTCTCTGTTGCTTGAATAACCTGCATCTTTTACTTGCAAAGCCCTTTTATTTTTTCTACATTATTACTAAAAAGGCACTTAATTAAGCCTAAAATTAAAGCGAAATGTCCTCCCAACCTTGCGCATTTACGCAAATCAGATTGCACCTTCCCCATTCCGTTCAATTTCGTCCTATTATCATACTAACAAATTTTAAAATAATCAATCTATTTTTTTATTTTAAGAATTCGCTTGCAAATTTTAACTGAATATGGTAATTTTAACCTCGACGCAAAACGTAAATATTACGTTTTGAAAAAAATAAAACATGAGGAGCGACAATCTTGAAAAAAAAATTATTCTTACCTATTTTCTTCCTTGCCCTTTTCTTACCAATAGTCACTGGATGTACTAGCAAAACGCAGACCAATACATCTAATACCGCTACAACAACTAGTCAGACTGAGCAGCCTCAACTCACTACTTTTGAAGACACACAAGTGAGTGATCGAGCACTTTCTGATTGGGAAGGCTCTTGGAAATCTATTTATCCTTATTTAAAAAGTGGCGCATTAGATTCTGTCTTTAAAGAAAAAGCCAAAAAATCATCTGATAAAAACTTTGAAGAGTACAAAAAATACTACAGCGTTGGCTACAAAACAACTACTGAAAAAATAGATATTTACAAAGACAAAATCTCTTTTTATACAGATAATCATTGGCAAAATGGTAGTTATCAATATGTTGGCTACAAAATTCTTACTTACGAATCTGGAAGCAAAGGTGTCCGTTACTTATTCAGCAAGATTGCTGGCGATGAGTTAGCTCCAACTTCTGTTCAGTTTAGCGATCATCTGATTCAATCAGAAAAATCTGCTCATTTTCATTTGTTTTTCGGAAATGAATCGCACGATGAACTACTAAAAGAAATGGATAACTGGCCAACTTATTTTCCTAGTTCTGCTTCTGAAAGTAGTATTGTTCACGATCTGCTTCATCATTAATAACACCTTCCTTTTTTACACAGTTTTTTATTTGTGATAGTATACTTTTATAATACTTAGGAGCTGAAACAATGAGAATACTGATAACTGGGTTTGACCCATTTGGCGGTGAACAAATGAATCCTTCTTTTGAAGCAATTCAACTATTGCCCGCCTCCATTTGTGGGGTCTCTATCATAAAAGAAGAAATTCCTACTGTTTTTGGAAAAGCAAAATCCGTCATGGAACAATTGATCGAAAAGCATCAACCAGATATCGTGATTAATGTCGGTCAGGCTGGAGGCAGAAATTCTATTTCATTTGAACGTGTCGCAATCAATATTGACGATGCGAAAATCCCCGACAATGAAGGAAACCAGCCGCTTGATTGCGTCATTCAAGAAAATGGTGCACCTGCTTACTTCACACAATTGCCAATTAAAGCTATGCTACGCGCCTTGACTGAAGAAGGGATTCCAGCTACTGTTTCGAACACTGCAGGAACTTTTGTCTGTAATCATATTATGTATCAAGTCCAGTACTTAATTCAAACCCGCTATCCTACTCTTCAAGCTGGCTTTATTCATGTTCCTTACATTTTGGAGCAGAAAACATCTAGTAATCATGCAGCCTTTTTTCTTCCACTAGAAACGATTGCTGCAGGCATTAAAAAAGCTATTGCCACGATTATTGAGTATCAAAATCAGCCGGATATAAAAGAAGTTGGTGGTCAATTGTATTAAAAAAACATGTGCCCCTTGCATAAGCAAGAGACACATGTTTTTATTTTATCAACTATTTTGTTGCTTCAATCACTTTCGTATTGCTCTTAGGGCTTGTTTTGTAGAAGATTGCATACAAAATTGCACATACAATCGGAATAATGGCTGCTACAACATACAATCCTCGGAATGAAAAGAGACTACGTAATTCTCCCATCACATATGGGCCAACACCAAGACCTAAATCCAAGCCAATGAAATAAGTAGAAAGGGCAATTCCTACACGATGGCTTTCGACTTTTTTCAAACAAACTGCTTGTCCATTTGACATAAAGGTTCCATAACCAAGACCTACAAATCCACCTGAAACTAATAACATCCAACTTGAATGAGTAATACTTAATGACAGTAAACCTAAAGTTAAGAAAATATAACTTGGATACATAACATAATTTTCACCCTTATTATCAAAAATACGTCCTGAAAGCGGGCGTGTTGCTGTAATTACAAGTGCGTAGACAACGAAGAAAAAGGAGCTTGCTGAAACCAAATGAATGACTTTTGCATATGAAGATAAGAATGATAAAACACTTGAGTAAGCTAAGCCCATTAAAAAGGCAATCCCCGTAATAAACATTACTTTGTATTCAATAAAGCTACTAATACTATTATCTTTCAACATTTCCTTATGTTCATCTGATAGCACCAAATTCTTAACTGGTACTGCAAAACAAGCAATTGTCGTAATGAAAATTAAAGCAATAGAAAACATCGTTACAAAATAAAAGCTTGTCGTATTCATCAAAATCATTCCAATAAATGGTCCAATGGCCGCTGCCAAACTTGTACTTAGTCCATAATAATTAATTCCTTCTCCTTTTCTCGAATCAGGAATATATGCTGTAACCGTAGCGTTTGTAGCAGTTGAAACTGTCCCATAAGCAAAACCATTTAAAAAACGAACAATGAATAAGATTACTAAATTAGGCATATAAAGATAGGCAATTGTTGTTGCTAAGTAAAAGATTGCTCCGTAACGCATTACTGCCTTTCTTCCATACAGCTCTAAAGTTTTACCAAAATACAGACGTGCTAACAGTGTCCCGATAATATAAATACCAGAAGCAAGTCCGGCTTGACTAAGTGAAGCATGAAGTTTGTCTTGTGCAACTGCTGCAATGATAACCATTAATAAATAGTATACAAGATAAACGACAAAATTAATTAATGTAATACTGATAAACCCTTTATTGAATAACTTTTCTTCCACTTTTTCTTCCATAATTCCTCTTGTCACCTTACTTAATTTATTTGTCCAAATTCAATCAAAAATAAAAAATAAAAAATGCTTAAAAACAAAAAAACTCACTTGATTGTCCTCTAGTCAGCGCCTACAATAATTTAAAATTCAGCAAAACCAGCTGTCGCTGCGCTAGACAATTCTGGGAAAAATTCCATGCCATTCCTCCTTCAAACGAATTCAATAGGTTAATTGCTACTATACTAGAAATGCGCCAAAAAAAAATCTATTTTTGTGTATGCTAAATTAGAGTAACATTTGTTACACTTTTTTGTGGTTTTCATCTGTAGCAAGATTGTGTATTTTTAAAGAAGATTTACTTTGGGAAAAGGTTTGGTTAAGTAAAAGTAATGAGCTTTTACACTTAATAATGAAATGGTTAAAGGGAGTAGAAACAAATGGACAGGTCAATTTTAAAAAAATATCTTGAGGAACATTCATTTCCTATTATCGTGAAGGAACGTAAAAAATACCTGACATACGAAGGTCTGCAAGACCGACATGCCTATATATTGAAAAGCGGCATCATCAAAACGAGTGTCATTTCAAAAGATGGTCGTGAATTCAATTTAGAATATATCAATAGTTTGGAAATTGTTTCTCTATTAAAAGATGAGTATTCACAATTTATTGATGCTCCTTTTAATATCCGCGTTGAATCTCAAACTGCCGAACTTTATCAAATCGATCGAGTGCAATTTTGGCGTGATATCAATAACAACTTAGACCTGCAAGCCTATGTAAAAGATTATTATCGCCTGCGTCTGATGCGTTCTATGAAAAAAATGCAACAAATGCTGATGAATGGCAAGTTCGGAGCAGTTTGTGCACAACTTTATGAGTTATATGAACTTTTTGGAGTAGAAGCTGGTGATGGGATGTATTTGATTGATTTCATGGTAACCAATGAAGAAATTGCTCATTTTTGTGGAATTGCTTCTGCTAGTAGCGTCAATCGTATGATGCAGCAATTAAAAGATTTAGGGGCCATCGAGATTTGTAATCGCCGGATTTTGATTAAAAATTTAGCTATTATAAAGGAAAATATTATTTTTTAGTGTTTCATTTATCTGAAAATTACAAAAGAGATCAGTTCCACCTTTTAAGGGTGAACCTGATCTCTTTTATTACTTACTCGGTACAAAAAGAGGTACAAAGTCAGCTAAGTACTCTAACTTTAATGGTAGTTCTGGTCCTTTATCACCGTCAATTCGTGAAAAAATTTTGTGTTGCTCGTATTCAATTAGTGGTGTTAGTTCTATTTTTTTTGATTCTATGTAGGTTAGACCACTTGCCCCTTTAAATTTTCCTTTGATGACAAAATAGCCTAATTGAACTAACTTCCCAAAAGTCATATTATTTAAGATGCTCATATGAAACTTATCGACTGATGAGTCAATATATTCGAAACCACCGATTGAGTAGGTGGTTGTGATCAAAGAAAACCATACTTTCAGTCGTTCTTCTTTCTCATCTGTTTTGACCAAAACCTTATGTGAACACCCTTTCCCAAATTGCTTCAATGCCTTGATAGGGTAAATGATTAGTCCCCACTTCTTTTTTTCACTCTGTCTGACATCATTAGACATGTCTGCAAATGCGCCAAATGTAAAAGAACTCACAATTCCTTTTTTTGTGTGCCTTTCATCTTCACACACACCTACACCTACCGCTTGCTTTTTGCCTCGGAGAATCACTTGCATTGCTTTTTCCATATCCAAAGGAATCTGCCAATGTCTGGCAAAATTATTGACCGTCCCGCCGGGGAGTATCCCTAAAGGAATGGCTTTTCCTTTTTGCACAAATGCTGTCACTACAATATTGAGCGTTCCATCTCCACCAATTGAAACAATGGCATCGTATTGATCAATCGCAGCTTTCACTTTTTCAAGAGCAGTTTTTTCATCTGGTGCAGTTAAAAAAACAGCCTCAATATTTTTATCACTTAGTTTTTCAAGCAGTTTTTGTGCCAGCTCTTCCGCTTGTCCATTTCCCGCATTTTTATTAAAAAAAATCGCATATTTCATCTGTATTCCCCCGTAAACAGCCTATATAGTCGACTAACAACTAGATTTTACTTTAAGTGTATGCTACTTATTGCAAGAATACAAATTTCCTAATCTGATTTAACTAATAGTTTATTGTTGATATAAACACTTTTTAATTTAGCTATTTGATTGTATCGTTGTCGTGTTCAGCAAATCTTTCGCTTATTATCTGAAAAAATTACTTTTTATGCTTAGCTTGACACTTACACCCAAGATAACAACACCAATCAGTACCACGCTATATGATGGAGCTTTGCTGCCAGTTTTTGGCAATAATTTTTTTTCTTCCTGCTTGTTATTAGGCGAAATAGCGTTACTTGGCGTACTAGTTGTATCTGTTAGTTTTCGACTTTGTGTACTACTTGTTGATTTACTCGCTTGATTACTCGAGTCAACATCTGTCCTAGCTGTAGAACTCGAAGCTTCATTTATTGTACTGCTTGTCGTTGTATTTTGTGGATAGTTTGTTGTTTGAGTTGAAGAGATAGTTGTTTCTGAATGGTGGGAAGAACTCTCTTCAACTGAACTTGTTGTACTCGTTTCTGTTGCCGCAACTTCTGAAATTCTTTTTTCTGCAACATAACGAATTGCTTGATTCTTAAAGGAGCGGACAAAATCAACTGTCGCACTTAAATCTTCTGGTCCTTGAACTGGATTTTCTCCAAGCTTTGCTAATAAATACTTATCCGAACTATGTGGATACATATAATTATTAACCGTTACTGTATATTGACCATTTGGCTCCACTTTTTGACCGTTTGGCAGATACATATCTATTACTTGTCCGTATTTTCCCAACTTGCTATTCCAAGTGTAAAAAAAACCGCTAATGCTTACATCTGCTCCATAACTACTAAATTGACTATTAATAATTTCTCGCAAATCCGAGCCGCTTATCTCTAATTTAACAAGAGTGTTATTGAAGGGTTGAATATTAAATAAATCATTCCACGTAATAGTCCCAGCTTTTAAATTGTCACGAATTCCTCCACCATTCATCAACGCAAAATCGCTGTTCATAGATGCTCTCATTCCATCTGCAATCAAGTTACCAAGAGCGTTATCTCCAACTAAACCTTTCGTTGCATATCCTCCTTTCATCTCAAGGTCTGCTTGACCGATTACTTCATTTAATTTAGGACCAGCTTTTTCTTCATATTTTGCTAATATAGCCGCTACTTGCGGATCAGGCGTCACATTCTTTTGAACAACATCCACAATCTCTGCAGATTTTTTCACCACATCTCCAGTTTTTTTATCAAGTTTTATCTCAACGTCTGCAAAAGATTTCCCATATTCCCACGCTTGCACAATCAATTTATTGTCAACTACTGCATTTAGCTTCACATGGTTATGGGCTGCAAAAATGACATCCACTGCACTGTTTACTTTCTTGGCAAGTGTAGCAATTTCACCTGTTGCACCCTCTCCAGATTGTACCCCTGGTACATGCGCCAAAACAACAATTGCTTCTACTCCTTGTTTTTGAAGCTCCGTTGTATACTGATTAATTGCTGCTGCTTCATCTGTAAATCGAATATTTTCATTTCCTTTACTGATAATCATATTTGGCGTAGCTGTCGTCGCAACACCAATAAATCCAATTTTGACTCCTTGCACCTCTTTAATTGCGTATGGTGGTAACACAAGATTTCCAGTATCTTTGTACGATATGTTCGCTGCAACTACTGGGAACTTCATTCCAGCATAGCCTGGATTTCCATTTATATGATTTCCTCCATTAATCATTCTGATTAGCTCAGGGACTCCCTCATCAAATTCATGATTTCCTACTGTTCCTACATCAAAACCAAGTGATTGCATGATTTCAACCGTTGGTTCATCTTGAAAGAGCGCCGAGGTCGGAGAGCTTCCTCCAATCATGTCCCCAACATTTACTAAAAGTGAGCTTGGATAGCGCGCTTTCCTTTGTCTTAGATATGTTGCTAAATAGTCAGCGCGTCCCAGTAGCTGATTATTTACAGTATACTGTTCTGTGATTTTCCCGTGTAAGTCATTCACACTTAGCAGATGTAAATCAATCGTCGGTTCTTCTGAAGAATCCGTTGTTTCAGCTGGAACTACTTCATTTGAAGAGCTGCTTTTTGCAACTGTATTCGTAGTTGCACTGATTGCCTTAGTTGCAAAACCTAAATTGCGAAAGTCATCTTTCGCCTTTGATATCCATTCGCTACCACTATCAAATAGATCCACCCAATTTTTTCCCTTTGTTACTGTACTTTTTCTAACAAAGGTTTGATCCGTCCCCCAATTTTCTCGTCTGCCAATCACACCAAAAGTATCCAACACTTGATTTTGTTTTTTCAGTGCAACCGTATCATCTCCGCTAAAATTTACTACATTACTTTGAATATTAGAAACTTTTTTAACTTCTTCCCCTGCCAAAGGATGCCCCACTACGTAAACAGCTCCGCTTGACAATTGCCCACTCAACTGTAGAGAATTTGTCGGTTCAGATGCACCACTTGAATAAAGGGCTAAAGTATATTGACTCAAGTCGACTGATTGATCCGTTCCATTGTATATTTCAACGGCCTTATTATTGGCACTGCCTTCAACATACTCTGAAATATATAAATCGGTTGCTTGTGCTTCGGTTGTATCTGCCAGTGTCTTCGTATCATTTAAAACTGTTCCAAATAGTAGTAAACAAATAGTTAAAAATAAACGTCTCCCTTTCACTTTTTTCATTCTTTTCCCCTTTAAATTTTATTTTCTTTTTGTAGAAACCGCTTACTCAAAGCAAAGATACACTTTAAATTCTTTCTACTAAAGACAGATTAAATTATACGAAACAGATGTAAAAATCCAGTATAAATCATGTGAATTTTTTAAAGATAACCCTTATTAGAAGGTTAAGATTCTTTCAAAACAAAAACAGGACATAACTTTTGAGTTATGTCCTGAGCTTTTAGTATCTGAGTATGTATTGCTCGTAACAGCAGTTCCCTTAAAAATAAGTTATATAAGTTATAATTCAACCCAATTTTAAAAAAGCTTTTGTCAGGGTGTTACTTTTTTCAAAATTGAACGCTCCTGTTCTCATTGTTTTATCTCCAAAAGTAAGATTCTTAGTTCACTTAATTGATTGAATCATCCTCGCCACATCTTGATCGTAGTCGGTTGGCAAGGACATTGATTGGGATTTTTATAGAAGGTTATCGCCCCATCATGATTCGCTTGATACGTCACAATAATCGTTCCAGCCATCGTACCATCAGTACTAAAGCTTAGAGTGATACTTTCATAATCCATAGACACAGAGACTGTATACGGGAAGACAGCTGTATGCTCAGGATTTTTATGAACTGCTCTTTCAATTGGTTGTTGACGAGTTCCATAAGAATGCACTAACGCTTCTATAACTCGGGCATTTTCAATCTGTTCATCAGAGTATCCCAAAAAAGAACTTGCTTGTTGACTAACAAATGTTTGCACCGAGGTACTCTTTGTTGCTATTGAAGAGTCCTTTATAACAGCTGAAGCTGCCGTACTAGTTGTTTTAACGGTTTGTTTATTCTTCCCACATGCAGCCAATAATCCTAAACAAAGGCATACTCCCATCAACTAATTGTTAATTAAGTGGGAAAAGTCAAACTTGGTCGCAATTTTTTATAAACCAGATACTTTGCTTAATCGAGCGATAAACTCTTCTAGCTTGCTCTTTAGACATCCTATACCGCCTCTCAAAGACTGCCCGTACTTCTGTCGTCTGCTGTTTCCGATTATTTCTCCGAAACGATTGCACTTGTTTTAAACTGTTCACTTACATATTTTGCATAAGTTTGGTGTGTTTTTACAAGTTCAGTATGTGTGCCACTTCCAGTAATTTGGCCCTTTTCAAGAAAATAGATCCTATCACTATCTACAATCGTTGCTAATCTGTGTGCAATCACGAGCGTCGTACGCCCTTGCATCAAATTAGAAAGTGCGCGTTGAACTTTCATCTCAGATTCACTATCTAAACTTGCGGTCGCTTCATCTAGCATCAAAATTTTAGGATTTCTTAAAAAGGCTCGAGCAATAGCAATTCTTTGTCGTTGTCCACCAGAAATTTTGACACCACGTTCGCCAACTTCTGTATTTAGTCCTTCCGGCATCTCCTCAACAAATCCACGCGCATAAGCTAGCTCTAAAACTTGCCATAAGTCTTGATCAGAAAAATTTTGCGTTAACCCATAGGTTAAATTCTCTCGTATTGTGCCCGCCATAATAGCACTATCTTGTGAAACAAAGCCAATTTGAGCGCGGTAATTACTCAAATTCATGGCTGAAATCCTTGTATCTCCAATTGAGATAGTCCCACTAGTAGGCTCATAAAAACGTTCTAACAAACTAAAAATAGTCGACTTTCCTCCACCAGAAGGTCCTGCAAATGCAATAACTTCATTTGATTTTGCTTTAAAAGAAACATTTTTTAAAATGAGCTCTTCCTGGTTATATGCAAAGTCGATATTTTTCACATCCAGTGTTTTTCCTGTTACATCCATCTCAATACCACCGGTAAGTTCTTCTGACTCCTCTTCAAGCAATTCTTGGACACGTTTGGTCGCACCTGCTGTTTTTGCTATCTCTGTAAATAAAGTAGCTAGACTAGAGATTGAGCCAATTAAGTTAAATAAGTACATCAAAAAACTTAGTAGTGTTCCAATTTCCATCTCACCAATTGCAATACGATGCATTCCATAAATTAATAGTCCAAAGATTAAGCTCATCATGATCATCATCATAAAGGGTTGAATCATTGCATCAAAAATAGCTTCTTTACGCCCTACTTTGAATAGTTTATTCACTTCATGGCTTCCTCGTTTTTGAACTTGCTCTTCCGCATTTGACGTTTTCACCAAACGAATCTCACTCAACGTTTCATTTGCAATGCCACTAAATTCAGCTAATGCATCTTGACGCATGTGCCCTACTTTTGAGCCAAATGTAAAAATAGGAATCATCGTAATCACAACAACCGGAACAGCCACAAGCATTGCCAGACTCATCTTCCAGTCCATTCGAAACATCATATAAATAGAACCAATGACCAGTATTGCACTCGATAATGTTTGAGGAAAAGTACCAGCCAGAAGCTGTTTCACTTGAGAGGTATCGTTGACAAGTCGACTAGAAGTTTCCCCTGCCTTAGTTGTATCAAAATACTTTACTTTTAATGTCGTTAGTTTTACCCACAGTCTCTTTCTTAAATTCTGAATAACATTTTCTCCAAAAATCCCTAAAATTGTTCCACCAATCGCAGATAAGATGGCGGATATCACAAACATTCCCACGGCTTGAAGCATCAATGTATAATCAATTTTTTTGGCAAAACTATTGACTAATGTCGCAGCTAGTTTTGGGACATAAATCTGAATTCCCGAAGAAAACATCAATAAACCAATTCCTATGATCAACAAATACCATTTGGGCTTGGTGGACACTACCAAATGTGTAAATGCTCTTAGTGAAAACTTGGATGAGCCTTTCTTTAATCGCTGTTTAGCTTGTTTCTTATTACTCATTCTTCATTGCCCCTCCAAAAACGATTATTTCTACCGAATCCTCTTCTGAGCATTTCCTCAGAGAAGCCATCTATTTTGCTTCTTTTAAGCATCTGTTCACGTGCTCGTTCAAATTGAGTGGACATTGCACCCAATTGTTGCCACCTGTCTTCATTTCCAAATTGCTCTTTTAGCTGACTTTGAAACACTTCACTGGATATATTTTCAATCATACGCGTGAGGTATTCCTCTAAATTGTCAACCTCCTCTTCTTTGAATCCGCTAAATAGTTCATCTATCAAACCAGAAGAAACCGTGTCGCGATTTAAAATACTGTCTTTCCCTTTTTCAGTTAGTTTAATCAAGATAACTCGCGCATCTTTTTCTGATTTTATTCTTTCGATTGTGCCATTTGTTTCTAACTTCTTGATAATTTGGGTAACACTGGACGGTTTGATATCTAGATACTCCGAGATTCTTCCAGCTGTCACTTGTTCTTCTTTTTCTAACAATAACAGGGTTTCAAACGCATTATCTTTTTTTCCCTGAACTTGATTTGCAAAGATTAAAAAAGGCTGATGGGCTACCTCTGTTAATTTTGATAGGATCTTTTGTTTCTTCATAGTCATAACTCCATCCGATTTTTATTTAGTTTTATAAATATTAACAAACTAAATATTATCATATCTATTTAGTTTGTCAAATAAAAAGCTAAATAAAAAATACGAAGCGAAAGCAACACTCACTTTCGGTTCATATCCATAGTTAGAAAAATATCGTAAGCTATTACACCTAATGACCAATCTATCTTCTGTTAGAAATATCCATATCCACTGCTTAAAAATACTTTAAAATCCTGATATTCAACTTTTTACTGATAAAGCTAATCACGACAAGCGTCAAGTAATGAAAGAAAAGAACCACTAAAATTGCTAACACCAAAAAAGTGTACATCGGCAAATCTTCTTCCACAACTTTTGCTAACATTATAGGCGGAACGATGGTTAAAAAATTAATCAAGATAACACAACCATATCTTGCATTTTTATAAAAATAATTGAGATACTTGACCTTCTCAAATAATTTATGCATCATATCCCTCCTTGCTAGTTATTGAATACAGTATAGCATCTAAAAGAAGGACCAACTTAAATTGTGCAATATATTATACACAATCGACTTTTCATTCCATTTTTCTTTTGACTAGGAGAGTGTAAAAGAAGGCTTTATCTCCGAGAAATACATTAAAAGAACTGCATCTACAGATGTCACTTGTTTAGATACTAAGAGCCTGAGTTTTTGATTGAGGACCCAAGCTCTTTTTTATTTTTCTCTCATAAAAAAACTCAAAAGTTAGCAAAAATAGCCTAACTTTTGAGTTTCTACTCTGTCTGATTTATCTAAGATTCTACTCTACAAACGGTTCTTCACCGAGTGCCTGTTGCGCCGCCAAGTTTAATAAACTCCATTGACGATCAAAACCTGGTTGGAAAAAGAAATCTGCTTCTGCCAAATCTTCTAGCGACAATTTTTGCTGAATCGCTAAGGCTAACACATTGGCTTGTGCTGTTATATCATAAGTTGACAATACCGCACCACCTAAAATTTGGTGTGTATAAGGATCAAAGAATAGTTGTACACTAACGCTATGATTTCCATGCTCATTCGGAACATATTTTGGTCTTAGTGTATCTTCATAATAAGAAGAATGCACCTCTACTGAAGCCTTATCTGCGGTAAAACTATTTAAGCCGCTTGTTGCAAAGTGATAGTCAAACACATTAAGTGCGGACGATCCCACAAGTCCTCCAAATGGTTGAGCAGGAACTTTTTCAAACAAATGTTTGACAACATAGCGCGCTTGTCTTCGTGCAATCGTTGCAAGTGCGATTGGCACTTTTTTACGCGCAGGAATTGAATAGACAAGTGTCGCATCTCCAACTGCATAAACATCCTCTACATTTGTCTGTAAATACTCATTTGTATTAATCCAGCCGCGATCATCTAAATCAATCGTTCCTTTTAGCCATTCCGTATTAGGCTTGACTCCAGCTGCTTGGATAACAAGATCTGTTTCAATGGTCTCTTTTGACGTTTTAACCGCCACAACTTTTTCTTTTCCTTCAAAAGCTTGAATTTTGGCACTCGTAATAACATCTATTCCTTTTTCTTTTAAATGTTTTTCAAGAATATCCGTCAATTCTGGATCTAAGTATGTACCGAGCGGGCGATCAATCACATCCAAAATAGTTACTTCTTTGCCAGCCTTACGACTTGCTTCTGCTGCTTCAATTCCAATATAGCCAGCTCCGACTACAGTCACATGTTTGACTGTTGGGTCTTCTAATTTGGCTTTGATTTTAGTAGCCCAATCATACCCACGCATTAAATAAACATTTTCCAATTCATTACCTGGTACTGGCAAAGCGTTAGGCTTCACACCTGAACTTAATATGAGCTTGTCATAGTCATATTCCTTTGTTTCATTGCTAACTGAGTTGAAAACCGTTACTTTTTTAGTAGTGGTATTGATTGCTTTCACTTCATGATTATTTAAAATAGAGACATTTTCTTGCGGGAAATTTTCAGGTCGAAAATTGCGCACATCTTGAACATCTGTTACTTCATTTTCGAGATATAGCTCCATCCCACATGACATAAACGAAATGAAATCACCGGCTTCAAACAATGTAATTTCCACATTATCGCCATAACGAGACAGCAGTTCTAATATTGATTGGTGTCCTCCATGTGATGCTCCTACAATGATAACTTTTGTTTTTTCCATCTTCACCTTGTCCCCTATCTTTTATTTATAATTATTACAATTTAAGCGTACCATGGATAACTTTTAACTTCAAAAATTATGCCCTGAAAAATAAAGAAGAGTCAAAGACATAGCTTTTATGCTATGTCTTTGACTCTTCTAATCTGAATAAACATTGAGAATCGAATTCTTCAAGCCAATCTCAGTTTTCCAAGCATCCTTACTCGTTACTAGTTGAATTAGCTTTCTTTGTATAGGTTGCATCAAATTTTACTTCTGGATAGCTTGAGGATTTCTTTTGAAGCAATGGCTCTGTTTTTCCTTCCAAGTATTGATCAAAAAAGTCACTTACATAGGTTCTTGTAATATCAACCGTATGATAAGGGGTCAGACCTCTAGCAAACAAGTAAGGAGAGATAAACGCTATTTCTGTGAAGCTTTGATGGTAAAATTTATCTACAGTTAAATAATAAGTATCATTTGTGCTTTTACTCATTGCCGATTTTAAATCTGGTTCAAATTCTTCGTATGAAACTTTTTCTTTAATTTTTGAATTTGGCTTCAAGCTTTCAGCCGTATTTCCCGACATAATATACATAAAGGGTTGCGTAACACCTTTACTTGAAACAGTCCCCCAAAATCCACCTTCAAGACTAACACCAGCCTTAATTCTTTTATCTTGAGCTAAAGCCTCAGCGGTCGTTGCACCACCAAACGAGTGACCAAACATCCCAACTTTATCTAAATCCATTTTCCCTGTAAATTTACTGTTATTTTTATTCCATGACTCTAATTTATCCAAGACAAAAGAAACATCCTTAGCACGTACCGCAACGCTCTTCACATTATAATCGTAAAGTCCTTTAGAAGTTGAAAACTTTGGATCTGCTTGATAATAAGCATTTTTCCCATTTGCCAGCGTTACTTTGGCAGAAGTATACGGATGATCCATTCCTACAACGATGTATCCACGACTGACTAATTCTTCAATCGCTGACATACTTTGATATCTTGTTGACCGAATTCCTGGTGAAAATAAGACAACTGGATAATTTTTCTTTTTGTTAGAAATTGTCGCATTTTTTACTACATGAGTTTTCACTAATGACAAATGGCTAAACAATTGTTTTGGCAAGTTAAAGACTAAGCTGATTGCTTCGCCCAAACTGTCCGGATAAGATTCTTTTTCTTTTTTCTTTTGTGCACTTTTGTCAGTTGGATACCAAACACTGACTGCAACATTTCGTTTATCAGTTGGATTCTTTGTAAAGGTTTCTGAGCGAGAAGAATCGACTAGAACCTTTGTTGTTTCTCCTATACCATATTCACCAGTTGGATTAGGCATGGTAAAAACAGGTAAAACACTGCTTAAGACAACAGATACCGCAAGAAATGCAAGTGCTATTATTGTGCTAATCACTCGTAAAATAACGTGTTTACGGACGCCATTTGCTGCTTTTATTCGATAAAATAACCCAATTAAAACCAACACACCAATCGTATAAACACCTACCATTTGAATCCGTGCATGATCAATAAAAAGATGTAGCAAGCCAAATACAAGCACACTTGAAAATAGCCACGCATATATTTTTTTGCTCCATTTCCCCCAAATAGAAAAGCAAGTAGCAATAACTACCACAACAGAAAAAATAATTTCTAATACTCTCATTTTTTTCCCTCCTATGAAATAAGTTTGTTGAAAATCATTCAACTTCAATAGTATAAAGTATGAAGTATACTTCAATGTCAATCGTTTTTATGTTAAAACCTCAGTTTATTTTATAAAAATATGCTACACTAAAAAAAACTAGATATTTATTAATTAAGGGAGGTAAATCCTATGGAACCTATGACACGTGGAACACTCGCAAAAATGGCTGGTATGAGCAGCTCTACTATTCGTTATTACGAAGACTGTCAGCTGTTACCCAAAGCAAAGCGTTTAGAAAATGGCTATCGTATTTACTCAGAAGAATACTTGATCATGCTCAAATTTATCAAAGATGCTAAAAAGCTCGGTTATACACTCAATGAGATTCGTGAAATTTTGGCCATGCTTAATAGTGAGATGCACCCTGAAGAATTAAAAAAGCTTGTCCACAATAAAATTGAAAACATTGAACATAAGATAAAAGATTTACGTGCCATGCAAAAATTACTAGCTAGCTTACTTACCTTTTCTGATTCAGACATTCATAATTACTTGAACACTTTCCGTTAAATTGAGTTTCTCCTTCAATTTCCATCGCAACGGACAAAGAAGCGCTTTGCTATTTCAAATAGTCCAAAGCGCTTTTTACTTGTCCCAATTTACACAAAACTAACTATTCGTTCAAAAAGCTAACTTTTTGCTTAATTTGTACTTGTTATTTTTAAAATTACGCGAGTGTTATCGTATTCGTTCTCACATTATTTTTTACTTCTCTTTATTCGGAACACCAAAGATCCTAAAGCTCCTATTAGCATCGTCAGTCCTATATTTATCAGACTGGAATGCTTTTCAGATGTTTGTGGTAATTTTTTGACAGAACTAGATGTTTTATTTTGACTCGTTCCTTGTGTCTTAGTACTAGTTTGAGCATTCTCTTTACCCGATAACGCGTGAGGTGCTTTACGGACAACGCTTGTTGCCGGTTCACTATCGCGGTTACTTCCAGGCGCTTTTTGCGTGGCACTGAGTTTTTCATTCGCCTTAAGCGTCCCTTCGTCCACGGGGATACTCCATGTCCCGTCTTCTTTGACTGTAGTTGTTCCTAGTTTCTTCCCTGACTCATCATAGACTGTGACACTATTTCCAGGTGTTCCCGTTCCGCTCACACTTGTATCTGAATCTTTCGCGTTGTTGATTGTCGGTTTGTCTGCCGCTTTGTCTTCACTGACAACGCTTGTTGTCGGTTCACTATCGCGGTTACTTCCAGGTGCTTTTTGCGTGGCTTTCAAGTTTTCTCCTGCTTTTAATGTCCCTTCGTCCACGGGGATACTCCAGGTCCCATCTTCTTTTACTGTAGTCGTGCCTAGTTTCTTACCTGACTCATCATAGACTGTGACGCTATCACCAGGTGTTCCCGTTCCACTCACACTAGTGTCTGAGTCTTTCGCGTTGTTGATTGTCGGTTTGTCCGCCGCTTTGTCTTCACTGACAACGCTCGTTGCTGGTTCACTATCACGATTACTTCCAGGCGCTTTTTGCGTGGCTTTCAAGCTTTCTCCTGCTTTTAATGTCCCTTCGTCCACGGGGATACTCCAGGTCCCATCTTCTTTGACTGTAGTCGTGCCTAGTTTCTTACCTGACTCATCATAGACTGTGACGCTATCACCAGGTGTTCCCGTTCCGCTCACACTAGTATCTGAATCTTTCGCGTTGTTGATTGTCGGTTTGTCTGCCGCTTTGTCTTCACTGACAACGCTCGTTGCCGGTTCACTATCGCGATTACTTCCAGGCGCTTTTTGCGTGGCACTGAGTTTTTCATTCGCCTTAAGCGTCCCTTCGTCCACCGGAATACTCCAGGTGCCATCTTCTTTTACTGTAGTTATTCCTAGTTTCTTACCTGACTCATCATAGACTGTGACGCTATCACCAGGTGTTCCCGTTCCACTCACACTAGTGTCTGAGTCTTTCGCGTTATTAATCACTGGTTTGTCTGCCGCTTTGTCTTCACTGACAACGCTTGTTGCTGGTTCACTATCGCGGTTACTTCCAGGTGCTTTTTGCGTGGCTTTCAAGTTTTCTCCTGCTTTTAATGTCCCTTCGTCCACTGGGATACTCCAGGTCCCATCTTCTTTGACTGTGGTCGTGCCTAGTTTCTTCCCTGACTCATCATAGACCGTGACACTATTTCCAGGTGTTCCGGTTCCACTCACACTAGTGTCTGAGTCTTTCGCGTTGTTGATTGTCGGTTTGTCCGCCGCTTTGTCTTCACTGACAACGCTTGTTGCTGGTTCACTATCGCGATTGCTTCCAGGCGCTTTTTGCGTGGCACTGAGTTTTTCATTCGCCTTAAGCGTCCCTTCGTCCACCGGAATACTCCAGGTCCCGTCTTCTTTGACTGTAGTCGTGCCTAGTTTCTTCCCTGACTCATCATAGACTGTGACGCTATTTCCAGGTGTTCCCGTTCCACTCACACTAGTGTCTGAGTCTTTCGCGTTGTTGATTACTGGTTTGTCTGCCGCTTTGTCTTCACTGACAATGCTCGTTGCCGGCTCACTATCACGATTGCTTCCAGGCGCTTTTTGCGTGGCACTGAGTTTTTCATTCGCCTTAAGCGTCCCTTCGTCCACCGGAATACTCCAGGTCCCGTCTTCTTTGACTGTAGTCGTGCCTAGTTTCTTCCCTGACTCATCATAGACTGTGACGCTATCACCAGGTGTTCCGGTTCCGCTCACACTAGTATCTGAATCTTTCGCGTTGTTGATTACTGGTTTGTCCGCTGCTTTGTCTTCACTGACAACGCTTGTTGTCGGTTCACTATCGCGGTTACTTCCAGGTGCTTTTTGTGTGGCTTTCAAGGTTTCTCCTACTTTTAATGTCCCTTCGTCCACCGGAATACTCCAGGTCCCGTCTTCTTTGACTGTAGTCGTGCCTAGTTTCTTCCCTGACTCATCATACACCGTGACACTATCACCAGGTGTTCCCGTTCCGCTCACACTAGTATCTGAGTCTTTCGCGTTGTTGATTGTCGGTTTGTCTGCCGCTTTGTCTTCACTGACAACGCTCGTTGCCGGTTCACTATCGCGATTACTTCCAGGCGCTTTTTGTGTGGCTTTCAAGTTTTCTCCTGCTTTTAATGTCCCTTCGTCCACTGGGATACTCCAGGTCCCATCTTCTTTTACTGTGGTCGTGCCTAAATTTTTCCCTGACTCATCATAGACTGTGACGCTATCACCAGGTGTTCCCGTTCCACTCACACTAGTGTCTGAGTCTTTCGCGTTGTTGATTGTCGGTTTGTCCGCCGCTTTGTCTTCACTGACAACGCTCGTTGCTGGTTCACTATCACGATTACTTCCAGGTGCTTTTTGTGTGGCACTGAGTTTTTCATTCGCCTTAAGCGTTCCTTCGTCCACTGGAATACTCCAGGTCCCGTCTTCTTTGACTGTAGTTGTTCCTAGTTTCTTCCCTGACTCATCATAGACCGTGACACTATTTCCAGGTGTTCCCGTTCCGCTCACACTTGTATCTGAATCTTTCGCGTTGTTGATTACTGGTTTGTCTGCCGCTTTGTCTTCACTGACAACGCTCGTTGCCGGTTCACTATCGCGATTACTTCCAGGCGCTTTTTGTGTGGCTTTCAAGCTTTCTCCTGCTTTTAATGTCCCTTCGTCCACGGGGATACTCCAGGTGCCATCTTCTTTTACTGTAGTTATTCCTAGTTTCTTCCCTGACTCATCATAGACTGTGACGCTATCACCAGGTGTTCCCGTTCCACTCAAACTAGTGTCTGAGTCTTTCGCGTTGTTGATTGTCGGTTTGTCCGCCGCTTTGTCTTCACTGACAACGCTCGTTGCTGGTTCACTATCACGATTACTTCCAGGTGCTTTTTGTGTGGCTTTCAAGTTTTCTCCTGCTTTTAATGTCCCTTCGTCCACTGGGATACTCCAGGTCCCATCTTCTTTGACTGTGGTCGTGCCTAGTTTCTTCCCTGACTCATCATAGACCGTGACACTATTTCCAGGTGTTCCGGTTCCACTCACACTAGTGTCTGAGTCTTTCGCGTTGTTGATTGTCGGTTTGTCCGCCGCTTTGTCTTCACTGACAACGCTCGTTGCTGGTTCACTATCACGATTACTTCCAGGTGCTTTTTGTGTGGCACTGAGTTTTTCATTCGCCTTAAGCGTTCCTTCGTCCACTGGAATACTCCAGGTCCCGTCTTCTTTGACTGTAGTCGTGCCTAGTTTCTTCCCTGACTCATCATAGACTGTGACGCTATCACCAGGTGTTCCGGTTCCACTCACACTAGTGTCTGAGTCTTTCGCGTTGTTGATTGTCGGTTTGTCCGCCGCTTTGTCTTCACTGACAACGCTCGTTGCTGGTTCACTATCACGATTACTTCCAGGCGCTTTTTGCGTGGCTTTCAAGCTTTCTCCTGCTTTTAATGTCCCTTCGTCCACTGGGATACTCCAAGTGCCATCTTCTTTGACTGTGGTCGTGCCTAGTTTCTTCCCTGACTCATCATAGACTGTGACGCTATCACCAGGTGTTCCGGTTCCACTCACACTAGTGTCTGAGTCTTTCGCGTTGTTGATTGTCGGCTTGTCCGCCGCTTTGTCTTCACTGACAACGCTCGTTGCCGGTTCACTATCGCGGTTACTTCCAGTCGCTTTTTGTGTGGCTTTCAAGCTTTCTCCTGCTTTTAATGTCCCTTCGTCCACTGGGATACTCCAGGTCCCGTCTTCTTTGACTGTAGTCGTGCCTAAATTTTTCCCTGATTCATCATAGATCGTGACACTATTTCCAGGTGTTCCAGTACCACTCACACTGGTATCTGAATCCTTAACATTATTGATTGCTGGTTTATCAGCAATACTTGTATAAGTCATCGTGTTAAATTTAATTGAGTGATTCGTTGGATATCCACCCGTAGAGGAACTAATATTAAAATGTAATTCTGCATTTTGATCGACAATTCCATTAAGATTTTTGCTAAAATGATAGACTGTCCCGTTATAGTCTAAATCAACTGTTAGCCCCATATTCCCATCATAATTGATGGATAATTTATGATACTGACCATCTAAAAAAGAATTAGATATTTTTTGATAACTAGTGGAATCAATTGTGCCAATTCCTGATGCATTAGTAGTCACAAACGCACCGTAAGGAACTTGCTTTCCTTTATCATTTTCCCCTTTAATATCTTTGGGATTTTGAAATGGATTTGACTTCATTGATTCATTGTTTTGCCAAGTATCAATTTTCCAGCCAAAAGCATTAGGAATACCATAAATTCCTAAATTACCGGCTGTACCACCAATTTGTTGTTTTTCTCCAGTATAAAAAGCAATCCCGATTCCATCAGCAGCGGGCGCAGTTCCTACATTTATATCAATATCTAGATGAAATGATTGTTGCAGGTCAATATTATTATTGAACGTCACAACCCCTGCTTGTTGAGAACCAGTGGTCATTTTTTGAATTCCGGTACTTTCATCATAATTATTCAATGCCGAACCCAACTGAGTAAAGTTTTTTAAAAAACTCTCTTTTGAAATCGTGCTGCCGTTAATAGTACTTGCTTCGGTTGCCATTGCAACTATTGCATTTGAATAAAGTGGCACAGAACAGGTAGACAACGTCATGATTCCGGCTGCGGTCAGTTCTATTATTTTTTGCTGTTTAGACTTTTTTTTCATTTTTTCTCCCCCAAAATAACCTATTGAATATCTAATATAACATACGATTTATAAATAACTTTCATTCCCAATACAAACATATACATATTATATGATACGATACCGCTTTGTTTTATTCAATTATTTACCTTTATTTTTATAAAAAATATACCTAAAAACAAATACAAATTCTTCAAAATCAGGGGGAAGTTGCTTTATATAAAAGAGAAATAAATCTTTTTTACTTTTTCAACCCTTTCAAAAAAATCATTCCCTTCCCATTTAATAGATTAAATTATTAAAAAATAAATTTAATATACATATATTTTTTAAAATAAATATTCTGAATCAGACTTTCCTGATTCGTAATCTCTTTATTTGGGACAATTCCTCGTCTAAATAAGAAGAAGCAGAAAAGCATAACAACTTTTCCGCTTCTTCTTATTTAGACGAATTAATCACGCTTGAAGGTTAAATGAAAATCAGTATATGGTTGCAATGTCTCTAACAACAGCAGATCTTCCGTAGCAATTTGACCAATTTTGTTTACTCTGTTATCTTTCGGTCGACTTTTAAGAGCTATTTGTAATTCTGCTTTGTATTGCCCATAATTCTCATTTAAAATTAGTACATCTCCCTTCTGAATTGGAGCACTGTTTTCCCTAGCAGGAAGAGGAGACTCTCTGTATATAAAACGTGGCAAGGACGAACGGATCATGTATTCCGAACAATCACCTCTATACATGTGGTTTACATCTTCCACAATCTTTTTTTCAATCGGCCACAATCCGTCAGCAGGGACGACTGTTAATGACAGTCGCTCTTCTAGAAATGCTCTTTTCATCTCTGCTAATTCATTTTCAACAGCATAGGCATTTCCTATAATAATGTCTTCAACAACATCTAATGCTTTTAAATGTCTCACTTGTGCATACAATGGTAAGTTTCTATGCGCTTCGATTGTGCAAAGCCCTTCCTGCAATTCCCATGGTCCTAATTTAGCCGATGGCGCTGTCACAAATGCCGCTGTTCTCAAATTTTTTTTTAAAAATCGCTTTGAGCAATGAATGAAATATTCTGTTGAAAGACCTGTATAAGCTTGCGGAAAAAAATTATGACATCCCACTAGGTTTGCTCGGTTGGGGTGATAATCAAAAATCCGCTCTAAATAGTGATCCTCATTGCTCATATTAATCTCAATTTTAAGACCATAGCGATTTCTTGTCATTTCCGCTTCTTCTTTACCAGTAAATCCCATATCTAAACGAATTCCTTTAACACCTAAATCTGCAAAATAGGCTAAATCAGCAGTAGAAATTCCTAACGACTTTAACGTATACGGATTGACATCCAAATACGTTTCAAAACCTAAATGATTCCCATAAGCAATAGTTTTTTTCATTCGCTTGATTATCGGTTCAAGTTGATTTTTTTTAACATTAAATAAAAGTAAATTCATAAATATCCTTGAGAAATCATATTGTTTTGCTAATGCTAAATAGGCTTTATCTTTTTCAAAACTACTTTTTTCTGGGTATAAACTAACACCTAACTTGCCCATCTTGCTCCTCCTATACTAACGATTTAACTTTTCACTTCTATCCCAGACTCTTCTTGAAGCGCTTTTTTGTCGGCAACTTTAAAAAATGGGTACCATATTAAAATACTAACGAACAAGCAGACCATTCCCACTAGAAGTAGGGGAATTCCACCACGAAAAATCATATTAATTAAAGCAGGAGTGGTCCAAGGAAAGGAAATGGTTGGATTGTACTTTGTCAGATCAATCAATGAAGTCATTGCCCAAGCAATTCCACCCATAAGTAACGGACCAATCGCCATCGGAATAAAGAAAATCGGATTCATAATAATCGGCATCCCAAAAATCAAGGGCTCATTTATATTAAAGATTGAAGGTGCTGCTGTTAATTTGAACATCTCTTTGTAGCGCTTTGATTTGGCCGTAATCATCGAAATCACAAGACCCATCGTCGCGCCTTGACCTCCAAAGCCTGTTCCACAAGCTACACCCACAACCGCAAACATCAAATAAGGAACCGGTTGTCCTGATGTGTATGCCGTAATATTCGCAACGCTATTTGCCATCACAATTGGCGTAATCACACTGTAGACAACTTGCGGATGAATGCCAAAATACCAAAAAAAGTTGGCGAGTGATAAAATTAAAATTAACGATAATGGGGATCCGACTAAATCTTGCAGTGGAATTTGAATGACTCCGGTGATAAAGGAAAAGATATTGCCGAATCTTGAAAAGAAAGGGGCAAACTTAAAGAACAAGCGCAAACAAAAAGCAATAATCATAATGACACCCGCTATAAAAGTTGGACTCAAAGATTCCGAAACATTTGTTGGCACGCTCTCTGGTAATTTAATAACAAAATGCTTTTTATTTAAATAAATATAGACCCGAGCTACCAAATACCCTACAAACATCGCAACAATAATACCAGAAGCTCCAATATAATCGCTAGAAAAAGCATTTAACGTGCTTACAGACTCAATTGTAGCTTGTGCGGGATATTGTGTGAGTTGCTCTTTGACATTAAACAACATAAATTGCTGTGGAACAAGAATCATAAATCCAGAAAGCGAGAGAACCCCTGCAATCAAAGGATTATACTTAGGCGCATTGATTTTGACATAACTATACGCAAAGGTATACGCTAAAAACAATCCTAGTGCATTGATGGTTGCATTTTGTACAGCTACAAAATCATTATAGACTCCCACAGATACCAGCCAATTTTGCCATGCTGGTATGGGGAAAAAGCCAATAATCATCAAAATAGAAGCCCCCAACGTAACCGGCGTAATCTTCATAAATGCCTCTGTTAAAGCTCTAAAAAAAGGACTCTTATTCATATAAAGTGCAATTGGACCAAAAAATTGATCAATAAACTTCTCCATATTTTTCATTTTTTCTCTCCCCTTCTAACATTCTTGCTACTGCTCCAATCATTCCAGCCGCATTCCCCAATTGGCACGACTCAATAGCAGGCGTCCCTATGGCTGAAATCTCTGGATAACGGGTGACAAGTACTTTGAGCGCTTTTTTTATTCCATCCATTATGGTTTCATTCTCACTGATTCCACCGCCAATTAAGATTTTTTCAGGATCTAGCGAAACCGTAATATTGAGTAATAATACTGCTACATTGTTATAAAATTCTTCTAAGCTTTCAATCGCTTGAAGTTGACCTTGGCTTGCACATAGCAATATTTTTTTAATATCTAACTCCCAATCTTCAAACGCGCGATTCCCCAATTTTCGATTATAGATTCGACATAAGCCTGCAACTGCACCACAGTGAAAGCTAGCAGAATCATATCCTACAGGCTCACTTTTACCAAGTCCCATCAGCATCAGTCCAAACTCTCCTGCTGCGCCAGTACGACCTTGAATGACTTTGCCATTGAGTACAATCGTCCCCCCTACTCCAGTCCCTAGAGGCAAACAGACAAAATTATGACAATTTTTTCCAGCACCAATCCATTTTTCCGCATAGCCAACTGCTTTGGCATCGTTCACTATACAAACTTTCATCTTTGTTTTATCTCCTAGTATTTGTGCTAAATTGTACCGATACAAGCCTTCCAATGCCCCTGATGTCAGCATTTGGCTTTTCTCACTGATCACACCGGGGATACTCAGTGCAACACCCACAAGCGGTCTTACGTTTTTTATCTTTAAAATAATTTGAATCAAGGATTCAATAATTTTTTCTGGTTCTTTTCGATTACTTGGGATTTTATTTTGTGATAAAACGTTTCCATTTTCATTGATCACGCCGTACTTGATAAAAGAGCCCCCAACATCAATACCCAAATATTCCTCCACCTACCTCACCTACTTTTCTAATCCATTTTGCTGAATCACTTGTTGATACCAGAAAAAGCTATCTTTTTTGTAACGTTTCAGATCTTTTAAGTCAAAATCCTCACGATTTACATAAACGAATCCATACCGTTTACGAAATCCTTCGTGTGTACTGATCAAATCAATTGCACTCCAAGGACAATAACCGATAAACTCTACCCCGTCTTCAATAGCCAGTCTCATTTGTTCAATATGTGCTGCCAAATATTCTATTCGGTAATTATCATGAATTTTTCCATCACTTGTCAAGGTATCTTCTTGCCCTAAGCCGTTTTCAGTAATCAAAACTGGTAAGTGATAGCGCTCATATAATTGATTTGCGGTCACACGAAGCCCGACTGGATCAATTGGCCAGTTCGAAAATTCAGTTATCGGCAAATGCTGATTTGTTTCAGTCTGAAAGAATCCCGGTATTGAAAAGCCAGATTGCTGATCTTTCGCATCATTCTGTTTGCCATTTTTAGAAGCTGCAACAGTCATTGAATTATAGTAATTAAAGGCAATAAAGTCCGCTGTATTTTCTTTCAAAACCTGCTCGTCTTCTGCTGTGATCTCTGGAACTGCATCCATAGCTTTTAACATTCGCATGGCTAAATGATTGTATCTTCCATAGACTGCTGGATCCAAAAATAGCCAGTTTCTAAGGGCACTCATATACTCCGCAGCTAACATATCTTCTGGTTTTTCTGACTTTGGATACACACATGCAATGTTAGGAGCGGGGCCAATTTTCCCTGGATAACCACCCTCATGATAAATCTTCATCGCCTTCGCTTGTGCCACTAACATATGATGATTGCCTTGAAAGACTTCTTTCCAACTAGCCGTTTTGCCGTCCAAAGCTCGACTAGCAAATACCAACATATTTTGTTCGTTAATCGTTTGCCAGTAGTTCACTCGGTCCCCGTAACGCTCAAATAATAATTGACAATAAGTAACAAAAGCATCGATGGTAGCACGATTGGCCCACCCTCCTTCTGCTTGTAAAGAAAAAGGCAAATCAAAATGAAAAACAGTAGGAATAGGTTCAATTCCTTGAGCCAATAATTCGTTGATAAGATTGTCGTAAAATGCTAAACCCTTTTCGTTCACTTTTCCGTGTGACATGACTCTTGTCCAAGAAATCGAAAAACGATATGCCTTTAAGCCTAATTCTTTAAAGAGTTTCACGTCTTCTTTGTAGCGATTGTAATGGTCAGAAGCAACTTTAAAGTCGGTAGTATCTGGAACAGGCTTGCGAATATCTTGTACAGACGGCTCTTTTCCATCTTGGTTCCATCCTCCTTCAACTTGGTAAGCACTTGTTGAAGCCCCCCACAAAAAATTTTTTGGGAATTTTTTCATAACACGTCTCCTCCATTTCTTTTATCTACACTCATTATATTTGAGAAAGCGCTTTATTTATATTATAATTTAAATATCTATAGTAATAATTAAAGACGATTTGGAGGGTATTACATGTTTGAGCAAATAAAGTTATTAACCGAATTTACTGAATATCCCTTTGCACTATTTCAAGAGCAGGTTTGTATTTTTGAGTCAAAAATCAAAGCGAGTGATGTTTTAAATGCTTTTTCAAAGAAATTTTGGAACTACAGTGAGACTGATACCCTCTCCATCACTTATTTTCGTGGCTTAATTTTTCTATCAACAAAGTTTATTATCAACAAATCAAACTTTATGCTCATAATGATTATGTCCGAAAAAAACAGCTGTAATTGGACAAATTTAGACTGGACCCTACTATTTAAAAAAATTCAAGCTTATATCGCAATTCTTTCTGATACAAAACAGTTAACCATAAAAAAGCGACACTTTGAAATTCCTGCGACTCAGGACTCTGAAGAAGAGAAAATCTTTACAGAACAAACATTCCAGACAACTTTCACCGACCATTATCAATTTGAAAAACATCTAATGGATGCTTTAAAAACAAGCGACTCCTTGATTTTAAATAAAATGGTCCACAATTTGTCAAAGATTAATCAAACCCCACTTTCAAACAACAAACTGCTCGAAAAAAAATATCGTTTTGTTTCTTTGATTACGTTAGTTAGTCGTGCTGCTATTCAGTACGGCTGCTCCCCAACACATGCTTACCGGCTTTCAGATTCACTGATTCGTCAACTTGATTTCATTCAAGCCACTCCCGAGTATCATTCTTTAATCAAGCAAATGCTCAATGAATTTTCGTTGCTTATAAAAACAAATACCGCCTCGTCTACCTCTTATATCGTAAAATCAGCGATTGAATACATCCATCAAAATCTGTATGATGACCTTTCCAACTCGACTATTGCAGAAAAAATTGGTGTCCATCCAGTGTATCTATCTTCCACTTTTAAAAAAAATACAGGCAATTCACTTCGTCATTTTATTACGAAAACACGAGTCAAAGAGGCAAAATATCTCTTAGTTAACACCGATTTAGCCTTAAAAGAAATTTCTGGGTCTTTGCATTTTTCTAATCAAAGTTATTTTTGCAAACTATTCAAAGCAGAAACTACTTATACACCAAAAGAATATCGTATTCTATTTTGAATTCCTAGTAAATTTAGTAGCCTATCACTTAATTCAAGCAGAAAAAAAGACAATCGATAGTTCTTATCGGTTGTCTTTTGTTTTACGCTATGAAAATTACTGTTCAGATGACAGATTATATCTGGTTCATCTTTTTGTAACAAAAAATGGCTACAATAATGAATCCTAGACCTCCAATTATTCCTACAAGATTAGGTCCAATGAACAAGTTGTGCGCTTCCTTCATCGAGGTAAATAAATAGCTTGGCGTATACTTGTCAATCGCATTTAGCGCAGCATGGGCAACAACACACACCCATACAGATTTTGTTTTAAAAAAGAGAGAAGACAAGATTGTATTCATCACCATACAAAAGAAAATCATCATGGTAATCCCTAAGGCAGGGTGATCTGTACCATAGTTGAGGCCCATGTAAACAAGTGGTGCATGCCACACTCCCCATATAAATCCTGTTAAAACAACTGCTTTTTTCCTAGAAAATTTTTCAGATAGCTTGGGTAATAAATACCCTCTCCAAGCAAATTCTTCTCCAAAACAAGAAAGTAAGCCTCCCAACGGATTGACCAAAATACACAATGGCACAATGATTGCTAGTTGTTTAAAATATGCTCCCGCGGTAGTGAGATCGCTTTGGTAAGCAAACTTTGACCCTAAAAAGTCCAGTTGATCTGGAAAGAAGAAAAAATAAACTGCTGCGCCCGAAAAAGCAATGATGGGCGTTGCGAAATATGCCAATAAATAATACCATTTATTCTGCTTAAAAAAAGGACGCAGAAAAAGATTTTGAGCTTTTTCTTTTGTTAGAACTCTTGTAAGTATCACACTAATCATTGGCGTAAACATTAAGCCTACTAGATAATTAGGATTTTTATTTTGGGCGTACCTCAAACTTAGAACCCCCATAAAAATTGTAGCTAGTACTAGAAAAATCACTATTCTTTTGTTGGTTAACCTCGTAGTTTTCATCAACTCTCCTCCTTATCTGCATTATAGTTTTTTCCTTTCCCTAAAGAATCAGTCAAAAGTCGCATTTCTATCTAGTCTTTTTATAACGTTTGTTATATAACAAAAAATAAGAGACTGGAACATAACTCAGAGGTTACAATTCAGGCTCCTATTAGTCAAATAAAAACATTGCTTTCAGAAATAAGCTAAAATTAATAAAAAATTTGAAGCGCAACTAGCGTAAATTTCTGCTTATTTCTTAGGTTCAAAAACTTCTGTTTCTCCGTATTTCTGTTACTATTCCCAACTCTATTTTATTGTTGATCTTGAATTTCTTTCTATAATTTTTTTTCAGCTTCTCTCATATGACTTTCATAATTTTCTACTTTGTATAACAAATAATCATGTGCTTCTTGCATTTCTACAATTTTTTCTTGCATGATTTTTGCTTGTTCTATTAATAACGCTTTTCTTGCAAAAATCGTCGCGTCATCATCTTCATAAATCATTGACACATATTCTCTTAAACTTTCTATCCCCATACCTGCACGTCGCATGATTTTGGCAAATTTTAATTGATTAAGACTGCGCTCTGTAAAATCACGCATGCCGTTTTCTTTTCGCGGGATGGGCATAATTATTCCAATCCGCTCATAATACCTAATCGTATCATTGGTTAAGCCGGTTAGCTTTGCTGCTTCCTTCATATTCATTCTGTTCTCCCTCCAACTTCCATTTGATTCACTAAATTAATTGGATTTATAAAACGCGTGTCTTATCATTTCATCCATACGTGCAATATTACTTGCCAAACTGATATTCAATTCATGCCCTATCTGTGCTATTATACGTTTTTTGAACTTTTTGTACTTTAGCCTGAGTCGTTATCAACTTACCTGTTTAAAACTGGATTACTCGTTTGGCTATAGTTCTCTACTTTTTGATAATTTTTATTCTTAAGCTTCTATACTTTGTGATGCTACTATGCATTATACTAAACACCAAGCATTGAAACTAGTAGTCAGCAATAAAATTTAATGCACCTTTATTTCTCAACATCAGCTCTCACTAAAACCAGCATAACAAAGCTTTTGCTTATTTGTGTCAGCTGACTTGTGCCAAATCGTTTTGCTCGAATACTTTCATTAGTAGACATTCTACCTGACTATGATCTAACTCTTAGTTCATTTCATTGTAAAAAACAACTTTTTCCAGTGGTAATCTTGAGGTTTGATACGCTGGTTTTTTTTGTTTACCCAAAGATATCAACAAAACCGGCGTGTATCGACTCGGTATCTTAAAAGCTTTTGCTAACTGCTCTTTGTCGAAACCTCGCATTGGGGTTGTGTCAAAGCCTTCTGCTTTTGCAAGCAACATAAATTGCATTGCCGCCAGACTGGTATCGACTGTAACCGTTTGAAGTAAGTCATCCGATTGCATGTTTTGATATAAATTTGTGTATTTTGCTTCAGACATTGTCGCTATTTTCTCGGGCATATTATTTTCAAATACTGCTTGGGCATATATTTCATGTGCTTTTTTATAGCCTTCTAAATCACCCAGTGCCACGATTGTGGCGGAGGCCTCTATTATTTGTTGCTGATGAAACGCAATCGGATATAACTTTTCTTTTTGTTTTGTCTCGTCGATGACTAGAAATCTCCATGCTTGAAGATTACCGCCTGAGGGGGCTTTGGTAGCTACACGAAGGAGCTGATTTATTTTTTCTCTAGTTATTGACACATTTGGCTGATAACTTCTCACTGCATGTCGTTCTTCTATGACCGATTGTGCCGAAAGATCTTGTTGTTCTTTTTCCATCCTTTTCACACTTCTTTCTTTTTCGATAAAACCATTATATAATCGGTATAAATCTTTACAAGTACGCAAAATTTAAATACTTAGTACATTTTTTTTTACTAAAGGAGACTTTTGATGCAAAACTTTAAGCAAGACCAACAATCTACTTGCCATGTAAAAAATGCCTTAGAAATCTTACAAGGAAAATGGACCTTACAAATCATTTATCTTTTACTTACAAAGAAAACCATGAGATTTGGACAACTAAAAAGAGCGTTACCGGGTATCAATAATACTATTTTAGCTACTACTTTAAAAAAACTTGAAGAAAAAAAGATTGTCTTAAGAATACAGTAAAACGAACTGCCGTTGCGGGTAGAATACTCTTTGACTGCAACGGGTAAAAACCTTGATGACGTCTTTCAAGAATTAGATTCTTGGTGGGAAAATTCCATGCAGTAATCCGGTTGTTTTTCCTACGAGTATCAGTTAGAATGACATTATTGCTTGTCTATACAAATATAAAAAGGACGGTGGCATTATGAAAAAAATGAAAGTAGCAGTCATGGATGGAATTGGTCAAACAAGTTTTGTCGAAAGAGAAGTTCCCAGACCAAATGAACATGAGGTTTTAGTTGAATTAGACTATGTCGGAGTTTGCGGATCTGATTTACATTACTATGAATCTGGTGCTATCGGAGATTATATTGTCCAACCACCTTTTGTCTTAGGACATGAAGCTGGAGGAAAAGTAGTTGAAATAGGAAAAGGTGTCACGCATCTAAAAGTTGGGGACTTGGTCGCACTTGAACCAGGAAAGACTTGTGGGAAATGCGAATTTTGTCGCACAGGACGTTATAATTTGTGTCCCGATGTTGCATTTTTTGCAACCCCTCCTATTGATGGAGTCTTTCAAGAATATGTCACACACGATGCAAGCTTATGTTTTAAATTACCTGATACTGTTGATACAATGTCCGGTGCCCTCATTGAACCTTTAGCAGTAGGCTTTCATGCTGCTTTTCAAGGGGAAGCAAAAATTGGCCAAAAAGCCGTGATCACCGGAGCTGGAGCAATTGGATTAGTCACATTACTTGCCTTAAAAGCTCTCGGTTTGAATGAGATTTATGTCGTAGATGTAATGGACAATCGCTTGGAAAAAGCAAAAGAGCTAGGTGCTACGGCCGTCATCAACGGTAAAAAAGAAGATACCGTCGCAAAACTGCGCGAGTATACGCAGGGAAAAGAGCTTGATTTGGCAATTGACACAACTGGTTCTGCCTTTGTCGTCGGTCAAGCCATTGAGGCCGTAAAAAAAGGCGCAAATATCGTCCTTGTCGGGTACAGTCCAACAGGTCGCATGGATTTGCCGATTAGTTTATTCATGGATAAAGAGCTGTCTTTAAAATCTGTTTTCCGTTATCGCCATATCTACCCACTAGCTATCGAAGCAGTCGCTTCTGGTCGAATCAATGTTAAGGATATTGTCACGAATGTTTTTGAATTTGCTGACATCCAAAATGCGCTAGATAGTTGTGTCAATAACAAACAGGAAATAGTGAAAGCCGTTATTCAAATCAAAGATCCAACTTTAAACTAAAATAAAAAAGAAATAACCTGTTGGTTATTTCTTTTTTTTACTGTCCATTGTATTTTTTAGCAGCTGCTATTTTTTTATTGGTTTCATCCAGGATAGTCTGATTTTTTTGAGCCATTGTTTCTGCTCTTTCTTCTTGTTGCTTTTGTACTTCCTCTTGTTGTTTTTTTAATCGTTCTTTTGCATCTGACACTGATTCATCTTCTTTTTTAAACAATTTTTCCACAAATTTATCTGAAACCTTTTTGAACCCATCAACTGCGCCTTCTTCAATTGTTTTATACCCATCTACTACTGTTTTTTCTATTTTTTTATGTGTGCTGACTACTGCTTTTTCTATTTTTTTGTCCGTCATATTCCATTCTCCTTTTTTTTCTTTATTTTCATTGAACTGTTAGCTAATTTATGCAAAAAGTAAATTTAATTCTGGAAAGCCGCCATTCGTAAAGTATACGATTCCAGTAATACTCAGTGCAATAACTCCTAATAAAATGGCGGTTCCATACTTATACTTATTGATTTTTTTTCCCTTTTCTAACCCTTTTGGTAATAGCAGCAACATTAAACTTATAGATAAGCAAAATGTTGCTATGAAAATTGCTACCGCTCCAATCCCCATCCCAAAGTTTGCGAGTGCTAAAACGACAGAAAATACGATTCCTAAAACACTCATCCCCCAAACACCATATTTAGTCCCAACAAACAAATTGTCAATTGTTTTAAATAGCATCATTTTTTTACTTCCTTTCTTTTATCAAAATCTTACAACCATCTATTTTTTGCGTTTAAACCAAACGGCCCCAGCCACAACAACGACTACAACTGCTCCTACTGCAAATGTTCCTAATGACATTTCCTTCACTCCTTTTTCTTTTTTATCTTTCACTACTATTTTTTGCGTTTAAACCAAACGGCTCCAATTGCAACCACGACAACGACTACAACTGCTCCTACTGCTAACGTTCCTAATGACATTTCCTTCACTCCTCTCGTTTTGCTTTTGTTTATATTAAAAGAATAGCTTTAGCGTATTTATAAACGAATGCTAAAATGTTACGAAAATGTTAAGACTCACTTTTTCTAATAATAAAGCCACTACAAAAAAATCTAAGACAAAACTTTAATAAGTTTTGTCTTAGACATCAACTGTTTGCCGATTTTAACAACTTTTTTTTTCTTCTTTTCTCAATCGATTTTTCATTACTTTTTTTCGACCACTGATATATCTGACCCATAAAAACGTACACGGAACACACAATAAAATACCAATCCCACAATAAAGCATCGTAATAATTTCTAAGACAATAACTTTTGAATTCATCATCTCATCAAAAGAATAGTGCAAGTCTTTCACCCAAATAAATAAGGAAATATTTTGACCAAAAAAGGCAAAAAACAATGTGTTTATTGAAGAAATGATTACGTCTTTCCCCACAGTCATGGCTGATTTTAAGAGCTGATTATCTGTTATTTTAGGTTGTTCTTTCTTAAGTGCAGTGATGTATGCCACCAGAGTGACCGATGTATCAATGATAACTCCAAGCGACGCCATAATCAGTACCACAATCGTTAATTGGTCAAAACGAATGCCAACATACATCGAGAACATATCTGCATCTGCCATTTCTTCTTGAACGAACCCTTGTACTTGAAAATAATGGAGTGTCAATGTAATCAATAACGAACTAATCAAAATTGTTGTCACAGTCCCTAAAAAGGCTGCCCACGAATAGAGATTACGCTCATTCATCCCAACTGTCATAATAGCTGAAAAAAGAACTACTGTAGCAATCGACAAGAGAAATACAGGGATACCTAATGCTAGTAACACAATAAGACTCATAAACAAGACTAAGTTTAAGACCATAATCCAAAAAGCTTTTGATCCTTCTTTACCGCCGATTTTTTTCATAAGTAAATACAAAATGACACTCAAAACCATGATTACATTCATTTTATCCCCTCTTGTTTCTTAAAAAGATAAACGCGCGAATCGTGATGGGAACGGTCAACACAATGCCAATGCTTCCAACGAGTGCACGCATGACTTCAAGTGACAAAAACATTTTAAATGTATAAACGTAAGCCAGATTATTTCTCAAATAGAAGATTAGCGTCGGAATAGCTCCACTCACATAAGAAAAAAGCAACACATTATTCATGGGTCCCATAATAGATTGCCCAATTTTTCGACCTTCTTCTTTTAATTCAACATTCGAAATGTTTGGCTTTTGTTGTTTGATCTCAGTCATAGAAGCAATAATAGAAACTGCCACATCCATCACAGCACCCAAGCATCCTAAAAGCAGCTCTGCCTTAAAAATATCACGATAATGCCTAGTCAAGAATGCCATTTCTTCAAAGTGGAGACCCTTATCCTTTAAAATATACATTGTTACTGTCCCAATAAAATAGGCACTCGCTATACTGAGTAATGTCGCTATCATCGCTATTATTGCCATTTGCCGATTTCTCGTAAGAACAAAAAGCATAATAGCCACCATGACGCCTGTCGCAAAAAAGGTTAAAACAGTCAGATTTTTAAAAATATTTCCAGCATACAATTGGACCAAGCCATAGAGTACCAGACAATTCAGACCCGTCGTCCCTACTAGTTTCAGACTAAAAACAGTCCCAAACATCAATAGACAAAACAGAGAAAAACAAATTAAAGACCATAGAGCATCAACTCGCCTTGTTCCAATCAATTGCCATTTCTTTTGCCCTCCCGAATATTTTCGGATTCTTACCTTTTCTCCAACTTGATAGCGTTGATCTAACACATGAGACAAAGAATAGCTGTTATCTAGATGTATAATTGACTCGCCTTTATTATCTAACTTTAGTGTCAGACGTTGCATTGTCAATGAGTCCTGATTGCCATTTCTATCCGTCATTGACTGCTTGCTGATTACTTTTGTTTTGATGACTTTCGCAACAGTATACTTGTTGTTTGGAAAGACATTCAGGAAAAAAAGACCCAGCAGATAGATGAGTACTACACAAAAACCAACAAAAATTTTTCTTTTCAATTTTTCACTCACCCTTCCGCTTGACCCTGTCATTCAACTTTTCTTAGAACCGGTTATTTGTTATGCATCTATTCATTCTTGAAAAGACAATAACTTTAATACCTCGGAAGTAGCTAATTCGCTAATCTTTTTGTCCTGTGATATTTTTCCTCCTTCAAGTAAAAGTATCCTATCACAAGACTTTAAAATAATTTCTGGGTCATGCGTAATCATCAAAATATGCTTACCTTCCCTGGACAGCTCTTTTAGAAAGTGCGCAATAATTGTCAGATTCTTTCCATCTAACCCAGAAGTCGGCTCATCCAGTATGAGAATCTCACGTTGTTGAATCAGACCAATTGCGAGCACTAGTCGTTGCCTTTGCCCACCTGATAAATTGTACGGATGCTGATTGCGAAACGCCCAAAGTCCCATTTTTTTTAAAATTTTTTCAATTTGTACTTGATCTACATTACGTTTGCCAATCGCGAGCTCTGTCAATAAATCATCACCAAAAACTTGATAGATGCTTTCCTGCATGACCATCCACACTGATTTTTTTAAGTCTCGTTTTCGAAGCAACTGGCTTTCTAGCAAAATTTCCCCACTGGAAATGTGAGTCAAACCACTAAGCGCTTTGGCAAGACTCGTTTTCCCCGCACCATTTTTTCCGATTAAAGCAAGGACTTCTCCAGCTCTATGCTGATAGGAAACACTTTGAAGGATTTTTTTTCGTTTGACTGATGCTTGGACGTCTCTCACATTAATAGTTTGACTAAAATCCGACTGATTTTTCCTTTCATTTTCGATTTCAGACAAGTCTGTATGGCGAATTCCCATTTTGGCTCTTTGAGCATTGGAAAGCTGGGTCATTTCTAGTGCAGTCAATTCTTTGACTATTTGACCATCTTCCATATAGATAAAACGATCTACACTATCCATTAAATAATAAACACGATGTTCTGCTATAATAATAGTTTTCCCTTGCTGTTTTATGTGCTTGATCTGCTCTTTTAAACTTTCTGTACTTACCAAGTCAAGATTGGCACTGGGTTCATCCAAAATAACTAATGAAGGATCAGTCATTAATGCTGTGGCAATTGCTACTTTTTGTTTTTGTCCACTAGATAAAGAAGCCAATGTTTGATTTAAAATATCTTCTAGTTTTAACGCTTCACTGACCTGTTGGATTCTTTGTTCAATCACTTTTGGATTACAACCATAATTCTCCATTTCAAAAGCCAGCTCATCCTTTACAATAGTTGTAAAAAACTGACTTTTAGGATCTTGAGAGACAACTCCTACTTTCTTGATAAACTCCGTATTAGTTACTTCGTCTAATTTTACGTGATCAAAAAAAACTTCTCCAGAAAAGCTAGCCTCATCATAAAAATACGGAACCAAGCCACTACAAATTCTAGCGAGACTAGTTTTACCGCAGCCCGAAAGGCCAATAAAAGCAACTACTTCGCCAGTTTTTATTTCTAGTTGAATCTGATGTAAAATCTTATTATCTTTTTGTTGATACTCTATATTTTTTAGCTGTAACATCTTTTCACCTCTATTTAATAAACAACACCGCTAGTACCCCTATCATAATAAGAAGGAACGATCCATCAAATGGAGCTAACTTGTCCTCATGGATACTGGTTCTTTTTACGCCACTATCCATCCCTCGAATATACCCATTCACCGATAATTCATCGGCTAAATGAATGGTTCTCATAAGCAAAGGAACCATTGCATATTCAAACAAGCTTAGAGGATGACTCCAATTTTTAAGATGTTTATACGAGATTCCTCTCATCTGAGTACTTGCTTGAATCATTTCATTCTCATTTTTTAAAACAGGAAAAAAACGAAAAAGAATCGATAAAGTTGTGATGAACGTCTGTGGCAAGTGTAAACTTTGTAAGGCCGACATCAACTTACTTGTTGAAACCTGCGCAATAGAACTAGCGACAATTAAAGTCGGGTACATCTTGATTAGGATAAAGAGAAATACATTCAAAAAACTTAACGCAGGAATTGTCACGTAATGACTAAAGAAAAAAAACAATCCGTAAAGAATCCCTCCACCTAATAGCCAATAAAATAACGACTTATTCACACATTGAATGCCTAAAAAAAGAACACAAACTAACGTCATACTCACTGCTTGTTGCAGGTTAAAAAAGAAACCCGCTATTCCTAAAAAGAACAAAAAAACTAATTGAATGCGAACATTATATTGCCTTGTCATCTTAAAACTCCTTAATATAACCAGACTTCACAAAATGTTTTTTGAGTATTGTTCGACCAAATAACATTCCTAAGTAAGTCAAAACAAACGAACAGATTATCCCTAAAACCATCCACAATGGAGAGCTCAAGAAATAAAATATTTTCCCAATCATCTCTGAACTATAATGAACCGCTTCAAAATAAGTTTTGCCAAATAGGAATGCAATAACATAAGTTCCAAGACCGTACAACGTTCCATAAACACTATAAGCTAGCGCTTGTCTTGAAAAATTCCGATACTGTGTACCGTCTCCTTTCAAAAGAGTCGCTTCTGCTATCAAACCACTAATTACACAAAATGGGAGCATGACAGGAACCCCCATCAGCATATAAAAAACGCCCAAGATTGCCCCCATTAAAGTAAGCGTCCATTTTTTTCCAACCTTAAAAGACAATAGTAAGTAGATAATTGCCAAAAAGAACGTACAAACACCCGAAACTAGCGGTAAAATATATAACGTAACTGGGCTTAATACAATTGAAACAATGTTTTCAACAATAAACATCAGTACCCCAAAGAGACCGATACTAATCAAATCCTTGGAGGCTATTTTTTGTTTGCTCATTTTTATTTTCTTCTCCTTTACCAAATTCTAAATAAGTGAATCACAAAAACTAAAACGATAATAGTTATCATTACAGTTATTAAAACACAAAAAAAATACTTTGACAACTAATGTTTGAAACAAAAAAAAGCACAAAGTCATCCTTCTACTTTTTTTATTTTTTCAAAATACAATCTATATTTAAAAAATAGTTAGTTTATGTTATCTTATAATTAAACCATTTAAAACAATTTAATTTACTTGAAAGAAGGTCAGAAAATGAAACTTAAAGTTGCAATTTTTGAAAATCAGCGCCATCTAGCAGAAAAAATTGAAAATTTATTATTTCATTATCATCCTACTCTTTTTGAGACCTCTATCTATTATAGTTCGAACAAATTACTGGCTCACATCCCAACTATTGAATACGATTTTTTTATTTTAACACTTGAACAGCTACCTCCTAATGGTCTAAAAGTTGCACAAAAAATCAGAGAGCAAAACACAAATATTCCTCTTATTTTATTAGCAAATAATCCAAACCAAGTGAAATTAGAAGAAATATTTTTGGTGCATCCTTTTGATTATATGATACAGCCCATCCAGAAAAACCGTTTTTTTAAAACGTTGGAAAGTGTCACGAATTCTCTCGCTCAAACACGTCAGACCATCAGCTTTATGGAAAATAAAAAAACAGTAAGAATAAATAGTGCGACTATTATTTATTTTGAAAAAGACCGTCGTCAAGTAATAATTCACACAAAAGAACAGCACCACATTACTTATATGTCGACTAAATATCTCCTAAAACTGTTAAATCATAAGTTTATTCAAGTTCATACTTCCTATATTATTAACCTAGACTTTGTCTCAGTGATCAAAAAAAATTATGTTTATTTAAAAAAAGATAATACTAAAATTATTAAAGTTCCCATTAGTAGAAAATTTAAAGAATCCGCTTTTAAAAAAATAGTGTTGGATTAAGAAATGACAACTCATTTAGGACATTATAGACTCAATAAGCATCCGCCTTATCAATTTTTTTAGATAATATCCCTAGCCAATAAATCTGAAGAAAAGCTAGTAGACTACTAAAGATGAAGGTAATCCACAAATAATTAATTGTACCCAAAGCAGATAGATTCGAAAGTATTAGGATACCTACAACAGTGGTAATAATGACTGTAATTTCAGACTGTCTCCAAATTGCTATAATCTCTGAACACAGACTAATTGAGAAAACAAATAGTGTATAAATAATACAAATCCCCATTCCATTTAGTATTTGATTTTCTCCATTGCTGTCTTTTAGTCGAAAAAAATAGCTAAATAAGACTTCTAAAGCGAACAATAGTAAATTTCCTACAAAAAAAGGAACCAATAGTTTATTCATAAAAGCCAATGTCTTTATGACCAATAATCTGCTACGCTTGATAGGGTATAAAAAAGTCCGAATTCTATGTGCGCCAATATATTGCTGAACAATATTTTTTCTTAAAAAAATAGCGCCAACCAAGCACACCACACACATCGTAACAGTTGTAGCAAGCGCAAGAATTGACTGAAACTCTGATAGTAGTTTATCTTCAACTTCCAACTTTCCAACTAAATAAAAAAATAGAAAAGAAATAATTTGACTAAATAATGTTACGCAAAATATAATTTTTCCACTTCCATGCAACTTGCTCGATTCATATCTAAAAATATGAAAAAATTAAGTCGTACTTGATCTGCTTGCTTTTTTTTGGTCATAATATTCGCTTAACCCTCCTTTATACAGCATATTTATTTTGCTAATTGGTACTGATTTTTGTATTAATCCATGCTCTATAAAAAGAACTTCATCAATAAAACTAGCTAGTTGGTTTAAACCATGATCACTAATAAGTATGATGCATTTTTTAGACATTTTTCTTAATTTACTAATAAATAATGATACACCATTTTTTAAAAAAACTGAGTGAATTGTAACAATCTACAAGTTTACTGTAAGAATTAACATAGAAAATACAGAAAGCTTTTGGTTCTTTCCGTATAACACTTTATCTGTTTACACTTTTTTCCCCAAACACTAAAAAACTATGATCGAAATAGAGTATATCGAATGGATAGAAGGAAATACGACTATTGAATCCTCTCAAAGAATGTGACAAAACATCCTGAACATTCCGTTGGTCAAACAAATAGGGAAAAAGAGTGTCCAATCACAAATTAACTGCTTTTTTCTTTATGTTTTTTTCCCTAAATCTACCCCAATCGCCTTATTTTTCTCGTCACTTTTACTATAAAATAGTTGGTAAAACAAGAATTGGTATTACACAATTTATTTGATATAATAAATTGGCAGTTAAACAGCCATTTATTTCAGCCCATACTTACGTAGAAAGGGGTGAGCTCATGAATTTTTACGATTGGATAAAAATCATGATTCCACCATTTCCCATCAAAGGATGTTTTTTTCCCGTATTATAAAAATAAGGAGAATTCTTATGGAAAAAAACATCGTAACCAAAAACAAAAAAATTCATCTAGCCTTACTAATTTGTCTTGTAGGGTTTCCACAAATAAGCGAAACAATCTACAGCCCTTCTTTAACAGAAATTGCTAGAAGTTACCATATTTCGTTAAATCTAGCACAAATGACACTAAGTATTTATTTTTTAGCCTTTGCGCTTGGCGTATTTTTCTGGGGCATAAGCTCAGACTATCTTGGACGTCGCAAAGCAATGAATTTTGGGATTCTATTTTACGTCCTAGGTTCATTATTCTGTTTTTACTCGACTAGCGCTCTCAGCCTTTTTATAGGTCGCTTTATTCAAGCCTTTGGAGCAAGCACTGGCTCTGTCACAACACAAACAATACTCCGAGATTGTTATCAAGGAAATGATCGTCACCGATTATTTGGAAAAATCTCAGCAGCTTTGTCCTTTTCCCCTGCTATTGGTCCTTTAGTTGGTGGTTTTATTGGAGAATATTCCGGTTTTCGTGCTATGTTTTTATTTTTAGTCTTAATGGGATTAATCTTACTCTTTTGGAGTGTTAGTAGCCTTAGGGAAACCAAACCGAATAAAGTCCTTTCTTTTTCTACTAGCACGATTTTAGGAGTTGGAAAAGCGATGCTTGTAGATCGTTATACTCTGTCTTTTGGTCTGCAAATTGGAATTTTCAATGGCATTTTGTTTAGCTACCATTCCGAGGCACCAACCATTTTTATTCAGAAGTTTCATTTTAGTCAAAGCAGTTATGGTTTCATGGGATGTATCGTTGCTTTGGCCACCCTATTAGGAGCCTGGATATCAAGCAAAGCTCTAAAAACAAAATCAGCTAATTTAATTATAAAAGATGGCATTAAATTAGCTTTCTCCGGTGCTTTGTTACTTTGTGTTATCGTACTTTTAGCCGTTCCTTTATCCATACAGATACTCATCTATATCGTTGGAACTTTCATTCTTTTAGCAGGAATTGGAATGGCTCTGCCAAATTGTTTGAGTTTAGCACTAACCAAGTTTTCTAAAGTAGTTGGGACAGCGGGCGCATTGCTAAGTCTAGGCTACTATATCATCGTTAGCAGTTGCACCTTTTTAATTAGTATTTTTCATACCGGCTCTATTGCCGTATTCCCATTGTTTTCCGTCTTCTTACTGGTGCTTTCATTTCTTTGTATTAGGTTAGAAAACGAGCACTGAGCATAGGTGCCACTTGAGTTGAACAGAAAAAAGTCCGTCAGTCTTTGCGCAATGTAAAGGCTAACGGATTTTTTTATTCGTGTTTTAGTCATCGCTAAATAAAAGACTCATTTAAAACAAGCTTTGTGAGCATTTCAAAGTCTACTACTTCCCATTTTCTAACCTATTCAAACGCAGAGTCGGGACAAAAAATTACACGCCTCATCATTTGTTTATAGCATCCGCCACATTACTATTATAAAAAGAGCGCCTAAAAATTTGGCGTAGGTATTTTTATCAAATTGCATCCGTTTCTATTTTTTATTTGATACTATGGACTCCGTCTATATACGAATTGCCTCAATCGCTAGTTTATCGTCCAACAGCGTATCATGAAAAGAGCCTAGAACAACGATGTTCTAGGCTCTTACTATCTAAATACAGGATTGATTAAAAAACACTGCTTCGAAATAAATGGAAATCAGCAAAAATTGGAAGAGAAACTCCCGTGAATGCTTACTTATTACTCAGAAATACATATTTTTGCCACAACCGTTTTTTCCAAATAACAATTTTCCTACTCAATGCTGTCAAAATGGAGACAAATAGGCTTGTTAGCCACAGGATCTGTTCCTATTGTGGCTTTGATAGAAAATAATTCTTCTAATACTTTAGGCGTCATGATTTCAAAAGGCGTCCCTTGTTGTATGATTCGCCCCTCTTTCATTCCAATCATAAAATCGGAAAAACGCGCTGCTAAATTTAAATCATGGAGAACCATAACAATTGTTAACTTATTGTTTTGGTTTAACTTTTTTAATAAATTTAAAATGTCAATTTGATGACCTAAGTCAAGATACGTTGTAGGCTCATCAAGTAAAATAATATTGGTTTTCTGTGCCAACGCCATGCCAATCCAAACACGTTGTTTTTGTCCACCAGATAAGTTTTGCATTTTTTCTTCTGCTAATTCAAGTAAATTCGTTTGCATCAAAATATCATCAACTAGTTTGTTTTCCTCCAGAGAAATTTTTTTGAGCATCTTGCGATACGGATAGCGCCCTAGCTCGACGATGTCTCTCACAGTTGCATCCTCAGGCGCACTAGCACTTTGCGGCAGATACGCCAACTTTGTAGCAATTGTTCGATTGGACAATTGTGCCATATCTGTATTTTCAAGATATACAACACCCGCATCTTTTTTTAATATCCGACTAATCCCTTTTAATAAAGTAGATTTTCCACAACCATTTGCTCCGATAATAACAGAAATTTTTCCTTTTATAAAAGCTAAATCTAATTGTTCAATAATTTTTTTTTGGTGATAAGATAGGCTTAACTTTTCAATTATTAAGCTTTGGGTCTCTTTCACTGACAAAACCACCTTAGATTTCGACTTATAGTTTGCGTCACGACCGACATATGATTCTCATCTTGTGCCACGTAAAAGTTGAGTTTTTTCGTCATTTGAGAAAGTAGCAACTCCTCTTTTGCTCGCTTAGCTAGAGGAACCATGTCTCCTTCCAACGAACCGACAGAAAGATGAACATTTTTTTTAGCAATCATTGGGGCAAGGGCTAGTCGCTTGAAAAACATTTCTTGATCCCACCATAGAGAAGGACTAACGGCTATATAATCTGTAACAAATGGCAAAGTTTCTCTCAAGTACGTTTCCAAAACACAAAGTCCTCCTAGCGAATGACCAAAAAACCCAACTTTTTCTGGGTTGATCGTATACTCACTTAGGATAAACTGATGCGCTTGCTTGATTGATTCCAAAAAAGAATCAAGATTTCCCCCTTGAGGAAAATCTTTTCTGGGATCATTTTCTGCTACAGGATTGACTTTTTTAGGCGTATAATCTTGAAAGCGTCGTTCTCTTGAAAATGAAGTCTCCCCGTGGTAGGACAAACCGACCACTAGGATTGGAGAAACACCTGTTTTTGGTGTGTTTCTCGTTTGAAGTTTCACTACTTCACCAATCATATTCGCAAAAGCATCTCCATCCAAAACGTACAAAAGATTGATTGGAACGTCTTTTTCTATTATTTTTGGCGCATAGATATCTAGATACCGCTCTTTTATTTTAACTGTTCTCATTTCTGTTCTCATTTCTGTTGCTCCTTTCTCTGACCAAGAAATAAATAAAAAAGATACGGAATGCCAAGTAAGCCCATCATCGCATTTAAAGGCAATTCGTTTGGTGTAAAAAGCATTTTTGAACAGAGATCACAGAAAAGAAGTAGCGTCATTCCGTTAAAACAAAGCCCATAAAGATACCCTTTCTGTTGCTTTTTAAAAAACATCAAACGAGTCAATGCAGGAACAAGCAGCCCTACAAATCCGATGGTTCCTGCAGTTAGCACACTCGCACAAATGAATATCGCAGCCAGTACAATAAAGAATACACGCCAAAAAGTGGTTGAAAAACCAATTGTTTCCAAATGAGTATCAGAAAAACGTAGTAAGCTTAACTTAGGATAAAAAATAAAGAGAAGCGTCAAACTAGGCAGCACCCATGCCCCCATATCCACTACTTTTTCCCAATTCACCTGGCTAATGGAACCTTGCAACCATGTGTTCACTCGCGAATAATCATCCGCATTAATTTTTAAAGAAAAAAATGTGACCAGAGCAGAAAAACCTGAGCCAATCCCAATACCATTTAAAATAAAGCGAAACATACTGAGTTTCCGATGACTTATCGATAAAATCAGATTTAGGCTCAAAGCGGAAAAAGCACCGATTAAACCAAAAGACATTAAGGAGATAGACTGAAAAGCGCTTAACGATGTCTGATAATTGCCTAACAAAAAAAAGTAAAATACCGCACCAAACGCCACACCAGAACTCACACCCAAAATACCCGAATCGGCAATGGTATTTCTTGTAATTTTCTGCAGAATATCTCCACTAACGGACAAACAAATCCCTACTAAGCAAGCACTCAGTACCCTTGGCAAACGAAAGGCAAACAAAATCAAGCTAGCTTCTTTGGTTCCTTTCTGAAAGAATAAAAGATTGAATAATTCAGATATACTCATTGAAATCGTCCCGACTTTTAGCGCAACAAAAAACAAGACGATGAACATCCCGATAGATAAAAGTAAGGCTTGATAATTACGTATCATAACTAAATGTATTCCCCTTTCTTATGAGATATAAAAATAGAGGTACACCAATCATCGCGATGACCACACTAATCGGCGTTTCAAAAGGAGCATTTACTAGCCGTGATAGATAGTCACTCACAAGCACTAAGGAGGCCCCCAGCATTGGGACGAGCAAAATATTATCCGAATATTTTTTTCCAATAAGCAACTTAGAAATGTGTGGCACAACCAAACCGATAAATGCGAGCCTTCCCACCACAGCAACACTCACTCCCGTAAATAGAACCACCAATCCTGATAAGAGTAAACTCACCATTTTTCGATTCATTCCAATAACCGTTGTGATATCTTGCCCAAAAGCAAAGATATTCAGTTCTTTTCTTAGTATCAACAGAAAAAAAATACCCATTATAAGAAAAGGCAGAAAATACCACACATCTACTAAAGACACGCGGTACAAGCGGCTTGCATACCAGGCTGATACTGACTGTGCTATATTGAAATAAGACACTATAAAAGTCGTCGCACTGCTTAGCAACATACTCAAGACAATGCCTAAAAGAGGTAAACCTAAACGATTTTGATTATTGATTAATTTTTTAGAAATAAACGATAATAAAGTCGAGGTTAACACAGACCCTACTAAAGACAAGCAGATTTTTTCTAACATACTAGCTTCTGGTCGGAATATCATCATCAAAGAAATAGCCAAAGCGGACCCCTCCGAAATTCCCATTAAGGAAGGATCGGCTAAATCATTTTGATACTGTAATTGCATCAAAAGACCACTCAAACTCAAACTTGCTCCTACTAAAAGAGCAACTAGAATACGTGCAAAACGTGACATAAGCAACACATGTTCTTGGTTGTTGGAATCATAGTGGCTTACCGTATCGTAAAATTTAACCATCGTAAAATCAAGATTAAACTGTAGTGAAAGCAGCGAAAACGATAAGATTGTTACGAAAAGTAATAGAGACACGCCCACCACTTTATTGAAACGGATCATGTCGATTTCTCCTTTTATTTCAAGACTTTTTTATTAAGTTGCTCTAACATTTTTGCTTTGCTCAAATATGTTCCTCCTTGATAGCCACCATCCACAACATCAAAATAAACCTTGTTTTTCTTTGTGGCTGTCATACTTTTCCAGATAGGATTCGCTTTTAATTCTTTAATAAAGCTTTCGTGGCCCTTATTTTCATCTGCAGCAAACTGAACAAAGACAATATCTGGATTAATTTTAGCAAATTGCTCTATCGAAATCGTTTCTTGTCCCTTGACTTTGTCGATTGTCTCAGGTTTTTTAAATCCTAATTCATCATATAGCATCGGATTATAATAAACCTGACTTCCGTACAAACACAGCTCTCCCCCACGGACGCGTAAAATGACAACAGATAGATCCGAAATAGCTGCATGAGTTTTTTTAGTTTTCATCAGTTCTTTTTCATAATCTGAAACTAAGCTCTGAGCCTTTTCTTCTTTACCAGAAAGCTTGCCTAGTAAGCTTAGGTTCTCTTTCCATGTACTGGATTGATGAGATACATTAATCGTTGGTGCAATTTTTTCTAGATTCTTCGTTACACTCTCATCAAATTTTGTTGAACCTAAAATGACATCTGGCTGCAACGAAGTCATTACTTCTACATTAGGTCCAAATTTATCTCCCACATTCACAATCTCTGACCCCAAAGCAGAAGACAAATAATGAGGGATTTCTCCTCCAACAGTCACAGCACCTAATGGCTTCACTCCGAGTGCCGCTGCATCTTCCATTGCTTCAATACTCGCTGTCACAATTTTCTTTGTAGGAATATTCACTTGATAGTCTTTATTTAAATAGGTGATTGATTGTTTCTTGGCCGCCACACTTGTATCACTATTACTTGATTGACTCGCTGTTGCACTACCTTCTTTTTTACTCTCACAGCCCACAAGCAACAAACTAATCAGTAAGGCACCACATAACAAAACATTTTTTTTCACAATTTCCCCTCCTTTTTATAAATGATAATGAATCTCATTATCATTTATAAAAGTGTATCAAACTATCCCTAGTTTTTCAAGTAAACTTTTGCTTATAGCGCTCTGTAAATCAGGCTAGTTAGGCAACGATATATCACAAATAAACCACAGAAAGAGTTTCTTTCTGTGGTTTATTTATTTTCTTCTTCACTAAGCCCAATGAATTTCCTCCTTATTCTCTATTTTTCGCCAGCTATTTTTCCTCTTTCTTTGTTCCTTCCATCTATTTATGAAAAGATTTTTCATCACACATTCTCGTTGCACTTTGCTTGTCACATCAAATAAATGAAGATGCCGCCCCAACTGATTCACTCATTTAACGTTTCTCAATTGGGATTTTCTTCTTTTATTCACCTTACAACATCTATCTCTTCTCATTTTTCTTTATTGTTAAAACTAAAACCTATAATTGGATCACTTTATCGTATTTTTCCCTTGTTTCTGGATTAATATGATGTTCAATATCTATTGTCAATTTATTTTCAGCAAGTAGCCTTTCAAGCAGCTCTGTCCCTAGTGTAACGTCCAAAGATGAAATTGCTTCATCTATAATAAAGATGTCGCGATCAAATAATATTGCTCGTGCAATTTCCACCCTTTTTGCTTCCCCTCCTGATAGTAATTTACCAGACTCACCCACAACGTAATCCAAGCCTCTTTCTTCAACTACCGAATTTAAGCCTGCTTTAGCAACAGCATTTTGAATTTGACTATCTGTAAAACTTTTCCCTAAAGTCAGATTTTGCAAAATTGACTCATTAAAAAGTGAAGGGGTTTGCTGAATAATTGAAAAGCTTTTTAAAATCTCTTTGGTGCTTATCTTGGATAAATCAGTATTATTGATGTAAATACTACCCGACTTAGGCCTAATCTGTTTTGTAACCAACTGTAGTAACGTTGTCTTCCCCGAACCAGACGGACCTTGGATCAAAATTTTTTCATCCGTATTGAGTGTAAAACTCAAGCCAGAAAAAATGGTCTTATCATTCACTTCATAAATAACATCTTTAAATTCAATACAATTGATTTTGTCTTCTATAAAATGGGTTTCTACCTCTTCAGAGAAGGTTACTATTTCTTCAATCTCGTTTCTAATTGGGGCAGTGGATTGGATGACACTTCTTAACTTAAAAGCTCCCATCAAGCTGTTAATAATCCAAGAACTAGAATATTGAATCGCAACAAAAGTAGCCAATGGGAGATTCCCCTTAATCGTCAAATAAATTCCTATACCTATCGGCGTAAACATACAAGTGTAGCCTATAATCATTTGGAAAGATTGTGAGAGTGAGATATTATTTTTCATGCTTACTTTTTTAGTTTCTGTGTGGATTGAGTCCAAATTGATACGATCAATCTGTTTTTTCTTCACATTGTATACTTTTATCGTCCAAATATTTTGGAAAAAGTCAGTCAATGATTTGGTGAAATTTTTGTTACTATCCGTCCATCCATCGGTAGACTTTGAAATCTTACTTTTCAAAACATTCGAAAACAGATGTGGAATAGCTGCAAAAATCATAAAGATTAGTGTCAAAACAACATTACTAAAGAGTGAATAACAAAAAGTCACCCCTGCCGTGATTAATACACTATAAACCTTAAGCTTAGCTCTCAAATAGTTTTCTTCATACAGAGATAGGTCATTTTGAAAAAATGAAATATTATCTGTTACAATATTTTTGTTGGATAATGTATACTCTTCCAGTTTATGATTGAGCAACTTTCGCTTCAAGTTAACCATTTTTTCTTTTATGTACTGATTAATTGTGACCTCCTTATAGTATTCGACCACTTGAAAAAAAGCATAGCCTACAATTACAAGTAACGTAAACGGTAAAACCATTGAGAGTTGTTTATGGTCTATTACATAAAAAATTAAAGAATAGCTTATCACATTAAAAACCAATTCCAACGAACTAAGCGTTAATAATAAAACCAAAAGTATTTTTTTGTGTATTTTCATATGTCATCCTCCGATAAAATTTTGCTTTCTTTTCAAAAGTGCTAATATAACTTATTTGACAGATCTATTCTAGAAACTATCTTTAGAATTTTTTAAGCAACTTTTTTTCATAACCACATAATAACTTCTAATTATTTTATTTTTTAAAGTAATAAAAATTTTATTATAAAAAAGCCCTTCTATTAAATTTAACTTATTATATCAGAAAAAACTGGGAAATCCTTTGTTTATATAAAAAAATTAACTATATAAAGTTTAAAATATTTATACAAACATAAAAACTGATATTCCATCATTTTACAAACAAAACTTTTTAAACCTTCACACAATGAAAAAGAATTCCAAAAATATATTCTCTCACAAACTACCTCACCAACTTCTCAATAACATAGCTATAAACAATCAAACTGCGACAACAAAGGATAAAAACACGATGAATATCTACATGCATATTTTAGATTCAAAAAAATTCCAACTAATCTCTAAATTAAATAAATTTTACTCTATCGATGCAGCTAAACTAAAAAAAATATAAATCCTTGTAATCAATGCTTAAGCAGCAATCACAAAAATTTATATTGGTTCTATTATTTTCTATTTAATATGAGTAGATATAGAAAGTACCGAAATCAAAGCGATAAGGACAAGAAGAAAAAAATAGTGAGCGCTACCCTAATTGAAGATATTCTTGAATTAGTTTACACTTATCCAAAGTCAGGCAATGGTTCTATCCATCATTGATTAACGCCTCATTATAGAGAAAAACAAGAAAGCCTAAACCTTCTCGTGCCCTGCTCTTTAATTATTTTTTTGCCATTCTTTATATACTTCTAAGAAACGGATTTCTTCCTCATCAATTTATCCTTCAAATAACACTTTATCGATATTTTCAAAGAAGTATCTAAGCTCGTTTCGTATAAAACATTATAGAAACTTTCCAAACGATTTGAGCAAGTCTTAACAACCCTAGAATAATTTTAAAAGATTATGCCATATTATTTAATCGAACTTAGTCCATTTCAATTCGAAATGGGCTAGATATATGTTGAATAAATCTTTTTTATTCGCCATAACTGTTTTTACAACCGTAATTTCAGGTATAACTAGAAAGTTATTCTAATGTTGGTTTGACGATAAAGATGGTAAATAAAGAATAGTGCCAACAAATTCGCACTAGTGAAAAAAAGCCACTACATCTGCACAGATAGTGGTCTTTGTGCTAAATATACTAGCAAATCTCCTTGTTTTCGCTTCTTTATTATATCCTGATTTCAAATTTGAATCAAAATAGAGATCTATATGGGTAATAAAAAAACCTTAATTTAGTTCATATAATTCAATTTTTTTAAAAATCCAATTACCAAAACTTAGTAAATAGTCATAATTTCCTTGAATAATAATTTGAGCATTTTTTGAAGATTTTAATTGATATGATAATTTTCTTTCACTACCTTCATAGACATTATTATATTGTTTAATAATTTTCTCTTTTAATGTATCCATCTTCTCTAAAGTTATTATCGGAATATTAATAACTAAAAGCCCTCTAAATTCATTATCAATGGTATTAATAAGTTCTTGAGTATCAAAACTATCAATATCCCCTACAAATTTATACAATTCTGATTTTAGAAATCTCCATTGTCCACCGACTTTACTGCCTTTCAATTTTCCTTCAGATATATAATTTCTTATTGTTCTTGTTGTAACACCTAATTCATTAGCTATTTCTGTTACGGTTAAAAAATCACTCACATTAAATTCTCCTCAGTTATAAAGATATTATTTTGTTGGCAAATTTTTTGAATTTTTTATCATGAGACGTAAAAATAATAATTTTATCAGATGCATTGTCCATTAAAAAATTCATAATCTCACACCCTGATTCATAATCTATATTACTTATACTTTCATCAAGTATATATAAATCTGACTCATTTAATATTGTACGACAAATAGCTATTCTTTGCTTCTCCCCACCAGATAAATTTGCACCATTTTCATATAACGTTGTTTTCCACTCTTTACTTTTCAAAATAGAATCTAAGATATTTGATTCTTCAATTATTTTTTTTGTATATTATTTAATTCTTTTCCCATGGTTATATTGTTTTCTAAAGTTGTCGATAAAATAAGCGGATCTTGAGAAATATATGAAATATTCTTTCGTATATCTCTGTTTCTAATACTATTTATATCATGTCCATTAATTTTAATTCCAGTTGAATTTCTAAATTTTAATAATAATCTTAATAATGATGTTTTACCACTACCAGATTCACCCTCTAAATAGACAACATCTCCCTTTTTTAAATATCCAGATAAATCATAGTTGTAGTTCTTCTCTTTTAATTTAAAGCTAGGCTGCTTTAACTCAATAGAATTAATTTCATCTATTTCGATATTTCCATCAAGCTCACTATGCTCATCTAACTCTTTTTGAATAAAATTATGAGAAGTAGTTAATGATTTTAAATCAATATTCAATTTAGATATATCGTTTAATGAAGAATAATACATGGGAATTAATATACTTAAAATAATCAAGCTACCTACAGGCTTTGTCTGATTGATTATCATTATACTTGTCCAAAGGTATGTCAAATTTTGTACTACTTGATTAATAAAAGAAATTGAAGTGCTACTTACTTGGGCATATTTATTAGTATTAGCAAGTGTATTATACATATATTCAATTTGTGGTTTTAATAAATTTTGAATTGCTTCAGCACTGGATTGCGACTTAACGTTATCTATATTTGATAATGTTACGATTAAATCTTTGTTCGCTGATGCTGTATGTGCTTGCATAGTTTCCATTTTCTTTGATAATTTTTTATTTATATATTTATAGCCAAAAAAGTTAATTGGTAATAAAAATAATAAAACCCAAAAAATAGGTTTAGAAACAATAAATACAATAACTAGAGCTGTGACGATAGTAAATATAGCTTTTATCATATTAGGAAAACTAGAAATAATAAATAAATATAGAGTGTCTACTGCCACTAAAATTCGATTAATTAGATAGGATGATTCTTTCTCCAAAAAAGTATTGTATTCAACATTCATCAATTTGTTAATCAATTTAAATAAATAGTTAACATTAAATTTGGAAGCGAAGTTTTCTCTAAAAATCATCATAATTATTTGAACTAAAAATGATACTAACATACTAATAAAAACAATCAACATTATTTCATAGGAAACATCCATGTTTTTTTCATTATAGTATTGAATAATCATGGGAGTTATTATACCAGTTATTGCACCCAATATAACTAAAAATATAGTCACAATAATAAATTTTCTTTCTTTTTTTACTTCCTTCATATTCCTAACCTCTTTCCTAATATTTCCTTAAACGATTTTACTATTCCATTCTGTTTTTGTCAAATTTTCCTAATACTAAGAGAAAAATTAGGAATACATTTGACTTTAGTAGGAATTTATAGGAAAATAATTGTAACATTTAATTATGTTACGAAATTAGAGTTAGTAAATTAAAGGAGAATGAATATGAGTAACTATGAATGCCCCAAATTAAAATCTATTAAAGACGAAAAATCTAGTGATACAATATAAAACAAAGCATTACATACAAAATGTCATAATGGCAGAAAATATTTAGCTGTTAAAACCATTTATTCACTGCAATGTAACTTCTGTCGATCATTCGTTTCTCTTACCATTTTTTAGAAGAGGTGTTGTGTATGAAAGCTGTTCAGAATATAACATTTATTCGCTTTTTATTTCTAATTTCTTATGTTACATTTTTTATGAGTCTTATTTTTGCACTTATTAACTCTAATTTTCTAGCTATTCTTTCTATGATTTTATGCTATTTTTCAGATTACTTTGTTCCAGATAGATATGCAATTCGATATGAAAAACATTGGCATGTAAAAGAACCTTTATTTTTCACCACCATCTCAGGAACTACAGAAAAAAAGATATTTATTATTCTAGGCATTATAATATTTGGTTTTCTTCTTTACTTTTTTACTTTTTATAATGAATTATTCCATGTGGTTCTGTTGCCAAGTTTTTCAATCAAGTAAATTTAGTGTAACCTCTAGTTAAGACGACTTTGGAGTAACAAAATAATGAACTATTTTAAAGACAAATAATTTCAAAAAGATGTGCTTATTGTAGAAATTAGAGATCTACATAAGAATAGCCAAAAAGAATGAACTCTTTTTGGCTATTCAGTGTGTCTTGAAATAAAAAGATTATCGCTCATTATAAAACTTTACAACTGAATTGAAAAAATAAGGGTATAAAAAAAGCATGAGGAAATATCATGCTTTTTTAAAACCAGGATTGATTGTATTTAGAAAGTACTCTTGATTAATTTGATGCTTTTTCTTGTTGTTTCTCGTGTTCATCTATTTTTGATACGGGAATAACTTCATTGTATTTTTCTCTTTCCCATAGTGCACCTGATATATCATCTTCAAATTTAATTTCTCCACTTGCAAGTGATACTGATACAAAAAAGTTTAGTTTTTTATCATTGTTAATGAATCCATGTAATGCTGTTCCTAATGGGCTATTCGTTATTTTAGTAAATGTAATACTGTTTACGTCGGTATAATTGTATCTAATGAATTTTTCAACACGTGGTTTTTGGGTTTCCCAAAATGCCTCCACTTTTTGTTCAGATTTTTTTTGTTGTTCAACACGTATCATAATAAATCCTCCAATACACAGAATAATACTAAAAAAAGTGATCAGAATTACCTTGTTTTTTTTTGTCATATAAAAAGGTCTCCTTGTTTTTAGTAGAATAAGACAAGTATAACATATGTAATGTGAGGCAGTTCCCTGTGAAAAAGAAAGTTACGAATGAAGAATATCAAAATTTAGCTGATAAAGTCTATAAATCAGATAAACAAAAAATTGGCGATACAATAGCTAGGATCGCTCATTTGGAATTTTACAACAGAACTGAAAAAAATTGTTAGGTATAAAAAAAAGTATGAATTTATGCTTTTTTCTATCGAGGTTGTGGGTATTTTAAAGAGTGCTTATTCGTTTATTTTTTCTTACGATTGTCAATTTGGGATACTGGGATAAATTCAGGGTATTTTACATACGAATCTAAGTTTCCGCTATGTGAAATATTACTTTCAAATTCTTTTTCTCCAGTTCCTATTGAAACAGACACATCAAAATATAGATTTTTGTCATTATTGATATAGCCATTTTGAACAGTTGAAAATGGTGTTTTTTCTATATTAGTATAAGTTATTGAGTTAATATTCTTAAAATTATATTTAATAAATTTTTCGACACGTGGTTTCTGTGTTTCCCAAAAGTTAGCTATTTTTTGTTCAGAATCTTTTTGTTGTTCAATTCGTACCCTGATAAATCCTCCAATACATAGAATAATACTAAAAAAGGTGATCAGAATTACCTTGTTTTTTTTCGTCATATAGAAAGGTCTCCTTGTTTTTAGTAGAATGAATAAGATAAACAAAAGACTGGCGATACAATAGCCTGGATCGCTCATTTGGAATTTTACAACAGAACAGAAAAAAATTGTTAGGTATAAAAAAAGTATGTGGAAACGTCATGCTCTTTTAAAACCAGGATTGATTGTATTTAGAAAATCAGCTTGATTCGTTTGTTTTTTTCTTATGGTTTTCGATCTCAGATAATGGAATAACTTTCGGGTATTTTTCTAACTCCCCCATTTTTTCGCTGTAAGATATTCCTGTATTAAATTCTGTTTCTCCTGTGCCTAAAGAGACAGAAACATCGAAATCCATTTCTTTATCATTATTAATATAACCAAACAAGTTACTGCCTAGTGGATCATTTTCAATTTTAGTAAAAGTGATAGTTTTTACATCCTTAAAGTTATATTTAATGAATTTTTCGACACGCGGTTTTTGGGTTTCCCAAAAGTTAGCTATTTTTTGTTCAGAATTTTTTTGTTGTTCAATTCGCACCATGATAAATCCTCCAATACATAGAATAATACTAAAAAAGGTGATCAGAATTACCTTAGTTTTTTTTGTCATATAGAAAGTTCTCCTTGTTTTTAGTACAATGAATAAGATAAGTATAACATATGTAAAGTGCGGAGGTTTCCTATGGGTAAAAAAATTACAGATAAAGAATATAAAGATTTGGCGAAGCAGGTTTATCACTCTGATAATGCTAAAATTGGACGGACAATAGCTGATGATTGGGTAATAGTAAAAAAACTAGATGATCCTGATAACAATGGCTGTCAGGGAGTGGCGGTAGTTCGAAAAGAAGACTATAAAAAAGGGAAAACAGATTATGATAATGTCGTTATTGCTTATCGAGGAACAGAGTTCGGTAAAGGCGATGGGGACGTTACAGCTGATTTGAATCAAATTGTGCTGGGCTTGAAATCAAATACAAAACAAGTAATGATTCCAAAGACTGGCGTTATAATAGAAGTACCCGTTAAAGCTCAAACAGAAACCGCGCTTAATTTTGCGAATAAAGTTCGAAAAACGTATAAAAACGCAGAAATCAACACAACAGGACATAGTTTAGGAGGAGCTTTGGCAAGTTTTGTTGCTTGCATGGAAAAATATAGCGGAGTTGTTTTTTCAGCGCCGAATGTATATCGTTTGTTGGATAATGATGGCAAAAAAAATGTCAATAGTGGTTTGATGGCTGGAAAAATTACGAATTTCACCAACGCTGATGATTTAGTCGGAAACTTTGGTTCAGCTGACAAACTTGTCTTTTCAAAAATTACAATCCAACGTGGGGATGTTTCCAACCCATGGTATGGTTTAATTGGGATTGCTGGACATTTTTTTGAGACCTACGGAGGGTTTAATTCAAATGGGAGTATAAAGTTAGCAGTACAACCAGATGTTATCTTAGCCCAAGCAAGAGCGATTCAGGGTATCGCAGAAATTGATCAAAATCAGGCCATTCAAGCCCTATTGGATTATCTGGAAGAAGATTCTGAAGGGTTAGCAAAAATAAAGAATGATTTTGTGAATCAAGTGGGCAGTGGAGAGTTTGAGTTGTTGACTGAGAGCGATGTTCTCGAAATAATGGAAGATTTGGTTCAAGTCAAAGACGGTTCTAAATACTATTGTATTAATAAAGAGCGCGCAATGGATTTAGCGGATTCTTTGTATGAGCAACGAGTGAGATTATATGATTTTTCAGAACAAATTGGTGCAGCTGCGGCAGGATACCAGCAAATGGATTATGATACAACATCATTAATCGAAGGAGTCAGTGAAAATTTACGGTAGATAGGAGAATTAGATATGGATTTAGCATCAATTAATCGACAACTCACTCATATGGAACGTCAATTTTCAGAGGGTGTTGAAGGAATAACAGAATCAATGATTCATTTACTTAAAAAAGAGCAGAAATTTTTAAAAAGACAACAAGAAAAGTATCTTTTAAAAGAGCAACTTGATAGAAGAATTGAGCAACATGTAGACGAAATGAAACCTAAATTTAAAAAGGTGACCCAAGCAATTGAATCAGGCAATTATTCATTTGGATCCTCGATGAGAAAATTAGAAAATGGCTTTGATTCAAAAGCTGGAAAACTTGTTCAATATTATGGTGACCAAGAAACCGTATACTATAATTCCCTTGAGGTAGAAGCGGATTTTATTCAAACTACCTGTAGACAATAAATCAAGTAAGAACATGTGACAGAATCAACGGTAGCAAACAAGTGAAACGTGGACGCATCAGGATAACAAGATTATATTAATAAGCTAAAAATAGGTTGTTTAATTATACGTTTTGATATATCGATCGCTTACATTGCTTATAAAAACGAAACATTTTAGTAACCATAGTAGCCAACAGCTTAAAAATCAATGTATCGCGTCCGCCCTCTTCTCTTTTTTGTCTGATTCGATTTTCTAATAAATATAAACGATTTTTGACGGAAGCGATTCGAGGTTTATATAAGGAAAGCCGAAAAGAAAGAACTCTTTTTGGCTTTTCAGTCTGTATAGAAATTAAAGTGCTTTTGGGAATTGTTGCTTAAATTATAGAATAATTAGTCTAGATTCTTTTTCATTTGAAACTTTGCAACAGAACCTTTACATCTAGCATTTATTGAGCAATTCAACTCTCTCTATATGCTATTCTTTTTTTCAACTAAATAATTTCGAGCAAGCTCCCAAACATTGTCTTCATAATTACTAAAAACTGTAAATATATCTTTTTCCAAAGGATTGAACAGTGAAATACAGGAGACACCAGGATCACACCCTTCAATATAAATATATGGATAACTTTTTATTGGATCCGTCAACCAGACCCCTAGTCCGCATTGTTCTTTTTCATTTCCTGCATGTTTTTTTATCATTTCTGAAATGCTCTTTTCAGATAAAATTTCATAGGAGAATAGTCCATCCCAAAAGTTACAAATGTCCATCACTGTGGTATAGCATCCGCCAGCTCCTGTTCCTTTACAATCAATGGAATAAATATTACTACGAGGCTGTTCACCTTGCTTTTTTATGTAGCCAATTGCAGTATTTTCGGGTAAATTATCTAATTCAAAATATCCAGTATTTGACATATGAAGCTTATCAAACACTAGGTCTTTCAATACTTGATCAAAGTCACGGTCCGTTATTTTTTCAATAATATCTGCTAGAAGTACATACCCCGCGTTGTTATAAATAAATTCCCCCCGTCTTTTGCTATCTTGTTTTTTATCAACAAACAGTGGCATTATATCGCTATTTTTTCGAATAGAGTAATTAGGAATCTTTTGCCAAAGTTGTTCGTAATCCTCCTCAATTGATTCATCAAAATAGTCCTGAATACCCGAAGTATGAGTCAATAATTCATATATAGTTATATCTCCGTCAATTTCTTTTAAATCTGTACTATAAAAATTATCCAATGTTGTTTCTAATGATAGTTTCTTTTGCTCAATCAGTTTCATTATAGCCACCGCCACAAATATTTTTCCCATAGAAGCAGTTCCAAACTTTGTATCGATATGAATAGCTAACTGATTTGATTTATCACGCTGTCCATACATTTTAATCTGAAATTGTTGCTTCTCTCTTTTCAGAATAATTCCTGAAAATCCGTTCTCTTTCTTATCATTTCTCAATACTGTTACCTCCAATTACATATATTAACTTACTAAAAGTTCTTCAATTGCTACTTCATCTAATTTCATTACTTTATCAATCACTTGTTTATACAAAAAATCGAATTGTTGGATCAATTCTCTACAAATAAATAGTTCTGAATGATGCATAGAAAATGTTATTCCATTATATCTATATTAACTATTTAGGTAAATAAATATCAGTTTTCATTCACCTAAATTTTCTTAATTACTCTTTCCTCCAATAATTCCAATCGACTATCAATCATTTTACTAGCATCTTTACCATAAAAAACGATAGAAGTATCCCAATTATAGTATTCATAATTTTTTTCTCTACTTGCTGAAAACCAATTGAATGATCCGTCTACTAAAGCAAGCTTGTCTACAATAATCATTTTGCTATGAACACGATTTAGATCAATTAGCTTAGCACCTGTCTGCTCTAACAGTTTTCTACCGTCTCTATAACTTGTCTTCCCACTTTGATTGATAGAAGGAGAAGTATAGATAAAAATCTCTTTTCCTTCCATCACTTTTTGTTGTATCAAATTCAATAATCCCGAACAATAGTTTTTTAAAGTATAATAAGATACATATGGTGAAACAATATGTATACATTTTTCTGTTCGATTAATCAGTTTTTTTAAATAGTCATCATGAGCAGAAACACCTTCTATTCTTTGGACATTTCCTGCTAATAATCCATTGTATTTTTCTAACCCATGAATAGCATTATATTCTGAAGCAAAAATAATTTTTGCTAGCTGTGTAGAAGGTAAATTCCCATCTAAACTAAAAATATTTGTATCTCCAAAAACTAAAAAACTATCTTTTGCTCTAGATACAGCGACGTTTAACATGTGAACACTTTTATCAAAAAAGTAAGTACCTTTATAAGAAAAATCATAGACTGTTGAAAAAATCACTACAGATTTTTCAGCTCCTTGCAATGCATGGACTGTACCAACAACAATCTCATTTTCTTTAAAACCTAATTTTTTCAATTCGTTGTTTATTACAATTTTTTGTGCTTTAAAAGGTGTAACTACTGCGATAACCTCTCCAATTGTTTTCTTGTTATACATTTTCAATAATGTATCTTTTTGATCATTGATCCAATTTGCTATCGTTCTAGCTTCTAGTACATTTGCCATACTATTATCTTTTCGCATCATTTTCCCGATAATATGTCCATAGCCCATAGGTGGTAGTTTATCTTTATAATAACTCTCCTTTTCTTCTCGTTTTGCTTCTAATTTACCATCGTAGGCTAAAGTATTGCAATAAGTGATAATTTCTGGTAGACATCTACGATGTTCACTCAGAAATAACCCCCCGCTTAAATGAGAATATTTATGGAATTTGCTTTTAATCTGAGCAACTTTCATCAGATTACCGCAAGATGCTGATAGTCCACAATTCATGAATAGCGACATTTCATTTTGATTGGTTGTAAGTAATTTAAGAATATTTCCTTTATCTACTTCCGTTGACATATTCCAAATAGGCTCAATTTGTTTAGTATCACCAACTGCTAAATATTTTTTTGCAAGTGACAGGCTAGCTGTGCATATTTCAGGACTAACTTGTCCGGATTCATCTGTAATGAATAAATCAATAAAATTAAACATTGGCTTATTTTCATAAGAGAAAAATACTGGTACTTGGTAAAGAGTTCCAACAATACATGGTGTTAACATCGCACTTCTAATCCATCTCTGTTGATACTCTTTTATTGTTTTAACAGAATTAGTTAGTTCCTTTTTCTCATTCATTTCGTCGATGGAAATGAGCCACTCAGCTTCCCAATAATGCGTTGCAAATAAAAATAATAAATACCTAATCGTTTTATCTAAATGATCATTGAGGTGATCGTAACTTAGAGCTTGATCTAGATGATATCTTTTTAAGAGTAGTTCGAAGCGTTGTTCTTCATTCTTTATAGTTTCATAGTTCGTTGATAGTTGCTCTTTTTCAGCTGATAAATCTTTTACTGATTTTTTTCTTTTTCTAATAAGCTTTCTAACTCTTCAATTGAGGAAAGCTCATTGAGGTGACAGAATTTCTGTTTTCTTTCTTGTTCACGTTTTTGTTTTAGGTATGGAATCATATCTAAAATATTACTTGCTTTAGAATTAAATGTTTCCCACTCAAAACAGGTGTTTTTTAATTCTTTGATTTTTTTTTGATTTTCGTCAATCGAATTATTAATCTCACTCAACCGATTATTCCGTTTTGCTATCGTTTCTTCATAGTTTTTTGCGTTTGAGTGATATTCAATAAGATCATGCAAGTCTCTAGATAGTATTATTAACCAACGATGAATTTCTTTTTTTGCTTGTTTAATGGTAAAGTCTTTTTTATTAAAAATTTGTTCAAAATTTGATAAAAAATACACTGTTGCTTGTTCTGAAAAATCAATTGATTCCATTCTTTCTAAATATTCACTATTGTCACTGCTAATTTTTGCTTTCATCGCTGCTAAAGATGCCTCAGAATATTTCTTTTTATTTACAATATACAAACCATAACTGTCTAGCTGAGGAATCCAGCGGTCTTCAAATAAATCGAAGTTTTTCTTTAGTGAATGTAATTCTGGAAAATCTGGAAAGTGATTCAAATCAAAACTAGTTCCTTGGCTGTTATCTATTTGAAAGCTTTCAATGACATTCGTCACCGCTTGATTATTGGTTGAGGAAACAACACAAATTGGCGGTTGTTTTTGATCAATCGCTGCTTTGATCCAGTTTGATGCGATGATACTTTGCAATAAAGTTGTTTTTCCTGTCCCAGGCGGACCCGTTACTCCTATGATTTCCCCATTATCCAGTGTATTCATATGGCGAACTACTTCTCGTTGGCTAGGAGAAAGTCCGAAAGTTGGTTTCATTTGGCCTACATGGAACTTGTCCATTTCTATTTGCTTTGTTTTTGGTAGTAAATTAGAATCTGTTGAACTATTCTCATTACCTAAAAAATTGTTTAATAATAGTAACTCTCCATTATATTTTGCTATCGAGTCATATAGTTTTACAATTCTTTGAGCAGCTCCGCCATTGGATACTCCTTTAAATATTAAAACTTCTTCATCCACTTTTTTATACCAAGAGATTTCAGTTAAATCAGTTACCTTTTGTTTGCTTACATACTCATATAACTCATTTGTCAATTGAGTATATTCGTTCCAAGATAGTTCCCGAAAAGAATGACTTTCTATAAATTTAAGATAATCATCATTTTCTCCTATGACAGATAATTTTGAATTTTCCACTGGTGCCAGCAACATTCTTGGAATCCAAGGAACACCATAGGCTATATGTTTCAACTCACCGCTTTTGGTTAGACTTGCTGGGATAATTAAAGGATATAATCGCTTTTCAGATTTACCAGATCCAGATTGCAATTGAATTGGAAATAGAAAAACTTCGATTTCTTCTTCATTTTTTTCAAATAAGCGATCTATTATCTCTTCAGTTAGCTCTTTGACAACTCCTGTAAGATAGTTTTGAAACGAAATTTGGAGTGACTTATTTTTTGTTGGTTTTACTTCTGATAAAGAGGCTTGCTCTAAACTCGTTTTATAATAGTCGATAATTTTTTTCATTTTTTATTTTCATCCTATCAAAAAATATTGACATCTTGTCAGATTATTCATTTACAATTAAATCATATAACATACTGGAAGAAATTAATATAGATTAAATGAAAAATTTGGTTTATTCCTAGGTTTAAGTTAAAAGAGGCTTTTTTAATTACTAAAATACTTCAACTCTGCTCCATTTATTAATCATCGAATTTTCATTCGCTTTTTTTCTCTGTTCGCCTTAATTCTCGCTATCGATTTATTTATACTTAGTATATAAAATGGGAATAAAAAAGCTGAGCAAGTCCTGATTTAGAAGATTACCTAACTTTATAATAATTTAATCCTTGGCACTTTTTTGTTTGGCTGGCACTGAAGGCAAATGGTCTTGAAAATAGCAAGAACTGTCTACATAAGTATGCTAACAGTAATTGAATCACTAGCTTTTTTCATGTCTCTTTTTGAGCGACAACTAGAAAAGAATACTAGATTTCTTTGAAATACTATTGACTTATTCAGGTATTGGACATTGCGTCAATGCCTTTTTTGTTTCTATTCTATAGTTGATTTTTTCTAAAGTTACAGTACATGGAGTTAAAAGCTGAGAAAAGAAAATGCTCGTTTGAAAGAGGAACTTGAAATCTTAAAAAAGCCGCAGCCATATTCTCTCAGAAAACCTAAATTTGCTTGTTCAATTTATCGAAAAATGGTGTAAGGATTACACTGTTTCTTTGTTATGCCGGTTATTAAAAATCCCTAGTAGTGTTTATTATTTTTATAAAAAACAAACCGTTGACAGCTACAGAAATCAGAAATAATAAGTTGAAAAAGAAGGTGTTAACATTTTTTTTTATGAATAAATAACGCTATGGTGCCACAAAGATTCATCAAATTTTATTAAAAGAAGGTGTTTCAGTATCTCTTAAACATGTCCAAAAGCTAATGAAACAATTAAATTTAAGGTCGATTGTAGTTAAAAAATATAGACCTCAAAGGTCTAAAAAACCGATTATTTCAAAAGAGAATCTCTTAAATCAGGGTTTTTCTACTAAAACAATCTGTGACAAATCGGTAGCCGAAATTACTTACATTCCTACTAAAAAAATGGTTGGTGTTACTTATCTTCAATCATAGACTTACACACGAAAAAAATTATTAGCTATACATTTTCAAAACGAATGACTATGGATTGTGTCATTCAAGCGTTGAATAAAGCAAAAATACATTATCATATTCCAGCAGGAATGATTCTACACACTAAATTGGGTAGCCACTACACAGCGAGAGAAGTGGAACAATGGCTTGAAACCAACAAAATAAGACATTCTTATAGTAGAAAGGAAACACCTTATGATAATGCTGGAATCGAATCTTCCAATGCCTCATTGAAAAAGGAGGGAATCTACAAGACTAGCTACTCAGATTTTGAAGAAGCGAATCGAGCGCTATTTAGCTACATCGAACGATTTTATAACCGAAATCAAATCCAAACCTAAATCATCAGCTATTGCTTCTTCACTTGACTTCCATTGAAAGTTTTCCAGTAATTCTGAAGCTTCAAGGGAAACTGATAGTGCTAGGCTTTTAGCATTATGAAATTGCCGCCAATCCCTATCGTCTCTAAATTGATTAATTTCTCTTATTAAGTCTTCCATATTGCATTTCTCCTATAAGCCCACTCGTTCTTTAAATAATTTTTCTATGTTTTTATCTTCAAAGTAGACTGTACAACCATCAATCCCCCTTGATAGTAGTACATAATAAATATTTAATATGTATTCTGTTAATTCAGATAAGTTAAATCCCTCTTTCACAGGTGTCCCGCCGATATCTTTGTAGTTTTCAGGCACCGCCACAATTTTTCCATCTTTTACTGTTATATCATTACCCACAATCACTCCGGAATAGTTTAAATCATATCCTTGAATAGCGTGAATAGAGCCAATTTCTTTCTCTGAGTTTGCTTTTTTTACCCAATCTTCATAGGTTGAGTTCCATCTTTTTTGTACACCATCTACATTCCAGTCATATGGTAATTCTTTCATTGTCTTACCTTTATTTTCTTTTTTACCGCTGTTTGATACCCATTCTCTACAATAACCTGCAATCACTCTATTGGTTGTTTTAGGATATGCATGAGAATAGTCATCTACATAATCAATGACTTCTTTAAATGTACCTGCAATTTTGAAATAGTCTTCTTCAAAAACTTTTGAATTAAAATCTTTATCCTCACTTAATTGAAGACCATATAAGATTCCTTTTAGAAAATCCTCTCCTGAAAAATCCCCATTACCACCAATTCGAAACTGTTGCATCAACAATAAATTTTGATAATCATTTGTAAGTTTTCTAATTTCTGAAGGTCGGATATTTTGAGGCTTAATACCTTGATATGGGTCATACAACAAAACCAATCCATTTGTTAAGTCTTCTAGAAGAGTGATTTCTTCATCACCTTCATTAAGATGCTTTCTTGCATTTGGATGCCCCTTTCTATAGTATTTTTTCAATTTATGAGCTTCATCTACAATAATAATATCGTATTTTTTGCCATTACTCTTTGCATCCATTATTAATTGAGAACCTGTTTTAACTGTTAATTTTTCGTTCAAACCTATTGATTTAAAAATTAAGTTGAACTGTCTAGTTAAGTTTCCCGTAGTGATTAATCCTATTTTTAAAGCAGGATCCTTCTCAGCTAAAGAAAAAGCCAAGTTCGTAAAAAGAACGGATTTCCCTGATCCTGCTGGGGCTTCAACTAAATATTTTTTAGTTACATCCTTTTCAATTTCTTCAACAATCGTTTTTTGTTTAGATGATAGCTGCTTGAATGGAGAATATTTAAATAACAAACTTTCTCTTAATTCTTCGATATTGGGATTGTCCACTAATCCCAGTGTATGTAATTCATTACTCCATAATTTATAAAAGACTTCTGTTAATATCTCTTCCTTATTTTTATATACCAACTCAGTTTGTCCATTATTTCCATTAGCAAGTACAAATTTTGTCATATCAGATTCAGCAACCATATAGTTTAATATCAATGATTCCAAATCTAGAATAGACGATTTATCAAATAGACTGGAGTATATGACTAAGCAATTTTTATACTCTCTATAATCCACTTTTGGATTGGTTTCAATCAGATGTTCATAATGTCTTCTACGAAATCCATTAGTCTCACCAACATAAATTTTTTTCTTTTTAAGGTTATAATAAATATAAGTGACCGGATTATTCTCTAAAACATTAATATGAATTTTTTCCAGTTTATTCGATATTTCTCCATTTTTAAATATTAAATTTATTACTCTGTAACTTGACAATTTTTCCACCTCAATTGTGAATTTCCCATCTATAATAAATAGTATCATATTAAGAATGATATATATAAGTATTTATTTAAATCCATTAAATTTGAAAATGAAAATGACCTTTCTTTATGTTAAAATATCGCTTAAAATTCTATTTTATGGGAGGATTATTCTGCATCTACTCAATCAATTAACAATAAAAACTTATGGGTATTAAACATTATAACCTGAAATAGTTGTAGGTCTGTTTCATCTGCAATAACCCCCACAAGTATGTAATACTTTTTAAGGATTTTCAGCTAACAACTATTTTTCGTTTCATTTACATATGAAACACAGAAACCTTTGTATATCAATGTTTTTAAAACTGTATTTCATTTCGTTTCATGTATTAAAACTTATTAACCTTTTACAAAAGACAAAAAAAGAGTACCCCAAGTGAGCACTGTAGCTCATTTAATGGATACCCTTAGTACGGTCACAAAACAACGGGGGAGGGTTCTCTATCCTATTCAATTCCTTGTGTGATTCCACCGGAGATATGATTAGCTTGAATTGGTTGTCCATCAATTAGAGTAAGAGTGTACTCCGTTTTCAGTGGCTCTTTTAAGCTGACTGTTATCCCTTTTCCCACCTTCTGCTGAACAATAGACTGATTCTTTCAGATGTTCTATTGCTTCTGATATAGCTTGCTGATCATTTGGAATAGGCTCAATCCTATTACCAGTGCCATCGTTTTCAGTTGTTATGTAACCTTTATTCAGTAATTGATCGTAGTTACTGATAAAATAGCTCAGTTACCCATCTATGGTAGCCTTTGACTTAACATTATCAACGGATACATCACTGTTTACAATATTATTAACCACGTCTCTAAGCCCTTTATTCTCTGTTTCTTTAAAATATAAGTAATTATTCGGATTCCCTTGATTCTGACTAGTTATTAACACTTTGGGTACTCCTGAATTAATGGTAAAGAAATAAACATGCTTCGATAAATGATCTTGTGCCTCTGCATCCGAATAAACAGCTACTAAAGAGTAACCTGATTCTTCCTCACCACTTTTTGACCAGTTTAAAACTATTGGCGTGTTACCAATAACCACCTGCCATTCTAAAAAAATACACCTTCCCTTGCTCATTTCTAATGGATATTTACACACATATTGGGATTCAAAAAAAGCATCTCCATTTCTAAATTAAAAAACAAATAAAAAGGCCTCATTATTGTTGTTAAATCAACAGCAACAAGACTTTTTATTTACCTAACCTAGCTAGCCTTCCCCCTGGAAACCTATTCCTTGTGAAAAGTTCTATTATTTCACTGTCATATTTAACTCTTAGACTAGATTCTTCTATTGAAATCTCCTATTACAAAAAATATTTATAAACTTTTTTTCTTCATTTGCTTCTTTATCCTAACAAGTAACAAAATAGAGATTCCCACTATTATTGCAAAATGATATATTATAAGCGCAACCGAATAGTCGCTATCCTCTACTAATGTGAAATAGCCAGGTAACCATTTGTTGATTGCTTCAATATTCGAAATAAATTTTAATCCAACATAGACTAGCATAGAAAATATGACTGCGCGAAAAGTCCCAAAATTAATGGAAAATAACATACCAATAACAATAAATAATACTAAGAAAGTACAGCCAACAATGCTTTCAAGAACCAAATGAAGATGATAATCTTTGAAATCAAGAAGAATCCCTTTTCCATTTTCAGAATGGGAAATAAAAATGATATAAAATAGTGTTGACAATACATAACTCATTAAATAGCAAATTAATAAAGCTATAGATACCGAAAAAAATTTTCCTATGACCAATTTCCCTCGAGATTTCGTTCGAATAATTTCTAAAAGGATCTGTCCGTCACTCACTTCTCCTCCTAAAGTAGAAGCACCTAAAAATGAAAATAGCACTAAAGGAATTCCAAGCATCATCAATAACGCCCACATACTAGTAGAAAAAGAAATTATATCTACTCTTCCATCAATAACAATAAATTGCCATTTAAAATAAATTCCTAGTGCATATAATAGAGAGAAACTACTTAAACACAAAATCCCAATAAATATCCTTCTTTTAAACATTTTAAATAATTCAGCTTGAATAATATTCTTCATCATTCCTCACCCTTAAATAGACTACTTAGATTATGATTCTCAATAGATAACTTTTCAATTTCTCCATCTTCTGCATAAATGAATTTCAACAGATCATTAAGCAAACTAATGTCATAGTTCAAACAAATTTCGTTTTCTTTTATCAAAACTTGATTTTTTAGCGCTTGAATTAATTGTTTTTGAGGCGCTTTCAAAGTGATTTTTATCTTTATATTTTCCTCCTTGGGGACTTCTTTAATGTGTTTGCTTTCGATATAAAGATAACGGTCACACATCTGTTCTATTTCAGATAATTGATGCGAGGAAATCAAAATAGTTATCCCATATTTCTCTCGCATTTCAAAAATTGTTGTTTGTAACTGTTCTACTCCAAGTGGATCAAGACCAACAAACGGTTCATCTAATAGTAGAAACTTTGGATTTTCAAGTAAAGAAAGCGCGAGTCCTAATCTCTGTTTCATTCCAAAAGAAAAACCTTTAACTACTTTTTTATCATTGGGCAAATCTGCAAACGCTAATAGTTCAATTATTTTTTTACGTAGTTCTTTTTTACTTCTATTAGAACTAGCGTATTTGTCAAAAACATATAAATTATCGTAGGCATTCAAATATTCAAAAAGTTTACAGTCTAATAAATAGCCAAACTCACTCATTAATTCAGGTTTTTCTAAATAATTATCTTTCTCTTTAAATAGAACTTTTCCGCCATCAAATGCAGTGAGACCCAAAATCACCTTCATTAGAGTCGTCTTACCAGAACCATTCCTTCCGAGTAAGCCAACAATTTCTCCCTGATTTATTCCGAATGATACCTTATCCAAAATAGTTGTTTCATTATATTTTTTTGACAGACTCTCTACTTTCAAAATTATATTCATGCTCATTCTCCTTAAACTAACTAGCATTGCTTAATCTATAAAAAAAACCTTGTTTTTGATAAAGTTCAGTGTAGCCACCTTGTTCGACGATTATTCCATTTTTTAAACAAATAATCTGATCCATTGTGTTCAAAAATGATTTTCTAAGATCATGTGTTACAAATATCATTGTTTTTTCTTTATTGAGCAGTAGCTTTTCTATAATTTGTCGTCCAGTTTTGTAATCCAATGCAGAAGTAATTTCATCCATCAATATGATTGGTGCATCTCGTATAACAGCTCTAGCAATTGCTACTCGCTGCCTTTCTCCACCAGAAAGATTTACACCTTTTTCATTAACAATTGTTTCACCCATGCAATTATTTTTTTCTTCTAATTCTGAAAAAAGTATTGCTCGTTCCACTACAGAATCAGCATAGTTTTGTAATAAAGTGATATTGTTCTTCAAATTTTCATTAAAAATAAATGTATCCTGATGAACAAATACAGTATTGTAATTAATTTCTTGACCTACATTTATCTTCTGTCCATTGTATAAAATATTTCCTGTATAATCGTCTATTAATTGGGCGATGATATTTAGTAAAGTCGTTTTCCCACTACCACTATATCCCACAATTGCATATTTTTTTCCTTTTTCGAAAAGTAAATTAATGTTCTTTAAGACTTTGTAAGCACCATTAACAGGATAACTAACATCTTCAAGTTCTAACACATTAAATTCATTCGATATTATTTTCTTTGCTTTGTTATGGTTCTGTTGTGTGCCAACATATTGCTCTAAATCATTTCTGATAGTTTTACTTCCCGCAATCTCTACAATAGCACCACCTAAAAGTTGCAAAGGTTGTATAACCATATTGGTTATTTGTGATATGGCAATCATTTCTCCTAAAGAAAGCTTGCCTTGAATAACTAAATATCCGCTCACACAAAAACAGACAATCAAAATTAAATATTGTGTTGAACCAATCACTATATTAAATTGGTTATTTTGAATTTTCAATTGCTGATTATTCTGTTCTAAATTAGTTAAAGCCTTTAAATGTTTAGCATTAAAATTCTTCTCTACTTTAAATGACTTAATTACTTCAAAGCCACCAAAGATTTCTTTCAATACATCTAAATACTTGCTTTTCAATTTAGAGTTTTTTTCAGTCAAAGAGTCAATTTTTTTACTAGCTATTGAAGGAATAATAAACGATAAGAGCGCACATACAAATAGAACTAGGCTAATCATCGGACTCAAATATAAAAGATAGGCAAAGGAAATACTAACAACAAACAAATTTTGAATGACCAAAAAAATATTTTCTAAATAATATTGTTCATAAATTTCTAAATTATAGTCAAAGACATTAATCTTTTCTCCAATTGTTGTTTCTCTAAATATTGAAAGATTTAGTCTAAGAAAATTAGTCATAATTTGATTTTTTGATATGAGATGAATTCTTTTTAATAGCTTGAATTCTATAATTGTAGCTAAATAATGAAAGAGGAAGTTGAAGAAAATAAACAAGAAAAATAAAAGTACAGACAAACCAACCATATTCAACTCTCTATTCGTTAATGCATCAATAAAACTTTGAATAATTGGCGCAAATGAAATTTCAATAGTGCTCGCAATAAATGAAAGTACTAAAAAGATCATAATTAATTTTTTTTCTTTTCCTACAATTTTATTCATCTATTAACTCCTTAAGTGACTCAAAACAATGAATTCATTAGCACATAGCATGATTTTTAAATGTTTTTTGTCGTTTCATTATAATAATTATAGAATAAGTTACAATATGGATCTTTCGCTAATAAGTCTTTGTGTTTTAGATACGCTCTGGCACGACAACCACCACCACAGAAATACTTAAATTGACATTCTTTGCATCCACCGGTTAAATTATCTACTTCTAAAGAAGAAAATATTTTTGCTTTTTTTTCTTTTTCCCTCATAGTTGTAATTGTTTCTTCTCTAATATTCCCAATACAAAACTCTTCATACATCAACATATGGCAAGGATAGACATTTCCTTGTGTCCCAATAGAAATCATTGTCTTTCCTGCTCCACAATAATTTTCTGCTTGTAGCACTTCTCCGCCAATAGATGTATCTTCAATAAATATGTCCGTATGAAGCATAAAATCACTAATCGTTTGAATATCTTTAGACCTTGGTAAATATTGCTTCATTTCCCCTTCAAAACAAGCGGTCAAGATACTAAAACTCATCGTAACTCCAAGCTGATTGGCAAGCTTTACATATTCACTCAATTTATTGGCATTCAAATGATGCACAGTTGGTAGAATATTTACCTTGCTTCCACTTTCTTTTAAAAATTCTATTGTCCGAACTATCCTATTGAAAATCCCTTCATCTCTTATAAACGCGGGACAATCTTCCGCATAAGAGTCTACTGAAACTGAAACTGTGTCTACATATTTTGATATATTTGCTAATTTCTCCTTATTGTAAATTGTGCCATTTGTTATCAATACAATGTTACGCAGCTGACTTTCAATTTTTGCATACCGAACAATTTCTGTGATATCCTTCCGTAGCAAAGGTTCTCCCCCAGAAAACACAAGATTTTCAATTCCTATATCTGCTAGTTTTTTAATTGCCACACAAATTTCTTCGTACCCCATATCCTCTGCTCTATTTCTTTTATCATCGAACGAATAACAACCGACACAATGCAAATTACATTGATTTGTTAGATGAATATATGCTGTCATAACTTGTTCTTTCTTTTGGAACGGCTTATATGAAATAAATTCATTCTCCAATAGAAACTGAACAAACAACTTTTCTGCTGCTGATAGTTTCTCTTTTTGAAACTCATTCCCATTTTTTATACCGTCTAAAAAGATTACTCCTTTAGAATCAATTCCTGCTACTACACCATTATCAAAATTAAAAATCATATCAATTCCTTTAACTTTTAAATGACCTATACGAGAATTCATATACATAATTACTTCACCATCTTTCTACTAAATATCACTTGAAATATTTTAGTAAAAACAAGAACTATAAAAAAAATCATAACTATAGACGATAAATCATTATTGAAACTTATATTACTAATACTCATATCTTCTAAATTACCACTAATTCTATTAGTATTTTTTACGATAGTTGAAACAATAGTCTCGTTAATTAGTCCATTCACAATGAAGTAAAAGAAAGTCGAGTATATACATGAAGCAGTTATAAGAATAAGATTCTTTCTCTTTTGGAAAGGGGCAACCATATTAACAATACGTGCTACTATAATCGAGAAAAGTAATATTGGAACAATGACAATAAAGGCAAACGCTGAAAGAAAATTAAATGTTGTTACTTCTATTGCAACATATATCCACCACCCCAAAAAAATGATTGGACCAGCATAAATAGCTTTTTCTTTAAATCCGTTCACAATCAATTCACTCCTCTTCTACTTGCTTAATTTATCCAATAATCAATAAAAGATTATAAAATGCATGTATAACTGATGTATATAAAACAGAATTTGTTTTTAGTCTGAAAATTGAAAAAAACACACCTAAGGGAAACCGATATAATAAATTATCAAGAGGACTATCACCAATATGTCCAAGCAACGAAAAAATAAGTCCACACAATAAAGCGCTAAAAAAAACATTCCATGATTGTAACAGTTCGTTTAAAATAATATGTCGGTATAAAAATTCTTCTGAAAATGCAGCAATGAAATAATGTGCTAATAAAAAAAGTATTGTAACTTCCCCAAATTTTGTCCCATTAAATACATAATATAACCCGGAAAAAATGCATATTGCGATGCATGATATCACTAACTCTTTTTCATTCCATTTTAAAAAGACTTTATCAGGTTTATTAATCAATTTGGCTAAAATAACAGGGATGATAACAAGCGCAATAACAGTTGGTAAAGTCACTTTAAGTAAAATATTTGATTTAACAGGCACTATTGCCATCGTGAGTAGCGTAGTTAGCAATGTCACACCTGATAAAATTGAAATCCCAATGCAGATGAACAAAGTTTGTATTTTCTGATTATATGTTTTTAGCACTTTATTTTTAATTTCATCCACCCCTTTTCAAAAAATAGCGGTAAGCAGCTATTCTTTCCTACCGCTATCTTCAAACAAGATTTTTTTGTTAAACAGTGCTTTTAATTTCTTTGATATAGTGTCCCACTGACGCACAAAAAATCGCTCCGACTGATACACAACCGGCTTTTTTCCCTTTTTTGGAAGCGAATAGCAACATGATATCTCACCACCTTTCCAATCAATATTGTCAACAAACAACAACTTTAGGCCTTAACTGTTATTGGTAAAGTAAGTATATCTGTATTTAGTTAATTTTTACTTTTCTTGTCGTAATCTGTATGATTTTATGTACTAAATTGTTGATAAAAAAATTTTCTGATCAAAATATAAAAAAGAAACCTTCAAAAAATTAAAAAAACTGCTGAATGAATGCATTACGCACATCAGTAGTTTTAAGCAATTGCAGTTTTTTCGTCATTTATTGTATTTAATTGGTATTATAATGATGACTTTAAACTCGTCCGCTTCCCATGAGAAATCTGAATAACCATGCAATCTTTTTACTCGTTCTTTAATACTATTAATCCCCCTCCCATATCTATTCAACTTTTTGGAAGATTTTATCAACTTACCAGAAATATTTAAACTCTGAATTTTTGTAGGATTGGTTATCTTAAAAACCAGTTTTCTTTCATGATAATAAATGTGAATATTTATTTTTAAGCAAGTATCAATTCTAATACATTCTTCTAAAGCATTATCTAATGCATTTCCTAAAATTGCACAAATATCTACTGCTATTCCATCCACTTTAAGATCCGCTGGTACTTTTAAGTCTAAGAAAAATTTGATTTTTTCTTTTTCCATCTGAGTAATTTTACTATTTAATACGGTATCTATCGGCCAACACTCCGTATAAGATTTATAAGAATAAACTGAATCAGCAGCAATATCTTCCAACATCAAATTGGCTTTTTCCACATTTCCCTTTTGAATATGATAACGTAATCCAAGTAATAAGTTTTTCAAATCATGCTTTAAGATTCTTAATTCTTGCTGATTCTTCAGAACTTCTTCGTAATGTTGATTTTGAGCACTCAACAAAGTTTGTTGTTGTAGTTGATAAGTCTTTTCTGTCAAATAGTTATATAAAAAAATAGTCATTACATTAATGCCCATCATGGCAAAACTAAATAAAATTTCTTCCCAAATACTAAAAGCAAAAGGATACATAAGTAACAAAATTGAAATAAAAGGAGCAACTGATAACATCACATATTCTTTGTTTTCCAAACCTATTTCATGCTTATTTCTAAAATAGTATAAGAAAGCAACAATCAATATGGCTAAAATAGTAACAGAACTATACGAGAGAATGAACTTTAGCAACAGGATATCTGGATGATCTTTCCCTTGAGATAAGACTAAAAGTTTATTTTGAAACCAAAATAAACAGACAATACAAAAATAATGAAATATTTTTTTAGAGATAGAACCATAAAAGCAATTGATAATCATCATGGCAATTATCCCAAAAATTGAATATCTAAATTCAAGAGTTTCCACACCACGATTTACATTAATTTTAGAAACTAAAATCAATAAAGTACATATAGAAAAAAATGCTTTTCTGCTATATTTCAACTCTAAAAAACTTGTCAAATAAAATGCGATATATAAACCTTGAAGTCCAATTAAAAAGATAGCTAATAAAATCATCAGAAATTCACTCATACTCCAATTGATCTTTCAACAAAATGATTATATCTCTGTGAAAAAAACTTTCTTTTTCCTCTACTGACCGTTACTTGCTTTCCATTATTTAAATAAATTAGACTATCCTCTACCATTGTTATGCAGTTCATATTGACAATTGTCCCACAATTAATTTTAACAAAAAATAAATCATTCAGAGTCTTTTCCATTTCCTTTATTTTCCCATAAAATAAAATGTCTTCCACTTCGTTGGATAATTCAATTCTAATTTGTCTACCTTTTTCTGACGAAATCGTTACAACTTGATCGTAACAAATTTGATGCTGAACTCTATTGCTTTTAACGAATAAATAGCGCTTGCTCAATTCAATTTTTTCAACAGCCAAATCTAACAATGCTTCAATTGTTTTTTTCTCGATTGGTTTTAACAAATATCTAAAGGGGGACACTTCGAAGCTTTCCATACTGTATTTATCGTAGCTTGTAATGTAATTTAGCAACACATGTTGATCTTGTTTTCTGATTTCTTTAGCTGTTTCTATACCATTTATTCCCGCCATTTCGATATCAAGAAAAATAATTTGATAGCTAAGCAACTGTTTCTCAATCGCTTTCAACAACGATTCCCCTCGTTCATATATATCAATTTCAAATTCAATCTGTTGATTAACCAAGTATTCTGCAATCATCTTCTCTAACTCTGAACTTTGTAACGCTTCATCATCACATAATGCAATTTTGTACATATCACTCACTCCTTTACCAACTTATTTTCTTGAATCATTTTTAAAAAACAACTTTCTTACATATATTCTAATTATTTTTAGAGTCTAAATCAATTCCTTATTAGTTCACATCTTAACTTTTTAAAAATATCCATTTTAAAAAACATACTAACTATATGCACTACTAGTATAGAAAAAATACTGATTGAGTGCTTCAATATAAAATTCGAATAGCGATCATTAAATATAAATCTATGAGAAAAAACAGCTTTTAGAAAGACGTTGAACAATTATTTTCAAAAAAAGTGCAAGAAACTCAATTGTCCACAAGCTTGTACTTTGAATCAAGAGCTGGGATCCTTAACTAGACTGTATATTATTTAAAATTCATGACTGATATTCTTCGAAACTATTGGATTTTATTGCGGAGTCCTGCTCAATGTAATCAATCAAATCATCAGCAATTTTTTCTAGAAACTAATTCTGGAAATGAGTCAGTAAAATATTGAATTGGACCAGCAATCATACTCATTAATTGAGTCATTGCTATTAATTCTGGAAAGGTTAACGAGCTGGTAATAACATAAATCCCACCTACTATCCATGTTCCGGTATACACGATATTTCCTAAAGCGTAAGATACTCCATACGTTTTACCTTGAGCTGAAGCGTAGTCTACTTTAGAATCCCTTAGCCTATCGTTTAACGAAAATAATCGTCTATTGATAAACGGAAAACTATTAAATATCCTAAGCGTTAAAAATTTATATACCAATTCCTCATACTTTTCTAAAAATCGCTTTTGCTTATCTAGCATGTTACTTTTCTTTCCAGATAAAATTCTCTTTGCTAAAAAAAGTGCTGCTAGTGGAAAAATGGACAATACAACCACAATTAGTGTAAAAGAGTTCTGTAAGGTTAATGCAGAAATCAGAGAAAAAACGAACACAAAGACACTTAAAAATATTCTGGCTAAAGGATTCAAATACCCTTTCTCAACAACTTCCAACTCATTAATAAGCCTTGCTATAAAGAATGTACTCTCTATTTGATTCATATCCTTTATTGATGTACTTTCAACGTTTTCTACAAGCTTATTTCTCAAATCCATCGTAACCGATTGAACCAATCGAGCTCTTGTAAGCCTTGGTAAATAGTCCATAAGCGCATCGAATAAAAGATATAGTAGTACAAAAAAACAAAGACGAATAAACCTTTGCAAATTCCCTTCAAGTACACTTTTAGAAATAGCCTGATAGACGAAAGCTAAGCCCACTTGCGTTCCCGCTGCAATGATGCAAATAAACAAATAAATCGATAGCTTTTGGCTATGATGTACTAAATACTTTTCATCCTTTCTTCCTCAATTTCAAAAAAAAGTCTTAATAAAAATTCACCTTGCAATTCAAATAAATTGTCCTACACAACTATTGTGCTATTTTTCACATAAAAAAACAGACTGAATATTTTGAATAGAATGGTAGGAGAACACTTAAATCAATTTCTACTACCCACAAACAAGTTGAACTGAACATTGGTTATAATCTAAATCATGAAAAATACCCTTTATAATATGGGGTATGGCACTCCGTAAACATTGACATATTTTTTAAGTATCAATATCCTTTTACTCTAATAATTCCCAATTCAATAGCTTGAATAATTGCACAAACAGTTGAATTCACCCCTAATTTATTATTTATGGAAACAAGATGATTGTTTACTGTTCTTCTACTAATATAAAGACGCTCTGCTATTTCCTGTTGCCTAAGACCTTCTGCCGCACATTTTAGTATCTCTTTTTCTCGTTCACTCAGAACATATAATGTACTTTGGCACTTGGGTAGAAGATTATTTCCATGATGTATTTTTTTTAAATCATCATATAGTTCTTCAATTGTTACATTTTTATTTAATAGTCCCCATGCTCCTGACTTTATTGCTTCATTCTTATACTCAATTAAATCAAAGCCCGATAAAAAAACCACTTTTTGATTCGGAAAATTCTTAAGAATCTTTTTAGATATATCAAATCCACTTAATTTTCCAATATGGATATCCAATAACACTAAATCTGGTTGATTATTTTTTAGTTTACCTAAAAATATTTCTGGCTCAGTAAAGCTAATAATTGAGATATCCATTGGTCGAAATGCAATTTCCAGACTCTTAGAAAAAAGTGCATGATCATCTAGTAAATATACTTTCATGAACTTATATCCTCCTTTACAATCGGTAAAGTTATTGTAAATTTTGTCCCATGCGGGTTTACAGATGACACCTTCATTTTTCCGTTTAATGAATGAACTTCTTGATTGATTGATAAAATACCAAAATGCTCATGTTCAAATTCTCTAAGCTTTATTTTGCTATAATCAAATCCTATACCATCATCTTTTACAATACCCTCAATGTAAAATTCATGTTGAATAAGTGAAGCAAAAATTTTTGTTGCTTGAGAGTGTTTTAAAGCATTAGTTAGTAATTCTTGCATAATTCGATAAATATGAAACTTCTCTTCTTTTTTTAAATGCGTTTCTTGTGGACAATAAAAATGAACAAGTATACATTCATGTTCCTTATTAAATTTATCACAAAGAATTCGAATACTTTGTGATAAAGGAGCAGTTTCAATCGCAGAAGGATATAGTTCAAATATTTTATCCCTAAAGGTTTTATTTAAGGTATCAAAAGTTTCTAATACTAATTTTTTTGTTTCTACATCTTCAGTAGACATCGATTCGATTAATTTTTTTAAAGCCAAAATATTTTGCAAAACATTGTCGTGGATAAAAAATGAAAAGTCTTTATGAAAATTTTGTACCATGTTTAAATACTCATAGTTCACGTATTCATCATAAGACAAACTTTCTATTTTCAATGCTTCTTGTCTCACATCATATAAACGTTCATTTTCAATAATTATTTTCCCAACAACACAAACTAACTCATTTATTTCTTCATGTTTCATATTCGCTAAGTCAGAACCTTCTTCTTTATTTATGAGTAACCAGCCTAAAACTTGTTTGTTCTCACAAAAAGTGAATTTTCTATATTTATTGTTGTGATAATGGAATATGTTAGAGTCGCATTCAAATTCAGCAATCATTTTATTCGTTAAAACCAATTTGGAAAGTTCTCCTGCGCTAGACAAAATATAGGGGGAGTATTGATCTTTCCAAACCATTAAATAGCTATCAATTTCGTAATGTTGTAATAATATTTTACTAATTAAAGTACCCACGGAAGACAGCGTTTTTTCTTTACTGATAGTTTGTACAAGATCAATTTTTTCTTTTTGAAATTCTTTTTTCCTTTGTTGAATCCGCCTTATCTCAATACTACTCAGATACCAATTCTTCAAATAGAGGATGAACAGAATCAAACAATAAAAAATAGAAATAAAAGAGATATCTAATATAGATAATCGGAGAAAATAAAAATTAATAATAAAGAAGAGTCCTATACAGATAAAATGAGTAACTAAATTTATAATAATTGAAACTTTATCTAAGCTAATTTCATTACGCTTTATTAAAATAATTCCGACTGTGATTGGGATAAGAAAAAGAGTCAACCCACTTAAAATTGAAGTAGAAATAATTAACGAAAATAGCGATAAAACTAGTATTCGAATTAGAAAAACTTGTTCTTTTTTTGTTCGAATGGTTAGTCGATCTTTTCCTTTAAAATATAAAAATAAACAACCAAAAATATCCAAAATGATTACTGTACTCACCATCCATGTGAATTTTTCAAAATTAAGAAGCAGTAACATGGATACAATAATAGATTGTATAAATAAAATTTGATCAATTTTTTTAGAAACAGATGAGATCGAAATTAAGTTAAAAGTGATAAAAAACTTATAGACAAAGTAAGGTAAAAATGAAATTATCAGGGATTTGACAGGATGCACAAAAGAATAAGGAAATAATCCTATTACTAAGGAAATGGAAGTAAAAAAAGTAAGTACAGCGAAGTATCTAATCTTTTTAATATCTCTAGAAATGAAAATAATGACAACACAAAAAATAATAAGTCCAACGATAATCGGTACAACAATTGTTGCTTGTGAGCCATACAAATAATCATTCTGCTTAATAGTAAATAGAGCAATCACTAAGAATACAAATGAGGATAACAAATAAACAAATTTTTCTTTCATGCACTCTCCTCCAATCTAACTATTCCTTCACTATTCTATGGGTCTTCGTTTTTTAAAGATACTAATTTTGAATTCATAGTTTGAATAAAATTCTCTAATATCCCACTAATGTAATAAACAATACAGATTTTATTTATATTCCACTCTATGTCTCTTTTAATGTTAACTTCATCATACTCTTTCTTAACTAATTGCACAATATACTCATTACAAATTGCCCCCTTTTTTGTATGATTAATATGTTGATTGAATAGAAAAAAGCTACTAAAAATAAAAAAACATATTAAGAGTATACCATTTCCTGATTCTTGCTGTTTTGATCTATTGTTTAATTAAAATATAAATGTCAAGAATTTCCTAAACTCATTTTTCAGTAGTAAGTAATCCAGGTAACTGTTTTCTAATTTACTTGAATTAGAAAATTTAGTATACACCAACTATGAAGGAGGTGAACTCTATGACAAAGCAAAATTACAGTAAACCATCAATTGAAAAAATTGCAGGTTTTAAAGAATCTACTCGTGGTCTTTGGACAGGTAAATTTAGAGATGTATTTGGTGGACGCGCTCTTTTCCAAGTTATAATTTATTACTAAAATACAAAACGGGAAATAATTATGCTAGTGGTCATCGAATTATGTAATTCGATGACCTTTTTTAATAATCCGCATAGTCTTTATTTAGGGAGGTGTTTCTAATTATTTTAAACAAATCAAATATCTCAATATCCTCAAAAAAATCGATGTTTCAAAAACGTATTACTACAGACTATACTAATATACTGCTGGTATCCAATACCGAGTACTCTCAACATACACGTGATCAATTTGAAATTTACTGTATTTCTTCTGAATATTCAAGAATATTTTGTAATAAAGACCAATTTAACTACACTTCTACAGAAAACATATTAGATTATCTTCAAGCAAATATTTCTAAAGGCGTATTTGTTTTCATAACTAAAGAAGGGCTATTTATGGGAGGATCATTATTTGATGTTTCTCTTTCATGGGTGGACTCAAATGATGAACTAATCATTAGTGATTCATCAGCAAATATCGCATTATTTCTTAATTTACCAATTTCTAAATCGGCTCTTGCATTAAATCTAATTCATAATTTACCATACTACCCATTCCAAAATATTCCATTATGGGAAAATGTAAACACGATCCAACCATTCTATATTTTGAAATGTACAACAAATGGAATCTTAGAAACCATACAAACTTGGACACCTCCAAACTTAGAAAACAAAGTCGAATCTATTTATCCAAAAATACGAGAGCGCCTTCTAGAATTGCTTAGTCAAAATACAGTTAGTTACTCTGAGATATCCGCTGACCTTTCAGGTGGAGTTGATTCAGCAACAATTATTTATATCTTAAAAGCTCTTCAAGCTAATGTTAAACTTTATCACGCAAACGCTGATAGTGAATGGAATAGCGATTCTACATGGGCAAAATTAATCTCAAACGATATCAACGCCATATTTACTTCATTACCTTCTTTAGGTAGCTCGGGGAAAAATTTTGAAATTGATAGGGACTACTCAAACTCAGTGTTACCAGATTCTCCATTATTTTGGGCAGATACAGAAGGATATGTTGAATCTATAGAAAATTCAGCATTAACTCCCGCCAGTGCCACTCATTTTACCGGTCTTGGCGGGGATGAATTATTCACTCCTATGCCTGCCAACGCATGGTCTCTTGTACGCCAAAATAAATTACGCAGTATAGACTTAGGTTTACGATATTGTTTACTAAATCGGATTCCAATTTCAGTTGGGACAGTAGATCTAATAAATAATACTTCCTTTACAGAAGCTGTAAAAAACGAAATAGATAAAGGCTTTGGCTATGCTAAACAAACTCGTCAAAGTTCTACACTCAATTGGTGTGGTCCAGTCACAGTACCAAATTGGCTTACGAAGACTTACCGAGAATTAAGTTATAGCGCCCTAATAAATAAATTAGATAACACACCGAATTCTTTAGACTCCGATCGTTCTCGACACCAGATGATTGAGTCTCTACTCTTTCAAAGACATTTGATAACTCAGATTAACAACATATATGGTGTTAACGGTATGACTTGGCAAGCTCCTTTTTTAGATGTAGACATTATTAATTATTCTTTAGCTATACCAGCCCGTTATAGACAAGATCATACTGTAACAAAATCAATTTTATATAATGCCACTAAAGGACTTGTTTCAAAAAATATTTTTACACGTGGATTTAAAGGAGACTATTCCACCAGTTTGTATAAAAGCTACAAAGAAGCTGTAAAGAAGTACTCCCAGAAAGTGCACCAATTCAAATTAGTTGAATTGGGAATTATAGATGCAGATATACTAATTTCTGAATTATCAATGCCTTCTGCTCTACATACTAGAGTTGAAGCTTTTGAGAGATTAGCAGCTGTTGAACGCTGGCTTCGTGTAGCTTTAAAAAAATAGAAAAAAATGAAAGAAAATTAACGGTTGTTAACTTGTAGTTATTTTCTAAAAAGGAGGAATAATATTAATGAGAAAAGTAAAAAGAGAGTTGAAAATTATTAGCCAAGATGATGGCGCAATCGTTTTGGATAAAAGTAGAGGAATTTATTTTCAAGTAAATGCTTCTGGAGTTTCTATGTTGGAAGGTTTGAGTAAAGGCTTGACGGTAGATGAGTTAGCACTACAATTGAAAACTTCATTCTCTCTAGATAAAGCGCAAGCGGAAACAGATGTTGCTGAGTTTATGGCTCTTCTGAAGGAGATGAAACTTGCATAATGAATATCCAACTTTTTCCAGAACAAATAGATTCGGTATCTTTTAGTGCGAGATTTTTGGCTCGTTTGAGTTTAATACTGTCTGCACCGCTTAATTGGATGTCCCCTGGGAGAATTGAAAAAATATTGGTGAAGCTAATAAAAAACAATCCTCCCGCATCAGAAAAACAGGTAAAAACTGCGCGAAACGCAGTGTGTATCGTAAGTAGTAGATGTAGAAGTCAAGAAGGATGTCTTAGACGATCACTTGCTGTTGTATTAGTACTGTGGCTACAACGTAAATCAGTAAGTTGGTGTACTGGGTATGCACAAGAGCCATTTAGAGCACATGCATGGATAGAGCTAAATGAATGCCCTATTGGAGAGCCCGCAGAAGTTCAAATATATTCTAAAGCGATATGTGTGCCACACCATTCAACTGATATCCTCAGAAAAGAATCGTATTTGAAAAAAATAAAACAAGAAAATATAGAACGTAAAAAAAAGGAGTCCGAAATTATTAATTCTGAGAACCATACACCCTCAGTAAATACCAGGTCCTTGTTTGCCTTAGCAAAAGGGCATAATTGGGAATTCATTTGCGTTGGAATATTAGGATTAATCAGTGCGGCTTTAACTCTCGCTCAACCTAACCTTGTTGCTAATTTAATTGATCAATCAAATACAGGAATTAAGATTAATTCAAGTTTAGGAATTCTCATTATAGTATTGATATTATCAACGATTTTAACAGCGGTTCAATATTATTTGCTACAAATAATTGGTGAAGGGGTCGTTTTTAAAGCGCGAAAAAGTTTAATTAGTCATTTATTAAGATTACCAATCCACGAGTACGATACAAGAAGTGTAGGTGATCTACTAAGCAGGGTTAGTGGTGACTCCTCTAAATTGAGAATGGCTTTAATACAAGTAAGTATTGCGTTAAGTAGTGGCTTTTTAGTTGTTGTTGGGGCAGCTATCGGGATGATTTTGAGAGATTCCTTGCTATTTTTTATGGCTCTTTCAACAGTTTGTGTATCTTTTATTGGAACCATTATTATGAGTAAAGCTATACAGAAAGCTAGTTTTTCTGCACAAAAAGAGTTAGGAAAATTAAGTGGCGATATCGAGCGTGATTTACATGCTATCAGAACAATTCGTGCAACAAACGCAACAGACATAGAGGAAGAAAAATCTAAACTGCAAGCAGAACGATTGCGTAATATTGGAATAAGATTAGCTAAAATACAAGCATTCATGACTCCTATTTCTAATATGACTCTGCAACTATCTGGTCTAATCGTACTGGGAATAGGTGGATAGAGAAGTGTAAATTTTTAATTTAAAAACAAATTAAATAAAATAATTTAAAGGAGTCATACTATTGAAAAATATTGTCGTTTCGAATGTATGTAAACAACATAAAAAGAAAAATATACTAGAAAATATAACTTTTAAGGCTAAAGAAGGACGTATAACAGCTTTTCTTGGACCTAACGGAGCTGGAAAGAGCTCTACGCTTAGAATACTTCTCGGTTTAGACCGACCTTTATCAGGAACAGCAACTTTCGGTAAAAAAAATTATAGTAATTTCACCTTCCCATTGCAAATTGTTGGATCGGCATTTGATGGGATTGGCGGAACTCCATCAAGAAAAGTTAAAACACATCTGAAAATCATTGCAAAAAGTAACAATATCCCAAATAAACGTATTTCAGAAGTCTTAGATATTGTCGACCTATCAAATAAAAGTCATGCACAACTTGGAACCCTATCTTTAGGTGAAGGGCAAAGGTTAGGGATTGCTATTGCTCTGCTGGGAGATCCCCAATATCTAGTTCTTGACGAACCAACAAATGGCTTAGATCCCATGGGAATAAAATGGTTTAGAAATTTTATTCGCAGACAAGCTGATCAAGGAAAAACAGTATTACTCTCCTCACACTACCTTTCTGAAATCGAAGCTATTGCGGATGACGTTGTTATCATTAACAAAGGTCAGATTGTTGTTACTGGTGAACTTCATGAAGTGATGCAAAGCATTGAAACATTAGAAGATGTATTCTTTCTACTTACTGAGGGAGGAAATTAATCATGAGTTTTGTTAAAGTAACTTATTCCGAATTTTCTAAACTGATAAATAGTCATGGCTGGTGGATCATTTTTGCATTAGTAATCGTTCTTCAACCCTTACTTGGATTATTAGAAGCTAACCAATTACTTTCCATAGGATTAGATGCAACTCCAGCGACACACCCCGACTTACTAGAAGCTATACCTCCACTAGATTATTTTGGCTTTGATGCTGCTTTATTCGGAGTACTTCCAATTGTACTCTGGGGCGGAATTAGCGGCGCTAGTGAATATAAAAATCATAATTTGCGTACAACCATGTTATATAGCAATAAGCGTAAAGAACTTTTTAATGCCAAACTACTAACTATTTTGATTTCGACTATATTAGTTTCATTTATTTCAATATTTATAACCGTTGCGATTACACATGTTAGATTAGGTAGTTTAGGATTGAACCCATTCATTTTAAGTCCAATAGCTTGGAAGTTTATTGGCTATACGACATTAGATTGGACATTATTAACAGTTTTATCCTTTTTGATTGGCTTAATATTTAGAAATATGATTGTTCCATTGATATTTCTAGTTCCTCAAATCTACAATCTTGGAAGTTATCTAGCAGAGAAATGGTCCTGGGGGGAATATCTACCCGTAGCAGCAGGAAATCATATTGTTGCTACTCCGGTTAAATCTTATGCTCATGATCCAGCAAAAGGTATATTGATACTTCTTCTGTGGATATTTTTTTCTATGTTAATAGCATTCTATTCGTTTACTCGTAGCGACGTGGGAGGAAAATATTGATGATTAAGAATATTCTTCAAAGTGAACTAATCAAATTCTTCTCTTATAATTGGTGCTTATTTGGCGCAATCGGAACCATTTTAGTAGCTCCTGTAATATTATTTTTTTTGGGAGCTGGAAATGATCAACCTTTGGTAACCAATGAGATATTATCCATTAGTTTACGTAATTTATTTTTGAGCCAAGCGGGACTTGTTATTATAGCCGCTAGTTTCTTCGGTCAAGAATATTCAAATTCATATTTGCGTACAACCTTATTAACAATACCTGCGCGAATAAAACTCATTACTGCTAAGATATTTCTTCTAACAGCTATAGTTTGGATTATTGGTTTACTCTCCAGTTTAATTTGCTTAGGAGTTGGTATTATCCAATTTAATGGCTCTTTTACTCTCCCTTTAATTCTTGAATTTTTGATTAAAGTGATTATTGCAATGTTAAGTTGGACGCTAATAACTTGGATTACAGTCTTTTTGACCATCATTACCAAATCACACATTTTACCGATTGCAATAATGTTCTCTCTTATTCTTGGATTAAGTCAAATGTTATTCGCAATGACTGCATTTGCAAAATACTTACCCGATTTAGCAACTATGAATCTTTTTTTCACACCTCATACAACTACTTTATTAAATGGTTCTCAAGGTTTATTAGTTCAGGGTATCTGGTCCTTATTTCTTAGTCTGATTTCATTTGGATTGATTCAATATCGTGATGTTCGATGACTACCTTTTCACTTTCCTTAAATACTACTATATAGAAACTATCAAAAATTAATTGATAGTTTTTTTGTTGTTATTGAATGCCTTTAAAACCTCTTATTAATAAAGAGGTGATTATTTTGAATTTATTAGAAGAAAAAAGAACGCTTATGAAACTTATAGTTGAATTAATCCATGAGAGAAAAGCAATTGAACGACGATAAAACGAATAGAAAAAATTAAAAAGACTATTATTCCAAGAAAATAAATTGATTAGTCAAAGTTTAATAATCAAAAACAAAGACTGCATCTATTCCCTATGACATTATTTCTAAAGATATCATGCTCGATTCTTCTTACACAGATAACTATTTTAACATTACCAATATGCTATTACTTCACTTGAAAAGCCTTGAAACATATCGTTAAGATGAAATGCTCATAAAAGCAATACTATTCTTTGATAATTGAATAACTTATTCAATTACATTGTTTGATTACATTTATCTAGGTAAACAATTTCCCAATGACATTGAAAAAACGAGTGATTATTATTTGATTTACACTCTTCATTCTTCATTTAGAAAATTGAAGTCAAGATTTGTAGTTAATATAATAATACTCCTACCTTGACCACTTCACGGCATTGGGGAGTTTCTCCAAGTTTGAGTTGAGGTGAAATCCCTGTGGACTCTCCTAAATCGTTTGAATAAGTGATAACATCCTTTATAACAATTCTCCTTTTCCAAATTAGTACCTGAACATGAGAAGCGCAGATCAATTCGCTCAGTTTATAGAAAAAGAAAAATATCACTTTTAATCGCCGTTATAGTTAGTTTAATTTCCCAAAAAAAAGAAGCACCAGAAGCATTGATAAATCAACATTTCTAATACTTAAATTGAAATCAGCCCACACTGCCTTCCATTTAAACCAACATTATTAATTGACTTGATTTAACAAGGAATAACAAGGCGTTCAATAATAATTTATAACTACTTTATTAACTGGTAGTTATTCTATAAAATACTTTTGGCTACAAAAATAGCTACATAATTTCTATCATTCACGAGGGCATATTTACTTATATCCAATTTTTGACAACCAATCCTTTGATGGTAATATTTGTATTTTTTCATCATCTTTATAATGTTCAAAGATATTATTAAATGGATGCTTGTATACTCGTCCAAAATCATCTGTAACAATTTCATGTGCTTTTTCTTCTGTTTTTGCAACAGCCAATAATTCACACTCACCAACATCTTTATAGCGTATTGATTTTATTTCATCTCGAGTAAGTTTTCCTTCATCCAACATTTTCTTTAAATAATCTGGATCTTCTATCCATCTATAATGTCTAATTCTAATTTTTTTGTATTCTTCTCTAGCTTCTTTACTAATTTCAACCATTTGAATAAAACATTTATTACATAAAACTCCGTTAATACAGTTATCAACAATATTAAAACAACCATTTGAAAAGTTACTATTAACTGGAGGTTCTAGTTCTCTCAATATTGTAGGAGAAATATACATACCGCAATTTTCATTTTTACAAAATTTTGCCACATCAATTATTGAATCTGAAATTTTATTCATGAAAACATTAGTATCTATTAAATACCTCATTTAAAAAAGTCTAATCCATTCTTTAATCTAATGGCTTCAGCTGTGGCTTCACTGATTTCTTTTCGTTCCAACATGCATTCAAGTATATGATTCATGTATGTGTAAGGTTCACAAGATTTTTGATACTCTTTTAATTCATGATTTTTTGGTGTATAAAAATTAGAATCAAAGTGCTCTGACCAATTTTTCCCTAACTCTTTTACAATTTCTTTTTTGATTTTATTTTTTGATTTAATTAACTTTGCTTTATATAAAATTCGATTTAAAATTGCTTCGTAGCTCATACAATATTTATGGCACAATCCATCAATGTATTCAGCAAATTCTTTTCTTTTTTTTGAACTAAGTAAGTCATTGGTTCTAATATACTCATAGTCTTTTACAAAACATTCATTAGGATACAACAGTTCACTCGCAAAATCGTTAGCTTCTTTCTCGTACTTTTTATTTGAATATGATATTTGCCGATCATCGTCTGAAAATGAAATACCTTGATGCAGCATCCAATGGCCTAATTCATGAGCGAATGTAAAATTCTGATGACCAATTGGTCTATTATAATTAATACAAATAATCGCTAATTCATTTTCACCGTACCCTATAAAACCAGATAGTTTCCCAATTGATTCTTTAAAAATAAGAATTCTATTTTCATTAACATATTCTGTAAATATTTTTAATTCAAAAAAATTGCTAGGGAACTTTTCAATTTTAAAAAGTTCTCTAGCCTCTTCAACTTTAATCATTACTTTATTCAAAGAACGTCACTCTCCTGAAATCAATTACTAATTACGCTTTCTAGAAATACAAAGTCTTTTAAATAATCTTGTAAAGCTAATTTAATTTTTTTAGATTCTTCTGTATCAATACCTCTATTTTGAGTACCTACTAAAAAATCCTTTTTTCTTATACTATCATCCATAAAGTATTCAGGCGTACAATGTAAAACATTACTAATCATAGTCAAATCATATTCATCAATATTATCAAAAGTTACGCTATCATTTAATATTTTATCAATTTCAGAGTTATCCAAAAATGTTCTATCTGCTAGTTCACTAATATCAATAGAAAGCATATCCATTCGATTTTTTAGAACTTCACCAATATAGATCATAATCTTCCCTCCTAGAATATTTAAATTCATTATATTAATTTAAAATTTGCAAATATATGTTGAAACTAAATACATCAAGTAAATATAATTAATATTATTTTACTTGATGTATGCTATACAGTCAACAAAATGAGAAAATTGTTATAATTTATAACTAATTCTTATTATTTAAAATGTTGAAAATTCGCCTTTAAATCCATATTTCAATAACTTTTCTTTATATTCCTCATGATTATTTAAATTATAGTTTTGTAGAAACCAAACAACATTTTTAGTATCCATTCTTTTTATAATTTCTTTAATGTATATAGCATCAACATCAGAAAAAGAAAAACCATAAGTATAAATATCAGTAATATCATTTTCTATATCCTTAAAAAAATTACTATTTTGTTCAACTATTGATTTACATGGCTTGCTTAAATCAGCAGATATTCTATTGATAAATTCATCTTGATGATATGCTAATTCTTCTACTATAGTATTGTCTCCATGACCGATAATCGGATTATTTACGCTTCCATGTATATGAGTTATTTTTTCTTCTCTATATAAAATTTCTAAAGTATCTGTATAATTAAATGTTAAAAAAATTGGGTCATCAACAGTTTCAAATAAATCACTCAGAGTTTCGTATACATCCATATTAGATAGTGAATCATATAGTTCTGGAATTTCTACCGTTTTAATCCATTCTTTAAACAATTTTTTTACATATTTCATTATTTTTTCTAAATCACCATACGCATCCTCATACAAATTACCAGTTTTAAAAGGATTAACATCTCCTTCATTATCATATTGTTCAAAAATCTCTTCTTCAATTTCTTGGAAATCTAATAATCCAAGGGCTTTCTCAAAGTCACTCCATAACTCAATTGAAGTTAAACCTCTTCCAACATTGGATACCATATGATCGATAATATGAGCACATTCTTTTAACTCATACTTTTCATCTCCATCTGGCATTGTTGTAGATTGTTCCCAAAGTAAAGGTTTTTCATTATAATCATAATCATATTCAGTACGTAAGTATTCTTTAAAATGATTATAACTAGTTGGTAACCCATGTGCTAAATCAAACCCATTGCCAATAATAAATAAAGTTGCCATCTAATATTCTCCTCCACACAGACTAATTAAACCCATAACGCCGATGTTTTATAAATCTACTGAAAAACTATTTATTTTTTTTACTCCTTCCTTATTTACAACATACTCATATCTAGCAACACTTATTTTTTTCTCTATGCCTTTTTCTATATCTAGATAAATAATAGGTATTTCTGCATGATTATTCTCAATTACCACATTAGCGTTATCTAATTTCAAATATTTTTTCGGCTCTCTTTCATCTATTTTTTTCGTTAAAACACTAAAAGGAATTGTTTTAAATTCAATAACATAAAGCTTATCATTTGTTTTATCTTTTAGCTCCTCAACATTTTTAAAACTTGTAATTTTATTTATAAAATTAAGAAAGTGTAAATATACAGCCTCATCTATTTCATCAAAGATTAAATAGATTCCAAATAAATACTCATGAACAAGTTCCATACTATTATATATCACTTCTAAGTTAATGAAATGGTGATCATAAGAATTAGTTAAATTTCCTTTTGTATCATAAGGATATCTGTACCTGTCATTTTTCTTATCTTGTTTATAATACATTAAAATGAATTGACGAATCTCTTCAGGTAAAAGAAAAGCTTTATCTTGACTATCTAGTATATCGCACAAAGAAGTTAATACAGTTTCTAAATCATGGGTTATATTTACTTTTATACTCTGATTAAAGCATACTTGACTTTTTATTAGTAAGTCTTTTAAAGCCAATTCTATATACTGTCTATAATTAAACATAATCGGATAAACATAGTAATCGTAAAAATCGGCTCCTTTCTCAATCATTAGCTTTCCTGCCTTGTAAAAAGATTCAGCATAGCCATGGTTTAAATCTTGATTCTCCCATCCAATAATTGCGTTAACATCTAAATTAAATGATGGTTCCCTAAAATCTTTTGATAAATCAGGTAACTTTACCTCACTTTTTATGAATTGTAAAAAATAATCCATTGTTACATCAGATATTTGCATTAAAAAATTCTCCTTTTCTTTCCATTATACCAAAAAAGCCCACTAATTAAAGTGAGCTTTCAAGTATTATTCTTCTGTTTCTTTATTCGAAGCTGCTTCATATTGCTCTTTAAAAGCTGAATCATTAGCCATACGTTTATCATGTTGTTGTTCTAAGTAGTTTAGATGTTCTTCAATGTTGTAATCATCTTTCATAATGTCGAAGCGGTCAGACGATTTATCGTTATATCTTTCTTTCAAGTAAGTAAAACGATCTCTAATATCAAATTCTTTCGTTCCTCTAATAGCTCTTAGATCAAAATCATCATATTTAAGCTTATTTTCTTTTTCTACTACACTAGACAATTGAGTTCTTTCTTTTACTGGAATTTCTCCTGTCTCAACTTCTGATAAGAAATTCAAAGCTTCATTAACTCTTTCAGCCTCTTTTCCTAATTCATGAGGTTTATTTTGTATCAAGTTTAACGATCTAAGAGAAACATTGCTTACTTGATTATCACCTTTAGGGAAATACATCATTAAATCTCTTGATAACGGTTTGTCAATTAATTCGATTTCTTGTAAAGCTTTTGATAGTTCTTGATAGTGTCCATCCTGTTCATATGGTCGTTTTAGAATATTTAATTTTTTTGTAACTCTAACCTGTATTTCTGACGATAAATTATTCCGAGATGCAATCTTTCTTAATTCATATTCGCTTGGCGTCCTCTCTTTGTCACTTAAAAATCTCTCAATATCATTGTCGCTCATTGTATAAAGTTCTAAATCAAAATCTTGTCTTCTTAATATTTCTTCTTGTGGATTAGAGTAAACCGACTTAGAACGCTTGTATGAGCTTCTTAGAGTAGCCATATCTTTATTGATACGTTTCCTTTCACTTTTAACAAATTGCTGCATACTTGAATGAGTATTGTTGATGATTTCTTTTACTTCTTCATCAATCACCTCGTCTTTAACACTCATTTTATTTTTACTGATAATACTTTTTACTCCGTTTTGATAATCTTGAATTACTTTCTTGTATCCTGGTCTTGTCATAAAATTAAATCTTGCTTTCATTTTTCTTTCCTTCTTTCTGATTGAATTTCTGCCCCTTCATGACGGGTTAATCTGATGCTTTCTCGTAATTCTCGCACCGTCATTTCATCAGGTGTTTTCGTCTCTCCTTTAGAGGTGACGTGTTCTTGCGTTCGCTCTTCCTCGGGAAGTGTGGTAATTAGGTAAAGAGCATTTGTTCCTAAATTGTTGTACGTAGTAGAATTTGGTAGCTCATTAGCAACTTTCTGATTGAATAATTTTCTTTCTCGTTCGATAAACTCCTGGTCAATATCTCCATATCTTCCCTTGTTCATTTTTTCTTTAATTAGCTCATCATGTTTATAACTCATGGCTGATAAGTCTTTATTCCCTAGTTCAATTAACTCATCTAGCTCACTATCTGATAATTTTTGTATGACTAATTTAAAATAAACATATCTGACAAAATCATCTGATTCTTTATAATTAAGCTTCTCTTCAAGCTGGCTTATTTTGATGCTATATTGCGTTTCAATCCTTTAAACACCTCCTATAAGATTTAAATAAGCTTCAATCTCTTTAGAAGTCTCCTCAATAGGTTTTAAGGTTAATCCTTCTTTTGGTGTTTCATAAAACCAACTAATTGATTGAGGTGAGAAACTTCTAGTTTTATACTCATTGATTAGTTGACTTTTAAGCTCTTTGGAGATATCCGTTTTATTGATTTTATCCGCCCATTCTTCCATGGTTATTGAAGTGTCGCGTTTTAACTTTTGACTACATCCACCATCAAACATACATTCAATTTCTTTTTCAACGTTCAATTTATCCAATAATGAATGAGCTAATAATAGTCGTAGTTCTTCAACCAGCAATAAGGAGTCAGCTTTTCTTGATTCAATAGAGTTTAATTGTCTTTTTAAGCTACTAAATTTACTCATTGGCTAACTGACTTTCTAATTGGTCCACACGTTCTTGAATGTCGTCTAATTCCAAAGATCTATAAGCAATATCTAGAATATTCTTAGCTGCTTGAACTCTTGAACTTGGAGTAGCGTCACCATCTTGCATAACATCATTTAAGGTGTGTACTGCATCCTCTGAACTCTTTTGAAGCTTAGCGGTAACTTGTTGCATTAATTCACGTCTAATAGCACGGTATTCTTTCATAAAAATTTCGTCTTTTAAATACTTATAACCTGTATTTTTAGTTATACTAGCCAACTTACAAGCTTGTTCAATGGAGGGGGTATCAAGCAGTGCTTTTAAAAATCGTTCCTGTCTTTGATTTAACATAGCTTTCTCCTTTCTTCAATTATTCGTATTAATACTGGTCAAATTCGTCTAGTCTAAGAAATATCATAAATAAGGACTACTCAACGCTACCTATTGATTTTATCCATGGTCGTTTATAATAAATAGCCGGCTAATATTTTACTCTTTTTTTATTTTATCACTCAGCCAAATTTTCAATTGAGTTATCTTTTTAATTTGATCCATATGGTCTTGCTTATCAGTAATCTATTTACAATCATCATCTTTTTTATTTTATAGGAACTTTCCTAAATCCCAATGCTATCAAATCATAATACTCTCTGTTATTAATATCTTCTACAAAAATCATTCCCTCATCCATTGATTGACTAAGCAAATATTCGTTCAATCCAGTTTTTGATTCGTTTAAATATCCTTTAAAATATAGGCTTTTACCAATCATTAACTTAAACTCTTCTAATTTTTCATACATCTGATTGTATATTTCAAACATTCTATTTTTTAAATTATGTTCTGCTAGCCTCATTTTTTGAGTATATCTTTCTTCTGATAGATTACGCTTCAAACATAGTTCGCTATTCTTTATAGGTTTAACTGTTCGATATACTTCTTTCTTAAAATCAAAATCCGCCTTTATAGTGCTTTTATAGTATTTTTCTGATAGTAACTCTCTATCTTCTACTGAAATACCATTCAAAGCATTAAAGAGAGCCGTTGCATTTTCCTTTTCTAAGTCCTCAAGATAATATCGCTGCTCTTGATAATATTTCCATCTTATTAAATAAAACTTGATATTAATATGATCCTTATATCGCAAAAAAATCACACATCCTTTCTACATTCACATTCATATTCTCAGTTAATACAACATCAAAGTTTTCTGGTTCAATTCCATATCTAAAATTAATAGCTGTTTCAATTTCTCTTATTTCACCTATGATTCTTTCGAATAAAAAAGGAGGAATTTTATTCAGACATTTTAATGATAATTTTTCTTTTTCATCATCGCTAAGTGAACAAATAAACTCTTTAAAGTAATTTTTTCTTATCCTGTACCTATTTATCCGTTCTTCCACAATGTCCAAACTTTCTAAATAATTTATTACCTTTATATCTTGTCTAAATCCTTCTGAATGAACACCGTGAGCATCGTAGACTAAATGAGTAGCCATATTCTGAGAATAAAACACTTCTTTTAGCTTATTTTTATATTCGTATAATTTAGAAATTTCTTTATCTATATGTAAGTACTTCTTTATTAGTAATTCATCAAAAGAATCCATCGCTTTCACCTACTTTCGATTTTTTTATAAAGTAATCCTTTGAAAAATCTAAGCTTTTCCTATTAATATTTTAACTATTCTTGGACATTTCTTTTTTATCAAAAAATTTAATTATCTTATTAATTTCAGTATTTCTTTTTCTAACATAAGAAATACTGTACCCTATTTCTTGTGCAACATCTTCTAATGTCATACCATCAATGTACTTGAGTTTAATAATTTTATTATCAACTCCTTCAAAAGTATCAATTAATCGAACCATCTCTTGCTTATCTCGTTTCAATCTTTTAATTTCAGAAGTAATTTTGGCAATATCTTGTTGCAATTCTTCTAGCCTATTTTTATTTTCAAAATTAACACTTCTTATTTCTCCAACTTCTCCACGTTTCAATTCGAGTGTAGATCTATTTAAATTCCAATTAAGATAATTAATTTGCTTTTTAAGATCTTTATAATCTTTCACCCATCTATACTCCATTTTCTTCCTCCGCTCTTTTTTTAAATAAAAAAGAGGACACAAGTCATTATCCAACTAAGAATAATTAACTTGTGTCCTCTGGTTTTCCAGTCAGACTAATTACAATTTGATACACTTATTATAACATTTTATGACATTTTAAACTACATTTCCAAGCATTTAGATATATTCTTCACTTCATTTTTTCAGATGAAATCACTACTTTTCTAATTACTTTTCCATCTTGAATAATAAGTTTAATTTCACCATGCTGTGGCAATTCTAAAACTGTAATTTTTTCTTTTGAATCGATGTAAATTTTATCCATTTATTTTCCTACTTTCTTTAAATTGCTTCTTCATACACTACAGTCATTAATAAGTAATTACCATTTAATCCAACTGACTGTTTCACACTAACAACTTCATTATTTTTTTGGATTTCTTTTAGAAAGTCATTAATTTTATTTTCAATATTTTCTATTTGAAAAGGTCTGGCAAAAAACATTTTTACTCGTTGTCTATTTTCAGCTGCTCTCATTTTTAATATCTCCATATCTTGTTATTTTATAAATGGTATATACCTATTTTTCACCTTTTTTATTTGTCTCATTCCTCTCTCTATTGGTATATCTATCCCCTAACCAGGGAGATATCCAATAGAGAGGAGACAGCCCTTGGTATTAAAGGGTTTAACATACATAACAAGCTAAAAGTTGGTTAAAGAATGTTACGTATTAAAATGTTCCTAAATTCTTGTCACTATCTTGTTTAGGTGGTGACACTTCTTCTATAACTTTCTTTACATCTCCATCACTGATATAGAAATTATTATGTTTTTTTACTTTCCTATAAACTGACTGCCTTTTTATATTTAAGTGATTGGCTATCTCCATTACTTCTACTGATTGGCCATCTTCACTTAAAGCGTTAAACGCTGTTTCCAATTCCAATTGACTTTTATTACTTCGGGACTGGTTAGCCTTCTTAATTCCAGAAGAGACTTTTTTATAACTTTCTTTTTTCTTATACTCATTAACTTTTTTTAATCGTTCACCAATTGAATTATCAATTTCTAAATTAGGATACTCAAATCTAAAAAATTTGCTTTGGTGAAGCAATGGATAATTTCTAGTCATAAAGGAAGCTTCCCAATTCGTAATTATTTTATTTTCTTCAATGGCTTTGTTAATAAAATTAAAATTTACTACTGCATCATATAAACTATTAGGCACCGTTTTATCAAAAGTTACTTGTCTTGTGTGAGTATAAGCAATTGACGTGTTAGCCATTTCTGTTAGTCTGTTTAATTCTTGGTTAAGCATGGCCAATTGATCATAAGGACTATTAAAAGAAAGTACCGTTTGATTTCTATTAATATTTATTACATCATCTAATGAGTCAATAATAATCATCTTATAGTTATTGTCTTGTGTGTATCTTATTAAAAAATCCACTAAAGACTTAGCATCAAATATCCCTTTCCCTCTCAAATTTAAGAAGTGAATATTTTCAAGACTCTCACTTTTATCTAAACCATAGGATTTATAAATTTCATTAACTCGGTACATACAGGCTATATCATTCATTCCTAAGTTGACATATAAAACCTTTCCCTTGACAACATCAAAATTTAACCAATCCCATCCTTCTGCAACCGCTACAGCTAACTGAAGTGCTGCGGAAGTTTTACATGATAATCTTGTTCCTGTAATCATTAATTTTTCACCTACATTAAGAAAATTGTCAATTACTTCGACACCTGGATATCTGTACAAATTCTGTATTCCTGTTAATTTTTGCACTTCTATATTTTCCATTATAATTTTTCACCTACCATAAATTTATTAAAGATTTACTTCATATTCTGCTAACTCTTTGACGTGTTTTTTTACTAATAATTGAATAGACACAAGTAAACCGCTTAGAGCGCTTATACTTTCAACTTTTATATCTTTCATATCTTCTGCAACAAAATTATGATAGACAAAAGAATTTAATCCATCTATTGCACATTCTAAATATGTTGCATCCGCTACTAAATCACCTAAATCTATGTTTTTATTTTCCATTTAATTTCCCTCCATGATTAGCGACAATTTTTTTAGTTTCTAATTTTTCAGCAACCTTATAGATAAAATTATCTGCTTCATTTGAGGTGTCAATCATGCTTTCTAACTGATTTTGTAAAAGTTGTAGCATTCCATCTTTTTTTAAAGCTAAATACAATACCATACCTTTATCTTGAATATTTTCTTGTTTATTAGATACAAGCATACTTAAAAGATCCATGTAACTGACCATAATTTCCATATTACGAGTAACTTGATTCACTTTTTTAGATAATTCTTTTATTTCTTCTACGTTCAAATTATTTCCCCATTTCATCATATTTTTGATATACTAGGGATAAAGATAGTCATCGAAAATTATCTTTATCCCTCACCGTTTAGAACGCCAATTCTTAGCGGTGCTTTTTGTATTCTTCATGTAGCTAACCTCATCCCACTTCATAAATAACAACATTAAACTAGGTACACCTACAATAAAAATTAATGCTTCATTTATTATAATCAATAACATACCTATAACTAACACCACAAATAATAATGTTAATCGTCTCAATTGGTACATCTCTTTCAATCTCCTTCTACTAACCTAGCGTGCCCTCGTTTGGTTTATATTTCATGTTCAATTAAAAATTCCGTAATACTATTCTTGGATATAAGTGTGACTCCTTCAACTACGGAAGTCTTTAGCCCTTTATCTATCCAATCGTTTAGTATCTTAGGAGATATGCCGATAAATTTACTTGCCTCACCCTTGCGAAGCCATTCTTTACTTAGAGATGCTTCTTTTCTTACCAGGTCGATTGATTCCCTCGTAACAGTACAAATATATTCCCTTAATGTTTTATCCATTTCTGGATCTAATCTGACTGCTATAGATGACACTTCCATTAATTACTCACTCCTTTCTACTAATGACTTCCTTAATTTTATAATAATCCATCCCCAACTCAATTAATGTAACAACCTTTTGTTCCAATGACTGGTAACTTTCAAACTCCTCACTAGTCAAGACATCCATAAGTGAATGGCTATTCTTAGCATTTCTAAGCTCTTTTAACTGCTTAGGATTGTGATTGGTTACCGTCTTGCATAAAAGTCTCGTGATATTACCATAAGCCCATTTATCATCTGGCATATATTCTTTAATGGTATCTGTGAGTCCCTTTCTAACTGGCTTTTCCATCTCTCTAATAATTTGTCTCTTCATCAATTCTTGTTTCATGATAAAAAATTGTTCTACTAGCATTTTCTTAAATCGTCTTACTGGTTCGGTATTATCCAAATAAGTAATAATTAAAGTCGCTTGCTGCTCATTAAGATGATAAATTTTTATTTTTTGCCCACTATCAGAAGGTCGGATTTGAAATCCGAGCTTTCCTACTCCTTTTAAATCATCTAAATATTTTCTAATTAATCTTGTAACACTGGTTCTTTTTACTTCCGCATATTCTGCAATGACTTCATCAGTCGTAAATGGTTCATCTCCTAATAAATTATTTTCTGTGAATACTATTTCCATCTTTTTCACCTCTTTTTCTTAATTCAAATTGATAGGCTCATACTCAATCAATTCACTCAACGAAATTTCTAAATAATCACAAATTTTGGTTAATGTTTCTAACTGAATATTAGTAGTTCTTTGATAATATAATTCTGATAACACAGTTCTACTAATTCCAGTAGCTTTATTAACATCTGATACTCTAAGCATTTTCGATCCTAATATTTTCGAAAAATTATTCCCCATCTATACCCTCCTTCCAAAAGACAAATTAACATATCTATTAAATTAAAAATACATAAAAATGACAACTTTTATTGTCAAAAACTATTAAACTATATATATGCGTTTTTGTCAACTTAAATTATCATTTTTGTATTTAAATTGATTTTTTTGCATTTTTAGAATATCATTGATGATATAAGTATAAGTAACTATTAAAAAAGGAGAAGTATAAAATGATAAGAAATAGATTGTCTGTTCTTTTAGCTGAAAGAAAGCTAAAAATAACTCAAGTTGCAAATGATACAAATTTATCTAGAAATACCATCACTAGCACCGCTCAAAATGATGGTAAAATGATTCAATTGGAAACAATTAATGTGTTATGTAAATATCTAAATATAACCCCTTCAGAGTTTTTTGATTATTCCCCATTAGATTTTGAATATTATATTTCTATTGATGAAAATGTAGTTTCAGATCCTAGTATTGGCGAACCTTATGAATTCAGAATTGATGCCTTCCTAAATATTTTTGATTCAAATAACAATAAAAAAACTTTTGAATTTACTGGATTCATTACAGATATCGGACCAATTAGTCAGAATGGAGAGAATTTTGGAGACGCACTAATCGAGCCTATTTCTGAAAAAGTAATTACTAATTTAAATAAAGAGTTACATGGTCTATCTCCTACCTTAATAACTGCGATTCAAGAGGATTTTACAAAAGAAGCTGAAAAAGCGATAAGCGAATTCAGATACACTGAAAATAGCGTTAAAGTAAATCTTTTTTCAAAAAAGCTTGATTAAAATACTTTCTCTCCTATTAACCTAGCGTGCCCTCGTGAGATGAAAGGGAGAGAAAAAACATGGCAGAATATAAACAATACTCAAAAAAGAACGGTGAAAAGGCTTGGTTGCTACGTGCTTATCTTGGTAGTGATCCAGTAACTGGAAAATCTATTAAAGTAAATCGTAGAGGTTTTAACACCAAAAAAGAAGCTCAACAAGAATTAACTAGGTTACAAAATGATTTTGATAAGAAAGGTCAAGCATTAACCCAAAATATCACGTTTAAAGAACTTTATGAAATGTGGTTGGAACAACAAAGAAAGAGTGTTAAACCTTCTACAATCGCTATTTCTGTACGCTATGCAAGAAATCAGATATTGCCAGCATTCGGCAAGTTAAAGCTTAATAAAATCACTGTGGCATATTGTCAAAAGATTGTTAATGAATGGCACGACAAATATAAGCAGTATGCTTTTTTAAGAAAAGTTACTGCTCAAATTATGAAGTATGGTATTTCTATGGAGATAATGGACTCTAACCCAATGAAAAAGACTATCTTACCTAGAAAAAAAGAGGAAGAAACTAAAATAAACTTTTATTCTAAAGAGGAACTTCAAGAATTTATGGAGATAGTCAAAGCGAATAACAACTATAAACACTATGCCTATTTTAGAGTTCTTGCCTTTACCGGAATGAGAAAAAGCGAGCTTCTAGCTACTCAATGGAGTGACATTGATTTGTTTAACAAAACTATTAGCATAGGTAAAACAATAGCTATGGATGAACATGGTGATGTCGTGCTTCAATCGCCCAAAACAAAGAACTCTTTACGTTCAATCAGCTTAGATGATATAACTATCAAGATTCTTAGTAGCTGGCGTATGAAGCAACGTGAGGACTATTTTAAGTTAGGTTTCAATACTGGAAGTGAAAAACAATTTGTCTTTACCAATATTAATAATGAGCTTTATTATCCTCAAGTGGTCAATGATTGGTTAGACTGGATATACAAAAAAGAAGACCAAAAGCGTTTAAAGTTAGATCCTGATAGTGAAAAAATTAGAAGGATAACTCCTCACGGTTTCCGTCACACTCATTGCAGCCTTTTATTTGAATCAGGTGCCAATATTAACCAGGTGCAAGAAAGACTTGGCCATAAAGATATTAAAACGACTATGAATATTTATGCTCATGTCACAGAAAAAGCCAAAGAAGAAACTGGCCAGAAGTTCGCTCAATACGTTAACTTTTAATTTTTGGCTACAAGTTTGGCTACAAACTCATTTTTCAAGCAAAATAAAAAAGCTAGAACCCTTATTTAACAAGGTTTCTAGCTAATATCTAGGAATTAGCCAACGCTTCCTTCCATCTCATAGCTAATCAAGCGGTTCAGCTCGACTGCATATTCCATAGGGAGCTCTTTGGTGAAGGGTTCGACAAATCCCATGACGATCATTTCGGTGGCTTCTGATTCTGTGAGGCCACGGCTCATGAGGTAGTAGAGTTGTTCTTCGGAGATTTTAGAGACTTTGGCTTCGTGTTCGAGTGCGACTTCGCCGTTGTGGATTTCATTAAATGGAATGGTATCAGATTTTGACTGATCATCCATAATAATGGTATCGCATTCGATGTGGGACATGGAGCCTTTACTTTTTGGTCCAAAAGTGACTTGTCCTCGGTAGTTTACTTCGCCGCCATCCTTGGCAATTGATTTTGAGACAATAGAGCTTGAAGTTTGTGGGGCGTTGTGAATCATTTTGGCACCGGTATCTTGGATTTGGTTGGCTCCGGCAAAGGCAATAGAGAGCATCGTTCCGCGGGCACCACGTCCATCTAAGTATACACTTGGGTATTTCATTGTCGTTTTGGCACCCAAATTGCCATCTATCCATTCAACGGTTGCGCCTTCGTAAGCTTTTGCTCGTTTGGTTACCAAATTGTAAACATTGTCTGACCAGTTTTGGATAGTTGTGTAACGGCAGTATGCATCTTTTCTGGTATAAATTTCTACGATTGCCGCATGCAAGCTGTTACTGGAATAAGTCGGTGCGGTACAGCCTTCGACATAATGGACACTTGCACCTTCATCTACGATAATAAGAGTCCGTTCAAATTGTCCAGTATTTTCCGCATTAATCCGGAAGTATGTTTGTAATGGCACATCACATTTGACCCCTTTTGGGACATAGATAAACGTTCCACCTGACCACACAGCTGAGTTTAGTGCGGCTAATTTGTTGTCTGTTGGTGGGACTAGTTTGGCGAAATATTCTTTGAAAAGGTCTGGATATTCTTGGAGGGCTGAGTCGGTATCTGTAAAGATAATTCCCAACTTTTCAAATTCTTCTTTCATATTGTGATAGACAACCTCTGATTCGTACTGAGCAGAGGCACCAGCTAAATAAGCGCGTTCTGCTTCTGGAATCCCAATTTTTTCAAAAGTGTCTTTGATTTTATCGGGTACATCTTCCCAATCACGGGCAGGTTTGTCACTAGCCTTTTGATAGTATTTGATTTTTTCAAAATCAATGTCTGAAAGGTCTGGTCCCCACTCTTGCATGGGCATTTTGTTAAATTGGGCTAGCGACTTCAAACGAAAGTCAAGCATCCATTCTGGTTCTTTTTTGACCGCTGAAATTTCTCTGACGATTTCTTCTGTCAAGCCTTTTCCAGTTGAAAATAGTGGCTGCACATCATCGTGAAAGCCAAATTTATATTCTTCAAGTTGAGGTACTTCACTCATTTTTGTCACCTTCCTTAGTGTTCACTTCACAATGAGCTGCATGCCCGATTGTTGTTGTTTTTTGTTCGGCTAAAGCTCTTCCTAGAGCTTTCCAAGCCAGTGTGGCACATTTGATTCTAGCAGGAAATTTAGCTACACCACTTAACATGGCGGCATCTCCTAGCTCATCCAAATGCTTGATTTCTTGTCCTTGAACTAATTCTGAAAATTCTTGAATTAAGTGTAGCGCTTCTGCTTCGCTTTTGCCAATCATTGCATCACTCATCATACTGGCACTGGCAGTACTGATTGAACAACCACTCCCTGAAAAGCGGATATCTTGAATCACCTGTTGTGCATCTAAGACAAATTGAAGCTGAATCACATCGCCACAAGTGGGGTTATTCATTTCGATTTGGTTGGTTGCCTGATCGAGCACACCATGATGATGAGGATGAGACGAATGGTCTAAGATGACTTGGCGATACAAATTATCTAATTTAGAAAGTGCCATGATTGAAAAACTCCTTTGTCGCAAGAAGTGCTGCAACAAGGCGGTCAGCATCTTCTTTGGTATTATAAAAATAAAAGCTCGCACGTGCAGTTGCTGGTGTATCCAAATACTTTAATAATGGCTGCGCACAGTGATGACCGGCACGAACTGCGATCCCTTCCATATCTAGCGCGGTTGCGACATCATGAGGATGAATCCCTTCAAAATTGAACGCAATCACACCTGTTCGCTTGCTTGCTTCATTTGGTCCATAAATCTTTAATCCCTCAATTGCTTGCAGTTTTGGCAAGACATAGGCGACAAGTTCGGCTTCATAGGCATGGATGTTCGCCATTCCGATTTCATCTAGATAATCAATTGCAGCTCCAAGCGCAATTCCGCCCCCAATATTGGGCGTTCCAGCTTCAAATTTATAGGGAAGCTCACTCCATGTGCTTTCTTGTAAGTAGACAAAATCAATCATCTCGCCTCCAAATTCAACCGGCTCCATCTGTTCGAGTAAGGCTTGCTTACCATATAAGACTCCGATTCCAGTTGGGGCGCATAATTTGTGTCCACTAAAAGCAAAAAAATCGACATCTAATACTTGAACGTCTACTGGCATGTGTGGCGTTGATTGTGCACCATCTACTACGATAATGGCACCATTTTCATGTGCAAGCTGCGCTAGTTCTTGGATGGGATTGACTACGCCAAGCACGTTGGAAGCATGTGCAACCGCAACAATTTTAGTTTTCGCTGTGATTTTTTGCTTGGCATCTGCCATATCTAGTTCCCCGTCTGATGTCAATTCTATATATTTCAGTGTCGCTCCTACTCGTTTAGCTAGTTGTTGCCACGGTACGATGTTGGAATGATGTTCCATATACGAAAGGACAATCTCATCACCTGCTTGAACCGCTTTTTCTGCGTATCCTCTCGCAATCCAATTCAGTCCAGTCGTTGTTCCGCGTGTGAACAAAACTTCCTGGACAGAATCAGCATGGATAAACTGACGCACCTTTTGACGTGCTCGTTCGTAACTAGCGGTCGCTCTTTCTGCCAGTGTATGAACCCCGCGGTGAACATTGGCATTGTCTTGCGTGTAGTACTGCTTTATCGCCTGCAACACTTGTTTTGGTTTTTGCGTTGTTGCAGCATTATCTAAGTACACCAGCTTTTCGTCGTTAACTTCTTGGAAAAGAATCGGAAAATCTTTTTTTATTCTTTCGCTGTCTAGAGTCATCTAAACCAACTTCCCTTCAATTACATCCACCAATTCTTTTTGAACTGCTTTGATTGGAATCGCCGTAATCACCGAACCCAAGAAGCCACGAATAACCAAGCGCTCTGCTTCGTGCTTGCTTAAGCCACGACTCATCAAGTAGTACATTTCTTCAGGATCAACTCGTCCAACACTGGCTGCGTGTCCTGCGGTCACTTCGTTTTCATCAATCAAAAGAATCGGATTAGCATCTCCTCGTGCTTTTTCAGAAAGCATTAAGACACGACTTTCTTGTTGTGCATCAGCATTTTTAGCTCCTTTGATGATGTGTCCAATCCCATTAAACGTCAAGGTTGCTTTATCTCGAATTACCCCATGTTGCAAGATGTGCCCGATGGAATTCGCTGCTTTATTCGTTACTCGCGTATCAATTCCTTGGATTTGTTTGCCGGAGCTAATCGCAACCACTTTAATCTCAGAATGCGCACCTACACCAACTAAGTCCGAGTCAAAGTCCGCAACAATATCTCCATCATTGAAAATCCCAATCGCCCAATCAATCGAAGCATCCCGTCCAATATATCCACGACGGTTCACATAAGAGGTACTATTTTCACTCAATTGATCAATTGCAGCATATTTGATTTTTGCTCCTTGTTTGGCAATCACCTCTACAACGACATTGCCACTAATCTTTTGTTTTCCTTCACCAACTGCTTTGAGACGTTCTAAGTAAGTGAATTCGCAATTTTCTTCTGCAACAATCAAGACATGTTTCACAAAAGCTGTTGTAGCGCATGAATCTTGAAATAATAGTGCCTCAATTGGTTCTTCAATGACAACATTTTTCGGTACATACAAGAAAACACCGCTATTCATAAAGGCTGCATGAAAGGCTGTCAATTTGTCTTCGTCCGGTAAAACTGCCTGATTCATATAGGCTGCTTGCACTAGCTCAGGGTATTCTTGTAAGGCTGTTTGCATATCCGTGTAAATAACACCTTGTTCTAACAACTTTGTTGAAATTTGTTCGATGGTCGTCGTTTTTCCGTGCTGTACAATCAGCGGATTATCTTTTGCTTCGTCAAACGCATAGACGCTTTCTGGAACTTGTCCTTCTTTGAAATCTCCTACGTTAAATAAAGGCATCCGCTCTACTTTAACCCGCTCGATGTGTGGTAATTCAAGTGTGGCTAACTTTTCTAGAGATGCTTCTCTTAGCTCGAGCATCCACTGTGGTTCTCCTAAGCTGAGTGACAAGTCGCGCACGTCAGCAAGGTATTCTTGCCATTGTCTTTCTTTCATTGCTTTTGTCTCTCCTTTATTCTTCGGTTAGCTCAATTCCAAGTTCTTGTCCAATTCCAGCATAGCCTTCTGCTTCTAAACGTTTGGCAAGTTCTGCACCACCTGTTTTGACCACACGACCATCCATCATCACATGCACGACATCTGGTGTAATGTAGTTGAGCAGACGTTGGTAATGTGTAATGATTAGGGAACCAAAATTGTCTCCACGCATCGCATTGACCCCTTTAGATACCACTTTTAGTGCATCGATATCCAAGCCCGAATCAATTTCATCTAAAATCGCAAACGTTGGTTCAAGCATCAACAATTGTAAGATTTCATTCCGTTTCTTTTCACCACCGGAAAATCCTTCATTTAAGTAACGTTCTGCCATTTCTTCTGGCATATTTAATAAATCCATTTTTTCGTCTAATTTTTTGATGAAGGCCATGACAGACATTTTATCGTCCTCATCACGACGTGCGTTGATCGCAGCACGCATAAATTCTGCATTGGTAATACCTGCAATTTCACTTGGATATTGCATAGCTAAAAACAGACCTGCACGTGCACGTTCGTCGACTTCCAGCTCTAAAATATTTTCACCGTCTAATAAAATTTCACCTTCGGTAACTTCGTAGTTAGGATTGCCCATGATTGCAGCAGAAAGAGTGGATTTTCCTGTTCCATTTGGTCCCATGATGGCATGGATTTCACCAGTTTTCATTGTTAGGTTGACGCCTTTTAAAATCTGTTTGTCTTCGATTGAGACATGCAAATTCTTTATTTCTAATACAGACATGTATGTTTCCTCCAATTAACTAAAATTTCTAAGACTTCTCGTTTATATTCTATCTTAATTGAGAATGAATCGCAAACTCTATGCTACATAACTCGATGAAAAGAAGTATATTCTTCTACCGATTCTATCGATTAATTAAACTAATTATAATTTGATAAGAAGAAAAGAATAAGAGTATGACAGAAAAGAAAGACTCCTTTTTCTGTCATACTCTTTACTCGTTGACTGGAATAACCACACCTTTGAATTGTTTGGTAATCCACGTTTGAACTTCTTGGCTATGTAAAACTTTAACCAATTCTTTGATTGCTTTACTGTTTTTATCTTCGGTTCTAGCGGCAATGATATTAGCATACGGAGAGTTGTCTGATTCAATCAATACACTGTCTTTCTTCGGAACTAAGCCGATTCCTACTGCAAAATTAGCATTGATTGCAACCAAATCACCCTCATTATTTTGATACGCGGTTGCCAGCAGCGACGCATCAATCGCATGCTGAAACTTCAAATGTTTGGGATTTTTTTCAATATCATCGAAAGTTGCAGTTTCAAGATTGGTTCCTTTTTTTACTGTTATAAGTCCTGCATCGCTTAACATCGTAAGAATCCTTCCCCAATCAGATTCAGAATTACTCGTTACGATTGTCGCGCCATCTTTTAACTCTTTCACGTCTTTGATTTTTTGGGAATAAAGTGCCATAGGCTCCAAATGAATACTGCCCATATTTGTAAAGGCATAATTATTTTCTTTGACTTGTTTTTTAAAATACGGAATATGTTGGAAATAATTTGCGTCAATCTCTTTTCCAGCTAATGCTTTATTGGGCAAAATATAATCATCAAATTTCACCACTTCAAGATTAATGCCTTTCTTTTTTAAAATAGGCTTGATATGCTCTAAAATCTCTGCATGTGGCGTGGGGGAAGCACCAACTTTTAGCGTTACTTCATCTTTACTATTTGTCGCCTGCTCGTTTGATTTCGAGCTTGAATGTGAGAGGCTGCCCCAAACAGCGAGTCCTATCACAGCCAGTGTAGCAACTCCCCAGACAATTTTTTTCACTTTTGAGCGTTTTTTTTGTGCACTTTGTGGCAAGCGCTTGTCAGAGCGCAAGACGGCTGAGTCGCCTAAAGCTTGCACGAAAAACACTAATAATAAGATCAAGACCGTCGCAACTAGTGTCACCGTCCACCTACTTCTTTGAAATCCATCTTGGTACGCTAGACCACCAAGTCCACCAGCGCCAATCGCCCCTGCCATCGCTGTAAACCCAATCATGGTAATAGCTGTAACGGTTAGTCCTGAAATCAGGGCAGGTTTGCTTTCAGGAATTAAAATCTTCCGGATAATCTGCCAATTACTCGCGCCCATTGCTTCTGAGGCTTCAAGTACGCCTTGATCAACCTCGCGAAAAGCCATCTCAACAAGTCTTGCATAAAAAGGAACTGCGGATAAGACCAAACCCGGAATGGCTGCCTCGGGTCCAATAAATGACCCCACTAAAAGTTTCGTAAACGGAATCAGCAAAATAATCAAAATAATAAACGGAGTAGAACGAAAAATATTGCTAATAATGGACACAAGTGAATAGGCCACCTTGGCGCTCTTCTTTTTACTTTTTCCTAAATAATAAAGAGCCAGCCCCAATAACAATCCGAAAATCAGCACAAAAATCATTGATACAATTGTCATGAGTAGCGTGTCTTTGATTGCTTGGATAAAGGTTGCTAAGTCTAATTCACTCCAATTAAAATAGGTCTCGCTAAATGTTTTATTCATGATGTTTCACCTCTACGCCAACTTCTTGTTCTTTAAAATACGCAAATGCTGCTGCTACTTCTTCCTTTGTCCCAGTCACTTGAACAAGCATGGTACCAAAGGAAGCCTTTTGATTTTGTTGAATCGTTCCCTGAAGTACATTTAAGTCGACATTCGTTTGCTTGATTACTTTTGAAATGACAGGTTCTTTTGATTGTGCTCCGGTAAATTTCAATTGAAGAATAACACCTTGTGGATATTTTTGAATCAAGTAGTCAATAGATTGATCGGTTGGTTCATTTTCGGGTAGGAGTTCTTGTTGGACAAATCTTTTTGTGACTGCTTGTTGTGGTGAATGAAAGACTTGTAAAACCTCCCCCGTCTCTACAACTTTTCCAGCTTCCATAACCGCAACCCGGTGACAAATTTTTCTGATAACATGCATCTCGTGTGTGATGAGCACAATCGTCAAATTCAACTGGCGGTTAATCGTCAACAATAGCTCTAAAACTTCATCCGTCGTCTGTGGATCTAGTGCACTTGTGGCTTCGTCACAGAGCAGAATGTCCGGTTTATTTGCAAGTGCGCGAGCAATGCCGACACGTTGTTTTTGTCCGCCTGAAAGTTGGGCAGGATACGCCTCTTCCCGTCCTTTGAGACCAACTAATTGGATTAGTTCTGTTGCACGTGCTTCTCGCTCTTCTCTGGCCATTCCTTCTAGTTCTAGCGGCAATACGATATTTTCTCGCACAGTTCTAGACCATAACAAGTTAAAGTGTTGGAAAACCATGCCCACGCGTTTGCGGTAATCCCTTAGTTTGGCTCCTTTTAATTCCACAACATCTTGTTGACCAATAATGACCTCGCCAGATGTTGGTTGTTCTAGTCCATTTAGCAAGCGGATTAAGGTACTTTTCCCTGCACCAGAATAGCCAACAATTCCAAATATTTCTCCCTTTTCAATCGTAAGTGAGACATTGTTTACAGCGGAAACCAAACCTTCTTTTCCTTGAAATTCTTTTTTTACATGATGAAGTTCAATAAATGACATTCTCATTCCTCCTTTTCGCTTAACGTCATTAAAAAAGCCTTCGTCCTCGTGTCTCCACAAGGACGAAAGCTTTCTACTTACGTGTTACCACCTTTTTTCGCTACTTTCATGACAAAAGCAACCTCAGTCAGTATACTTGTATTGCTGTATACTTGAGCACGCTAACGAGTGCACCCGAAACTAGCTTACCTTACGCTCACTAGCTTTGCTCAAAGACCATCTTCCATTTTATGTCAGCTTCCTCTTTTTTCAGCAAACAGAGGTCTCTCGTAAAGCGTTTCTAAAACGTACTCTTCTTTTCAAAGCATTTTTCTTTATTTTGGTGTTAGTGTACCAGTTAATTTAAGTTTTTGTCAACTATTTATTTTTTTATTCACCAGTTTTTGATAGTACAACGAGCCAAGCATTTGCCTCATTTTTATCATCTAAAACTGCTGGATTTTCTAACGCTTTGGTGTTAACCTCAATGACTGTACCAGGAAATGGGACTAAAAATTCAGAAACAGATTTTTCAGCCTCTACTTCAACAAGTGTTTCTCCTAAGCTCAGTTGGGTGCCAACTTTAGGCAATGTAACAAAAGTAACCGCACCGATTTCCTCTTGTGTGGTATTGGTCAAACCAATTTTTACCCCGTCACCGTGTGGTTCAATCCATAAAGAATCATTGGCAATTTTTTCCATGCTACTTCGCCTACTTTCTTTTTAAATTTCTAATGCCGTTTCATAACTGCTTTCCTTAAACCCTAACAGAACATCCTCTTCGGTGATTAAAATAGGACGTTTAATCAACATACCATCTGTTGCAAGCAATTGGGCTGCTTGGCTTTTAGAAAAATCATTGACTTTGTCTTTTAAACCTTGCTCACGGTAACGAATGCCACTCGTATTGAAAAAGCGCCGAATCGGTAATTCACTTTGACCCATCCATTTTTCCAAAGTACGTTGTGTCGGAATATTTTCAATCATATCAATCGTTTGATATTCAATTTGGTGAGCATCTAACCAAGCTTTTGCTTTCTTACATGTGCTGCATTTTGGGTACCAATAAAAAGTGACCATTTAACTGCCTTCTTTCTGTTTTTCTTTTAGTATAGCATAAATGATAAAACGCAAAAAGAGACGCACAAGAAATGTTCCTTTCAAGTGAATCTCTTTTTGTCTTTATGCTCTTTGTCCTCGTGTATGCGTATGACTATAACTTTCAGACTGGAAGCGCATGGACATAATCAGTCCAATCCCAATCATATTACTCAAAAGCGACGAGCCCCCTTGACTTATAAAAGGCAACGGAATCCCTGTCAATGGAAGTAAGCCTATATTGGCGCCTATATTTTCGAAAACGTGGAATAAAATCATCATGATAATTCCAGTTGAAATGTAGGCATAAAACTCATTATTTGTATCAAAGCAAACCCGAATCATTCTATAAATCAAAATAAAATACATCAAAATTACCAGACAACCGCCTAAAAAGCCAAAATTTTCACCAATTACTGTAAAAATCATATCCGACTCCCTTACAGGTACATAAACTTGTGAAACATTGAAGCCTTTGCCAAGCATGCCTCCTGAGCCAATCGCGGTTAAACCTTGCGCTTGTTGGTAAGAAACTCCGGAAGCATCATGAAACGGATCTAACCAAGAGTCAATGCGCGAAAATTGGTACTGATGAAAGCCAACTTTGTAAAGCAACTCCCGCCCACTCGTTGTCGTAACAAGGAATAACGTCCCTCCGGCAACAACAATAAACAAAAGCACGATGGGCACGATGATCTTCCAACTGATACCCGACATCAAAAAAACGCCGCCGATAATCGCTATAAATACGAGCAATGTTCCTAAATCCTTTTGTAGCAGTAACAATACACCCACAGGTGCAAAAACTAAAAGTAGCTTTCCAATTAGCAAAAAATCGGAACGCATATCTCGTGGCTTGTACTTAGAATTGTGCTGTGTGACAACATATGCAAGCATGAGTACAAAGGCAATTTTCATTAGTTCGGATGGTTGGAAACTTTGACCTGCAATATTAAACCAGTTTTTGGATCCAGTCTGGATAAAAAGATTCTGGTCATAAAATTTGACTAGTGCTGCCATAATCAAAAGGCCAATCCCATAAAAAATCGGGGTCATCTTCCATAGCAACCTAGATGAAAACTGCATCAAAATTACAACCGCCACACCACCAAGTAGATACCAAAGTGCTTGAGAAAGCATTTGTTTCATAATATTGTGTGAGGCTGAATCATGCTTTAATGCTACATATAAAGAGAGCATCCCAATAATAGCTAGAATAAAAACCGGTAGTAAAACGCCATAATCAATTCGATTATCTAAATTATAATTTCTTTTTTTTTGCATAGTTCATCCCTTTTCTTCGATTCATCACTTCATTATATCTTACGACGCATGCGTGTATCTTTCACACGGGATACAATTTAAAAAAAGTTAAGCATTTAAATGAAGAAACGCTGTCCTCTAACTTTTTCCACTTTACCTTTAATTGTATCTTTTTTCATAAATGAACACAATAGAAAGTCATTTTTTTTCAACATTCAGCATATTTTTTTAAGTGACTTGTACAATTCCTAACATCCTACTGGCTTTTTGAAATAGGCGCCTGTTAAAAAAAAGCACTTAGGTTATTTCTGAGTACTTTTTACTTTATTTCTCGACAAAAAGAAGACTTTACAAAAAAACAGGAAAAGTTTATAATCATTACTGTACTAATAACGCCGACTTAGCTCAGTTGGTAGAGCAACGCACTCGTAACGCGTAGGTCGTAGGTTCGATCCCTATAGTCGGCATTTATTTTATAACAGCACACTCTCTGTTTAGAGAGTGTTTTTTTGTGTAAAAAAAACAAGCACTCGCATGAATGCTTGTTTTTTACTTGTTTATTTCAGAATGTTTTTTGGCTTAGTACCAACCATTTGCCATCCAGAATGATTGTGCAGCTTCCCATGAACCATAACGTTGTGCCACATAGTTATCGGCTACACGTTCTTGATTTGCTGCTGAGTAATCTCCATTAAGGTATGAAGAATCTAATTGATATCTACCAATGTAGCGACCATTCGTTGCTGTATAAGAACCGCTAGATTCTCTTTGTGCAATCCACTCTTTAGCAGATGAAGAAGTTCCAGTATAAGTAGAAGCTGCTGTTTGTGTTGTTGTTTGTGCTGCAGCTGCTGGAGCTGTTGTTGTTGCTTGACTTGTTGTAGTAGTTGTTGTTGCAACTGCTTGTCCATCAGTTGGAATAGTTAATTGTTCTCCAACATAGATCATATTAATATCTGATACATTATTTTTTTGTGCAATTGAATTGATTAAGCTATTGTCACCTTTAAATTGTTGCGAGATAGTTGATAAAGTATCTCCGCTTTTAATTGTATATAAAGTATCTGCACTTGCATTGCTTGCTCCAAAGAAAATTGCTAGTCCTGCTGTCAAAGTTGCTCCAAGTAAAATCGTTTTAAGTGATTTCATGTTGTTTCTCCTCTTTGTTTAAGTAGTTTAGTCGTTATCTCAACGACATTGATAACTTTAACAATTTTATTGACGTCGTAGGTAAAAATACTGTGACAATTCATTACGAGTATTGTCATACTGTGACATATTGTAAAAACTTCCTCTATAAACCTTGGTATTAAGCCTTTTTTTAATTTCACATAAACAAATTTTAATCTCGTTTTTTTTTTGAAATAATTTTTTTTATTCTTTTTTTCTCCAAATATTACAGTAATATTGCAATTATTTCTTAATTTAAAGGCTTTTTCCCTATAAAACGCCTTAAAATGAACGGATTATTCCTCGTCTCTTGCCAATGCACTCAAGCAGCAGAACAAATTAAACTAAAATGAACTTTTTTCTTCTTTGCTATATTGTATTTTTTCCATCATATTATCTAGCTTTCGATCTACATTTATCACAGTAGTGCTGATACCTGCCAAAGTTTGCTTCTCTTCTTCTAGGATTTGCTGTTGTTGTTCAATAAGCTCTTGTTGCTTAGTTAGCGTAACTAAATACTCTTTGCGTTCACTGATAGATTGCTCTCGTTCTTCACCTAAAACTTTGGCTACTTTATAGATTACAAAACAAAGAATCGCAAAGACAAGCATGAATAAAACTAGAAAAACAATCTCTCTTTGAACTGCCCAATCGGTGATATCCATTACTTGTTTTACTCCTGCCAATTACTTCACCTCACTTTCATCTCTAATCGTCTCATGAAAAAGCCCTATTTTCTCAGGTAAAATATTGTAAAAATCGCCTTCTTGATAAATCGGATAACGTTTACTATCACTTGGAAAGGCTTGATTAAGCCATGCTATAATTGTCCGTTTTTGTCGGGAAACCATGTACACTTTGTTTGATGAGAGCCCTATAGCTTGCCACATAGAATCGCCCTTTCTTTTTTCTTGACTAATATTTAAAACTCTTCACATGATCGCCTGTTAATTTGGCCAATATATAGAGGTAAGACTGAATTTCTCCCACTACAATTGGTGTATCATGATTGTTAAATCCTTCTCCTTTAATTCGAATATCAAAACTACCATAGCTCGTTGGACTTTTGACAATGGTTTTGCCCAAAATATTGGCATACGTATCGGTACTTAAATTTTTGCTTAATAATGGTACAACCCGTTTAGCCATTTGGGGATTGCAATTTCGAATTTCAATACGGTATGAGCCATCTGAATTTTGATTATGAACCATATTACTCTGAATATAGCCTGGCTCTGTAATTCTTAAATCTGCGGCTGCACGATTTAAAGCATATTGTAATGTTGAAAAGCTGTAGCAATCCACAACGACTGTATAGACATTATTTGGCTGTAAGTCAGCACGTACCATATGAAGCGTAAGCAAAGGTGCATATCTTTCTTTCAACCATTTCACAGTTATGTCTGCGACACTATTCGTTACATTATCAATGGCAATTCCATTGTGTGTTGCTTCGTTACTAAATAAGTTAAACCATTGTTGTGCCATCCCAATTCTTTCTGGATGTGTTACTGCTGGTCGTTCAAAGTTAGCTTCGAAAGCTACAGTTGCAGTTGCAACATTATTTAACTTAATAAATTGAGCCGGACTATATGGATAGGAAGCTTTTGCAATATATTGTCCATGATGCATATCCCAAACAAGTAACTCTAGCTGAGCAGAAATACTTCGATAATCTCCGTTAATTCCTGCAGCATTCATTTTTTGTTGGACATATTGACGACCTGGAACTTGATTTACAGAAGTCCATTGAACCAGTCCATATCCTACACCACTTCCGTATTCGTCCATATCTGGCATAATCCCCGATTCTTGTTGCATATTTCCTAAAACTCCAGCAGTTGCTTCCTTAGACCATCCTTTTGCTCTTAAATAATTCCAAACTTGTTGAGCATTTTCTTTTTGTGTTGCCATTTTTTCTTCCTTCTTTCTATTTTCTTTTAATTAATATTTAAAACTCTTCACATGATCGCCTGTTAATTTGGCCAATGCATAGAGGTAAGACTGAATTTCTCCCACTACAATTGGTGTATCATGATTGTTAAATCCTTCTCCTTTAATTCGAATATCAAAACTACCATAGCTCGTTGGACTTTTGACAATGGTTTTGCCTAAAATATTGGCATACGTATCGGTACTTAAATTTTTGCTTAATAATGGTACAACTCGTTTAGCCATTTGGGGATTGCAATTTCGAATTTCAATACGGTATGTGCCATCTGAATTTTGATTATGAACCATATTACTCTGAATATAGCCTGGCTCTGTAATTCTTAAATCTGCGGCTGCACGATTTAAAGCATATTGTAATGTTGAAAAGCTGTAGCAATCCACAACGACTGTATAGACATTATTTGGCTGTAAGTCAGCACGTACCATATGAAGCGTAAGCAAAGGTGCATATTTTTCTTTCAACCATTTCACAGTTGTGTCTGCGACACTATTCGTTACATTATCAATGGCAATTCCATTGTGTGTGTTACCTACAGGTTGATCTGCACCTTTTAGTCGGTAAAAATAAACTGGCAAACCAGATCCATCTCCCATATAACCAGATGCATTGGTTTCTGCAATGCCTAAGCTTCCAGAACAATGAATAATACGGCTACTACTCACAAAAACTCCCGTATGTCCACCAGCATTCCCACTCGAACCTTTGACACCTGCAACGAATAAATCCCCTCGTTGTACCTGGTTGCGAGCAATCGGCAGTAACAACCTTCCTTCTAAATGATATAAACTTTCTGTATTTCCGATTCCTGTTCCTTTTGATAAAAAGCCTGCTTCGATTAACGCAAAGAATACTGACGAACTACAGTCATAGCTATTTGGACCTAAACGATTGGTCATTGAATAAATGACTCTCCCTTCTCTTGCTCGAAACCAATTAATTACCCTTTCTACATTTGCCATTCTTTTTCCTTCTTTCTTTATTTTTTAAACAGCGAACACGTGTTCTCTATCTGACTTTTATTCTAGCAAATCTAATTTAGATGTCTAGTTCATTCCGGTTGTTTTTTAGCTTAAATGCTATTATGAACAAAAAAAGATGGAACAACAGGTTTTTCCTCTTGTTCCATATCTAATCGCTTAATAAAAAGATGATTCGCCACAATTATTTCTAGTCCGTTCTTCCTATCCTTCTGACCAATCTTCTAATAAATCTAGTGTTTTTACTTCTAAGATCCGCGCAATCTCTTGTAATTTTTTGGTTGTCACGCTGACTTCTCCCTTTAAAATAAGGTTAAATCGTTTGCCATCTATCCCTGTTTTCCGTTTGATCATACTCTTAGTAACATGTTTTTCGTAGATATAACGCTCAATATTTTCACCAATGACGTGATTGATTTCTCGCTCTTGTTCTTCCATATTTGATACCCCTTTTATCAGAAATTTTGCTTTTTCTATACTTTTATGCTATTATTCAGATGTTAAATAGATGTATTTTAACTTTTAAGTTAATTCTATTATAAAATTTCTAACCATTTTGTCAACACAAAATAACTTATATGCTATTCAATTTTATTAGGAGGACGTTATGGATATTGTGGGTCGTATTAAAGAGTTATGTGTCGAACGGCAGCTAACTTTTGCTGAACTGGAAAGAACTGTAGGCATTTCCAATGGTCAAATTCGTCGTTGGAACTCTGTCTCGCCAAAATCAGAAACATTGCAAAAAATTGCTGATCATTTTGGTGTCTCTACTGATTATCTATTAGGTAGGACACCGGTCCAAAAGATTGCCTCGCCACAAAGCAATGAAGAGAATGAAGAATATGATGATTTAGTCATCATGTTTCGAAAAAATGAGCGGGAAATTCCTGAACAAGAACGAGCCCATTACCGAAAAGAAGTTGAAAAGCTAATGGATTTTGTCAAATACACGATGAAAAATCTTGATGATGCTTCCAACACCCATCAGGAATGATGCCTATGCAAACACAAATCTTAACTCGGTTAACCGAAACCAATCAGCTAATCAATCGGTTTTTGCTCAAAGAAAAAATGGAACCTCGCGACTATCTGTGGAAAACGTACGTACTTCCCTATTTGAAAGAACAAGATATTCACTTGATTGAAGAACTGCCTACTAGTAGTATGGCGTGCTTTTCTGCTTTTACGGTCAAGAGTCGCTGTTCAACTGCTATTTTTTTGAATCCTAATATTCCTTTAGGTCGAAAAAACTTCAGTATCTGTCATGAACTCAACCATTGCTTGTTCGACTTTAATCAAATAACCCCAGCACAATCCTTTTTCAGTATGGAAGAGAATCCTTCTCTTTATAAAAAAGAAGAGCTAGCCGTCGAACATTTAGCCAACGCGGGTGCTGGCGTCTTTATGTTACCGGACATTACGATTCTTGCTTACTTGGACCAACCGATTAGTTTCCCAAAAATGGCAGAACAACTTGAAATGACTCAGGCTGCACTTTATATAAGACTGACACAATTTATGTTGTACCGCACAGGTATTTCTCTTGATCAGGCGCGTCGTGTGATCAATTTATTCCGCTATTACGGAAAGAAAGAAGCACTTCAGCGATATCTATCAGGTTGGGGCTCAACCGTCCGAGCACAAATTATTTTAGACTATGAAAATTGTTAGGGAGGAACCGCACATGTACATACGTAAGATTGGGATACAAGACAACGCTCCACTAAAAAAAATAATTCAAGATTCTCTAAAATCACTTGGATTAGCTATACCTGGAACTGCCTATTTTGATCCAGAATTAGGCGCATTAGCTGAGTATTATGCACGACGAGCGCACGCTCAATATTGGGTGGTAGAAAATGAAGCAGGGGTCATCCTAGGCGGTTGTGGAATTGCCCCTTTTGATGAAGGTAAAAAAATCTGTGAATTTCAAAAACTTTATCTCGTCCCTCAAGCAAAAGGTTTGGGTCTTGGTAAAAAACTTATGCACCACGCACTAGAATTTGCGGATAAGTATTATGATAGCTGTTATTTAGAAACGTCTTCTAGTTTAACTTCTGCAATTCATTTATACGATTATTTTGGCTTTACACAACTAAAAGCTCCGCTTGATGGTTCGCCACACGCTGCGATGGATCGCTGGTATATCACCCACACTCCTTTCCTTTAGCAGCAAAAGAAAAACAGCCTAGAAATCTTGTGATTTTAGGCTGTTTTTCTTTTTTTATAAGGGATACTCTCTCAACAATACATTGCCAACTGTTTTCTTCATCTATACTAGCTAGTAACTGGTAAAATAAAACCTCCATAGACTCTTTTCAAGAAAATGAAACCACTAGTCTACAAGTTTCAGTCATTGGAGAATATCACATTCATACTCCTCTTGATCATTCTGTTAATAAAAAAACTGAGACAGAAATTCTTTCATTCTGTCCCAGCTTTCATTTTACTTCATTCATCCATCAGTATTTTTTGATAAAAAGCTACTAAAGTTAAAATCAGTCTATTTCGTTCCAAATAAACGATCCCCAGCATCGCCAAGACCTGGAACAATATAACCAGCTTCATTTAAATGATCATCTAGTCCTGCACAAAATATATCAATATCTGGATGAGCTTCTTGTAACGCTTTGACCCCTTCTGGTGCTGCGACTAAACAAACAAATTTGATATTTGTTCCGCCACGACGTTTCAATGCATCAATTGCCATAATAGCAGAACCACCTGTTGCAAGCATTGGATCGACTACAAATAATTGACGTTCATCAATATCAGCAGGTAGTTTTACAAAATATTCAACGGGTTCTAAGGAATCATGATCACGGTATAAGCCGATATGTCCGACTTTTGCAGCTGGAATCAGCTCTAACATTCCATCAACCATCCCTAAACCTGCGCGAAGAATCGGTACAATGGCTACTTTTTTCCCAGACAATGTTTTTTGAGTACTTTTTACAATAGGTGTATCAATTTCAACCTCTTCAAGGGGCATATCTCGCGAAACTTCGTACGCCATAAGCATCGCAATTTCATTGACTACCTCTCTAAAAACTTTTGTCCCACAGTTTTTATCACGAATCATAGTTAATTTATGCTGAATTAGTGGATGATCAATTACTTGAAATTTGCCCATAATCATTCTCCTTTATAATGTTTTTGCCTCTTCTATTGTAATGCAAACAAAGCCGATTGACTAGTCAATCGGCAAATTTTTATGCATATAATGGGTATTTTTCAACTAATTCTTTTACTTCTTGACGTGCTTTTTCTAAAACACTTTCGTCCGTATGATTTTTGAGTACCTCTACAATAATCTCGGCCACTTTTTTCGCGTCTTCTTCCAAGAAACCTCTAGTAGTAATTGCTGGGGTTCCAATACGAATCCCGCTTGTTTTAAATGGTGATAACACTTCAAATGGAATTGTATTTTTATTGACTGTTATCGCCACCTCATCTAGGATTTTCTCCGCTTCTTTTCCGTTCAAGTTATATCCCGTCACATCAATCAAGAGAAGATGGTTGTCTGTGTCACCGCTGACTAATCTTGCTTCTGGCGCTTGGTTAAAGACTTTTGTCATGGCCTTGGCATTTAACAAAACTTGCTCAGAGTATTCTTTAAATTCAGGGGTCAATGCCTCTTTGAATGCTACTGCTTTTCCAGCAATCACGTGTTCCAATGGCCCACCTTGAATACCAGGGAAAATCGCACTATTAATCTTTTTCGCTAACACTTCATCATTAGTTAGAATAAGCCCACCACGTGGCCCACGTAAGGTCTTATGTGTCGTAGTTGTTGTAATATCTGCATAAGGAACAGGATTTTGATGCAACCCAGCAGCCACAAGTCCGGCAATATGCGCCATGTCTACCATCAATTTTGCGCCCACTTCATCCGCAATCTCTCGAAATTTTTTAAAATCAATTGTGCGCGCATACGCACTCGCACCTGCAACAATTAGTTTTGGTTGGTGTTCACGCGCTAAAATCCGAATCACATTATAATCTAGAACCTCTGTTGTTGGGTCCACACCATACCCGACAAAATGATACGTTTTCCCACTAAAGTTAACGGGAGAACCATGTGTTAAATGCCCACCATGTGTTAAATCCATCCCCAAAACCGTATCACCTGGCTCAATTAAAGCCATATAAGCGGCAGTATTAGCTTGTGAGCCTGAGTGTGGCTGTACGTTGGCATATTTAGCTCCAAATAGTTCTTTTGCACGATCAATCGCAAGAGATTCGACAACATCAACAAATTCACACCCACCATAATAACGTTTTCCTGGATATCCTTCTGCATACTTATTTGTCAAAATACTCCCTTGAGCGGCCATTACTGCTTCTGAAACGAAATTTTCAGAAGCAATCAACTCAATATTTTGCTGTTGACGCTTTTTTTCATTTGCAATTGCTTCCCATAAAACGGGATCTAGCTCTTTGTAATTCATCTGCCACACTCCAATTCACTTTTTTCGACATTATTTAGTTGCATTGATTGTACCATATTTGAAAACAAGAAAAAAACTTTTTCTATCTTCTAGAAAAAGTTTTGCGCTGCTGCTTTTTTTAACCGATTCATGTAGGCTAATCCCGACTCTTCTTCTGAAAAGGTTTGAACATACACAATATCCAGTTGAGGAACCTTTTCATCTAAGGCACGTAAACCGGCAAATAAATGTTGCATTGCCTGGTCCATTTGGTGTTCTTCTCCAAGAGAATATGTTGCGTCCACTTGTGTTTGGAATCTTTTTAAAATACTTGCATCTGCAATTAAACCAATTAATTTATTCTGATTCTTTGCATAGCGAATGGCTTCTTGCCAATTTTCTTTTTTAGCATCAATCATTTGTACCTCAACATCAGGCGAATAGTGTTTGTATTTCATACCCGGTGATTTTGGTGTTTCACTTTCTTTGACTAAATGTTGATCGTACTCCACTTTGCCAACGACTGCCTCAATTTGCGACTTCGTAATGACTCCTGGTCTTAATATTAACGGAATATCACCGGAAAGATCGATTACAGTCGACTCCAAACCAACTGTCGCCGGACCATCATCTAATATCCCTTCGATTTTTCCATTTAAGTCATGATAAACATGACTTGCTGTAGTTGGACTAGGCTTACCAGAAGAATTGGCACTCGGTCCAACAATTGGTACACCCGCTTTTGCTATCAATTGCCTTGTAACAGTGTTATTTGGCATACGAAATCCAGCTGTGGATAACCCACCCGTCACACTGGCTGAAATACTCCCTTTTTTAACAGGTAAGACCATCGTAAGAGGGCCTGGCCAAAAATGTTCCGCTAATTTTGCCATTTTCCCAGAAAAGTTATCCACAAAAGGAATCACCCTCTCTAAACTGTCTATATGCACGATCAAAGGGTTGTCACTTGGACGTCCTTTAGCTAAATATACTTTCTTTACGGCTGCTTCATTCGTTGCATCTGCCCCTAGTCCATATACGGTTTCAGTTGGAAATGCAATTAACTCACCTTTTCTAATTGCTTGAGCCGCTTGATCAATCTGATTGGGTGTAAAAAATTTTGTATCCACAGGTTATCCACACATCCTTTTTATTATTTTGCCCATTTATCAACATTTTTACCCAAGTTATCCACGAGTTGTGGAAAACTCATTTGTCAATAGTGGATAACCTTGTGGGTAACTCTTTTTAGTTTGTAAAATACTGCTACTATCCTGTTTTTTTATATTTTTTGTAAATTTTTTCTTAAGAAAATTTTTTTTATCCACAGATCACTTCATCCACACAATCCGATCCAATCCGCAGAGATCCTTTGCAATCTGGACATTTTTTTGTGGAAATTGACTTGCTACAATTTGTGTCACTTTTAGGCCTTGTCGGTACCCAATTTCCAGAAATAACTTGCCCTCTTTGTCTAACACATTCGGCAGGTACTCGCAGATTTCTTTATAGAGCGCCAATCCTTCTTCTTTGGCAAATAAAGCCTGTCTGGGCTCATATTTTAGAACACTTTGATCCATCTCTGCGATTTCTTGTTCTCCAATATATGGCGGATTTGAGAGGACAACGTCAAATCTTTCGTTTGCGAAAGGTTCTAAAAGGTTCCCTAAGCGAAAATCAATGACAACATTATGGCGAGCTGCATTTTTTTTGGCAACTTCGAGTGCCTCTGCTGAAATATCTACTGCACTAACTTGCCAATCTGGGCGTAGTTTCTTGAGTGTGATAGCAATGGCCCCACTTCCAGTTCCAATGTCCAAGACGCGAATATTCTGTCGCTTATTTTCATTTAAACAGAGCTCAACCAATTCTTCTGTTTCAGGACGAGGAATTAAAGTAGCCTCTGTGACTAAAAAGTCTTCTCCGTAAAAAGAAGCTTTCCCAACGATGTATTGCGCAGGATAATCTTGTTCTAACTGCTCAATATCTTGTTGGAATTGCCTCTGTACTGCTACAGGAGCTTCTTCTCGCATATGGAGCAACCAATCCGTTGTATTCCAGCCTAAACGAGTAAGTAATACATAGCGTGCCGCATGACTGTCTCTTCCCTTTGATTCTAAAAAAGAAGAAGCCCGTTCAAGGACTTCGTAATAAGAATTATTCGCCATTTTGCATCTGCTCCAATTTTTCAGTCTGATCATACAAGACCAAAGCATCTACAATTTCATCTAATTTCCCAGCTAAAATTTGATCTAGCTTTTGAATCGTTAGTCCAATTCGATGGTCAGTAACACGGTTTTGCGGGAAATTATACGTGCGAATACGTTCAGAACGATCTCCTGTTCCAACAGCAGATTTACGGTTCGCATCATATTCACTACGGGCTTGACTTTCTAAATGATCGTATACTCGTGCACGTAGCACTTTCATCGCTTTTTCACGATTTTTGATTTGGGAACGTTCATCTTGCATGGCAACGACAATCCCCGTTGGAATATGCGTCAAACGAACAGCAGAAGCTGTCTTATTGACATGTTGTCCACCAGCTCCACTTGCATGGTAAATATCCGTACGAATATCTTTGTCGGCAAGATCAAGCTCTACTTCTTCTGCTTCTGGCATCACCACAACGGTTGCAGTAGAGGTATGAATGCGTCCTTGAGATTCTGTTGAGGGCACACGTTGTACGCGGTGGGCACCACTTTCATATTTTAATTTGGAGAAAACATTTTCTCCTGAGATCATCATGATGACTTCTTTATAGCCACCAATCCCCGTTACATTCGCATCTAAAACTTCTGTTTTCCACCCTTGAGTTTCTGCATAACGTTGGTACATATTAAACAAATCTCCTGCAAACAATGCGGCTTCATCTCCACCAGCTGCTCCACGAATTTCCATGATAATATTTTTATCATCATTCGGGTCTTTAGGTAAAAGTAAGATTTTGATTTGTTCTTCAATGACTTCTTTTTCTTTTTTTAGTTCACTTAGTTCTTCTTTAGCCATCTCTTGCATTTCCGCATCAAGATTTTCACTTAGTAATTCTTCGGCATCTTTAATCCCTTGGACTGCTTCTTTATAACGACGATACACTTCGACTGTTTCACGAATACTTGCCTCTTCTTTTGAAAGGTTCATAAAACGTTTTGTGTCTGAGATGACTTCTGGATCACTCAGTAATTCACCTAATTCTTCATAACGGTCTTCTATCGATTGTAATTGATCGTACATATTCGCTCTCCTTTAGTTTGTTAAATTGTGTGCTTTATTTAGCCAGATTCTAATCGCTATAATGGTGGATTTATATAATGCTTGCGGCACACAGGAAAATACGATTCATTTCCACCAATTTGGATTTGTTCTCCCGTATAAATTGGTTTTCCATCTAAGATTCTCAAATTCATAGAGGCTTTTCTGTGACAGAACCAACAGATTGTTTTGATTTCTTCAATTTTATCTGCATAGAGCAATAAATACTTGGATCCTTCAAATAGCTCATTTCGAAAATCATTTTTGAGTCCAAAAGCCATCACTGGAATATCTAACTCGTCTACAATGCGTGCAAAAGCTTCGACATGATGTTTTTCCAAAAATTGAGCTTCATCAAGTAAAATGCAGTATGGTTTGGGCGTTAACTGTTCAATTCTTTCATAGACATCTGTCTCTGTAAAAATAGGGATAGCCTCTCTTTTAAGACCGATACGGCTAGATACAACCCCTACAGCTTCGCGGTTATCTAAGCCACTGGTCATCAATACTACGGGCTTGTTTTGTTCTTCATAATTATGTGCAACTTTTAAAATTTCAATGGTTTTCCCACTGTTCATCGCACCGTATTTAAAAAATAACTGTGCCATCGGTTCCCTCTTTTCTTAGCATTCTTCCTAAAATAGTATACTTGATATTCAAAAAAAAATCATTAATTCAGGTAAAATTGTTTCTTACACTTGTTCACTACACAAAAAAGGCCCCTCACAAATTTTGTTTGGCGACCTTTCGTTACTTTTAATAATTTTGTAATTCGATTTTCCCATTTGTATATACTTTATAAGAGCCTAAAATATCTGTATGGGGAGAGGTATCTTGTGTCGTTTTAAAGTTGACAATGTAATAAGTGCCCCCGTTATCTTGGTAGGTCTGATTATTAAAAGCCATAAAGTAGTATTTGCTTATTTGTTCAGTCGGAAGATTGGTTACTAAGTAATCAACTGCCCCTTGTGCACTTGTTACAACTGGTGCCACTTCCTGACTTTGAGTGGACTCACTCGTTGTAGTAGTAGATGAAGTCTCTGTGCGGTTACTTATAGTGGAAGAAGACGTTGTAGCGACAGTTGCGCTTGTAGATGTGGTAGTCGCCGTCGACTGATTTTCTGATGCTACAACTGAAGTACTTTCTTCCGTTTGGGTTGTTGCATTTGCACTGGTACTTTCAGACGAGTGTCCTTTCGATACGGTCGTTTGACTGCCTTCCGAACTCTTTGATGTTGTTTCATTTTGGTTGCTCTTTGAACAAGCGGTTCCCATCATTAACAATACACTTAAGCTGATTACAACGCCGACACTTTTTTTCATTTTATAACCCTCCCTCAGTTTCACGACTTAGCTTGTCTATAAAAAATTAAAGCCAGGCTATCCGTGGTAATTTTCTGTATCATTCTTTCCAAAATCTGACTCCAATAATTACTTGCAATGCTCTTATATAAGACATTTTTGGTTAAATATGTAGAAAAATCAAGCATGTTGGCATCCGAACCACCCATTTTGATAAAGGCTGTATGTACTTGCAAAGTGGGTTGATCAAATAAATTCTTTCAAAAAACGGGACTCCAATTACCAATTCTGCATATGTTTTTATCGGATTGTTGATTCAAGACGTAATCTTTGACTTTGCTTATAATTGTAGCTTCTTCTTTTGATTGACTTATTTCACTCATGCTCCTAGAAACGGCACTTTTTTGTACTAGTAGATCTGGTAGTTTTTCCACTGTACTGACTGTGCTAGAAGATGTGGTTTGTTTTTCCACTACTTTACCTCCACCTAGCAGACTCAATCATAGTATCATTATACTTAATAATAGAATTTTTTTCACTTTATCACTCCTAATTGATTGTTTTCAGTATTAGTATAACATATTATTTTATTTTTATTACAAAAACATTACAAAAAACAAAAAATGTAATCAAAAAGAAATGTAATGTTTTTATCTATTTTTGTTCTGAATAAAAATCTAATGACTTGCTACTATGCTATACTAGTCTCTAGATAAATTATAGAAAGGTGTTTCTGCATGTTGCAAACAAAAGAACAAATTTTGCACACTTATTTTGGATTTAGTGAGTTTCGCGATGGACAAGCACAAATCGTTGAAGCGCTGCTTTCTTCTCAAGATGTGATTGGCATTATGCCTACTGGTGCGGGAAAATCGATTTGTTACCAAGTCCCTGCTTTAATGCTCGAGGGTCTGACAATTGTGGTATCTCCACTAATTTCCCTCATGAAAGATCAGGTGAGTGCCTTAACTCAAAATGGGATTGCAGCTGCTTTTTTAAATAGTACCTTGTCTCCAAAAGAACAATACGAAACACTTCAAGCCGCTCAAAACGGAGCATTTTCTTTGTTATATGTTGCACCCGAACAACTTTGTACGCCTCGTTTTTTAAGCTTTTCCACTCGTGTTCCCATCGCATTCGTCAGTGTTGATGAAGCACATTGTGTCTCGCAGTGGGGACAGGATTTTCGTCCAAGTTATTTGTCTATCCATGATTATATTGACTCATTGCCTAGACGCCCGATTGTGGCAGCTTTCACAGCAACAGCAACAGACTTAGTCAAAAAAGACATTATTCAATTGCTTCATCTAAATGAACCTTTTGAGCTTACGACAGGATTTGACCGTAAAAACTTATTTTTTGGTGTCCAAAAACCAAAGGACAAGTTTCAAGCGGTTGTAGCGTACCTCAAAGAAAATGAGGAAAAGAGTGGAATTATTTACTGTTCGTCTAGAAAAAATGTGGAAGATGTTTGTGAGCGCCTGGACGCATTAGGCTACCCCGTTACCCGCTACCACGCTGGACTTTCTAGTGAGGAGCGAAAAAAAAATCAAGAACTGTTTGTTACGGACAACGCTCCTCTAATTGTCGCAACCAATGCTTTTGGTATGGGAATTGACAAATCAAACGTGGCTTTTGTGATTCATTATAATATGCCAAAAAATATTGAAAGCTACTATCAAGAAGCAGGACGAGCAGGACGAGATGGATCAAATGCAGAATGCATTTTGTTTTATAGTGGTCGTGATGTCGTGACCAATCAATACTTTATTGATAATAGCTTCGAAAACCAGCAGTTACAGGGAACAGAAGCACAACTGTTTAAAGAACATGAGCAACAACGACTAAAAAAAATGTCTTTTTATTGTTTTACTCAAGGCTGTTTGCGTCAATATCTCTTAAGATACTTTGGAGATGAGCGTTCTCATTATTGTGGAAATTGCAGCAATTGTTTACAAAATACAGAGAAAAGAGACATTACCGTAGCAGCGCAAAAAATTATATCCTGTGTCAAAAGAATGCGTGAATCTTATGGGATTAAATTAGTTATCGATGTACTTCGTGGTAGTAAGCAGCAAAAAATCAAAGACTTTCACTTAGATTTGCTTTCTACTTATGGCATTATGCAAGATACCAGTACACATGAGATACGAAAAATGATTGAGTTCTTGCTTGCGGAAGGCTTTTTAGATACTTCTGATGGACAATATCCAGTTTTAAAGCTTGGCTTTCGCTTTCTTGAAGTATTACAACCGACCACCCAAATTACGATGCATCTGCCAAAAGAAACACTGCAGAGTCGGACACCTAGACAAACGGAAGAAGAAATCAGTCATCCTGCACTTTATGCACAGTTGCAAGTACTGCGCCGGGAGCTGGCCGATGCACAGCATGTTCCAGCTTACGTAGTTTTTAATGATGCTACTTTAAAAGAAATGTGCCGGAAATTACCAGATACAGAAACCGAACTTAGCAAGATTAGTGGTGTCGGGGAAGTGAAACTGGAAAAATATGGTCAGGACTTTTTAACCGCCATTCAAAATTTTCAATTAGCCTAAAAAATAATCGACTTGTGACTCAAACATGCTGCATCCTTGTAGCATCATTTGGGTCTCTTTGATTTGGTCTTTGCGTTTGGCGAACAAGGACTCGATTTGCTATACTTAGTGTATTCATTTCTAGAAAGGAACGTGCTAGCCTATGCATGCTTGGCAGAAATTAAGAGCATTTCCAAAAAAAGTAACCATTTTATTTCATACTCGTTTATCGAGTATCCAGATCATTGTTCTTTACTATCTTTTCATCACCTTTATTTCATTCATTCTTTTGAGCTTACCTTTTTTTCATAAAAGTAATGTCCAGCCATCTTTTATGGATTTATTGTTCATGACCATCAGTACAGTGAGTGTAACCGGACTGACTACCTTCAATATCAACGAGGTTTTTAATCATTATGGAATTATTTTATTAGAAATTTTATTTCAAATCGGTGGTCTTGGTATTATGATGATCTCAACATTATTTTTCCTTCTTTCACGTAAGAAGATTTCTTTGCGCCAAAGGCAACTGATCATGACAGATATGAACCAGCCAAAACTAAGTGGAACCGTGCGTTTGATCCGGACGACCCTATTTATTATGATTGGTTTACAGCTATTATTCGGCGTCTTTTTTTCTGTCTACTTCTACTTTTCACACCAGTTTCAAACGGTGTCTGATTCTCTATTTTATGGTTTTTACCAATCCATTTCTTCTGTTACGAACTCTGGATTTGATGTAACAGGGGATTCAATCATGCCTTTTAGGTTAAATAGTTTATTTCTACTTGTGATCATGTTCTTGATTTTTATAGGTGGAATTGGTTTTCCTGTCATCTTAGAGGTACGCGAATGGCTTCATTACAAATTGCACCCTACTCGCTTGCCTTTTCGCTTTTCGTTATTTAGCAAACTAGCCATCAGCTCTTTTTTTATCTTATTTATTGGTGGTGCACTGTTTATTTATTTACTAGAATGTCAGCGTCTTTTTTCATCTTTAACGTTTGGGCAAAAAATTATTCATAGCATGTTTTATTCTATTACTACTAGAAATGCTGGATTACAATTGGATGATTTGAATCAATTCCAACCTGCTACTTTGCTACTCTTTTCCATTTTAATGTTTATTGGCTGTAGTCCTAGTTCCGTTGGAGGTGGTGTTAGAACGACCACAATGATCATATTAGGCTTATATCTAGTTTCTTTCATCAAAAGTGAAGATAACGTTCGAATTTTTGGTCGCAGAATTGATGAAGATGATATCAAGAAATCTGTAGTTGTTTTTTTACTCTCTTTATTAATGTGCGGATTTTCCATCATGATTTTATCTGTAACCGAATCTCACTCTTTACTATCTATTATTTTTGAAGTCTCTTCAGCTTTTGGTACAACTGGCTTGTCACTAGGTATTACAAGTGATCTCACTATAGTTGGCAAGATTGTGATTGCGCTCTTGATGTTCATTGGAAGAATTGGTATGCTCTATACGCTCATGCTCTTTATCCCCAAAGAAAGAAAAGATATGGGTTATGTGTATCCTAGTGAAAAAATTATTATTGGCTAATTTTTTCTTAATTCTAGTCCGTTAATGCTAAAAATATTTCTCCAAAATGAATTATTTTTAGATAGTGTGGTATGATAAATTGAATAAAATGAAGCAGGAGGAAGTATAGATGAGTCTAAGAAGTCAATTTGCGGTTACTGTTGGGAAATCTTCCCAATGGTTCTTACGCACTTTTCTAAAAGGAGGCAGTAGTCTTCCAGGGAAAATTGCTTTAAAAATTGATCCTAAAATATTACAACATCTTGCCAAGGATTATGAAGTTGTGGTCGTCACCGGTACAAATGGAAAAACCCTTACCACTGCCTTGACCGTTAACATTTTAAAACAAGAAGTCGAAAATGTTGTGACCAATCCTACTGGGGCAAACATGGAGCAAGGAATTGTTTCTACTTTTTTACAAGCCAAAGGAAAAAAAGGAGAAAGAAAATTTGCAGTTTTGGAGATTGATGAAGCCAGTCTGAGTAAAGTAACAAAATATATTCAGCCGAAACTTTTCTTATTTACAAATATATTTCGTGATCAAATGGACCGTTATGGAGAAATCTATACCACTTACAAATTGATTGTTGATGGGGCGAAAAATGCACCTGATGCTACGATTCTCTGTAACGGAGATGCGCCTATTTTCAATTCAGTTGCGACAATTAATCCTAGAAAATATTATGGTTTTAATCATCAAAAAGATGGGGAATTTATTGCTCATCATAATACCGATGGGATACTTTGTCCAAAATGTCAACACATTTTGCATTATAAAATGATTACTTATAGTAACCTTGGAAAATATTATTGTCCAAACTGTGATTTTAAGCGGCCTGAACTCGATTACAAGTTGACTGAGCTGACCGATATGACGAATCATTCCGCTCATTTTATCATTGATCATGAGGCATACGGAATTGAAGTTGGCGGAATGTACAATGTTTATAACGCTTTAGCTGCAACTGCTGTTGCTAAACATTATGGCGTCTCTCCTGAAAAAATTCGTGCAGGGTTGGCCTATGACGAAAAAGTGTTTGGTCGTCAAGAAGTTATTCAAATTGATGACAAAAAATGCACCCTCGTACTTGTAAAAAACCCTGTTGGGCTCAATCAAGTAATTGATATGATTGGCTTAGCCCCCCAACCGCTTTCACTTGTGAGTTTACTTAATGCAAATTACGCAGACGGTATTGACGTAAGTTGGATCTGGGATGGCAACCACGAGGCCTTTGCCCAAATGGATATTCCCCAAGTGATTGTCGGAGGAGACCGTCATACAGATATGGCGCTACGCATGAAAGTTGCTGGAATTGCTGAAGATAAGCTGTTAGAGATAGAAGATATCCCAAGTGTTATCGACCAAATCAAAAAACTACCAACAAAAAATGTCTATATCCTTGCTACCTATACAGCCGTTTTACAACTAAGAAAAGAACTCGCAAATCGTCATTACATTAAAGGAGGTATGTAGCATGAGCCAATTCTCACTTTCTGTCTGTCATCTCTATGGGAACTTGCTCAATACTTATGGAGATAATGGGAACATGCTGATGCTTCAGTACTGTGCCAAAAAAATGGGGGTTCAGTTTGATTCTGAAATCGTCAGTATCTATGAGCCCTTCGATCCAAAAAAATATGACATCGTCTTTTTTGGTGGCGGTCAAGACTACGAGCAGATGATTGTTTCAAAGGATATTCTCACAAAAAAATCAGAACTCACAGAGTATATCGAGCAAGAGGGTGTCATGCTCGCTATATGTGGTGGCTATCAAATGCTTGGGCACTACTATATTGGTGCAAATGGAGAAAAAATCCCTGGTATTGGTGCATTAGATCACTACACCTTAAGTCAAGATAATCATCGTTTTATTGGAGATATTGTGATTTATAACGAAACATTTGATGAAAAATATTATGGCTTTGAAAATCACAACGGCCGTACATTTACAGGAAATGATGAAAAACCATTAGGAAAAATCATTCAAGGAAATGGAAATAATGGGGAAGATGGATACGAGGGAGTGATTTATAAGAATACTTTTTGTTCTTACTTTCATGGACCAATCTTAGCACGTAATCAAAATTTAGCGATTCGCTTGCTCACCATTGCGCTCAAACAAAAATACGGGGACGCCTTCACGCCACCAAACTCGCTATAAAAGGTTGGAACAGAAGTGTTTAACTCCGAGAAAATAGCAGGAATTTACAAAAAATCCTCTTGAGATTTTTGTAGATTTTATCTTATTTTCTAGAAAAGTTGCTTCTGTTACTAGTATTTATTCGAACAGCAAGAGCCTGAGACGTAACATCTAAGTTACGTCTCAGGCTCTTTTTCTATTAACTCACTATAGCTCTAAAAAAGAAAGTGACCACACTCATCATTCGACAGTTTTCCCCTCTGAGCTTAGTCTGTTTTATCTATTCTTACTTCCAGGTTCAGAAGCAATCAGTTGGACCTCCCCTTCTATTTGCCACTCTTTTATTCCTGCTGGCAAAATAAAATGAGCCCCTTTCTCAATGGCGTAATTTTGCTTGCCATCTGCAAGTTTTAAAACACCTACTCCTGATAATACACTCACCAACGTATAGGGTGCTTGTTTTTTCAATACCAGTTTCCCATTAACATACCACTCATATACATTAAAGAAATCGGATTCAATAAAACAAGTAACGGCTGAATCTCCTTTTCGTTCTTCCTGAATATTGAGGATTGGATCGACGTGCGGTACAGTTGTCACGTCGATTGATTGTCTAATATGTAATGCTCTTTTTTGTCCAGTATCATCTGTGCGATCATAGTCGTATACTCGGTAGGTAGTATCACTACTTTGCTGTGTTTCTAAAATCATTACACCTTTTCCAATCGCATGTATCGTGCCACTAGGCACAAAATAAAATTCACCCTTTTTAACTTTTATTCGGCGCAGCAACTGCTCCCATTCTCCCTTTTCAATCCACTCTTTTAGTTCCGCTTTACTTTTTGCATGATGCCCGTAAATAATTTCTGCATCTGGCTCTGCATCAATGATATACCAACATTCTGTTTTGCCTAGCTCTCCTTCATGTTTTAGTCCATAAGCATCATCTGGGTGAACTTGTACCGATAAATCATCCTCTGCATCTAATATTTTGGTTAGAAGTGGAAATACCCCTTTGCCCACTTGATCAAATAATTCTGGATGATTTGCCCATAATTCATCTAATTTTTGTCCTTTATACTCACCATTTTCAATCATGCATGTTCCATGTGGATGAGCACTTATCGCCCAACACTCTCCAATCGGTTTGCTTGGAATTTGATAGTCAAAAACCGTTTTTAATTTTTGCCCTCCCCAGATTTTTTCTTGAAATACTGGCTTTAAAAATAGTGGTTCATTCATTTCAATTCCTCCCCTTGCTTTTTAACACCGTTTATTATACCAAAAATCCCTTAAGCTTGACTATAAAACAATTTTTCATTTAAATAGACATCTATTAATTGATTACGTTTTTTCAAATACTTCGCTCTTTGATCTACTGGATGAACTCGGTTAGATAAGAAAATAAAACTCGACTTTTGTAGACAATCAATAATGACAAACGTTCCCGTGTAGCCAGAATGATAGAGGAGTGGTCGTTTGCCTACTGGATTATCTAGCAATGACCAACCAAGAGATCTGCCTAAATTACCACTAGTGGTCCAGTCTGTTGCCAAACTTTTGATTGTGCTTGATTTTAAAAATTCCCTTCCAGTTTTTGTCTTTCCTTCACCTAGATAGACATTTACAAAAGAAATCATATCTTTTAACGTCGTAAAAAGACCTGCACTTCCACAATGAACACCTAAAGTATATGCTTTTGGATCATGAACTTCTCCTCTAATTACGCCTCTAAGCGGATGATTTTCAGTCGCCACACATTTTTTTGCATTGATTGGTCCAAAGCCACTCTGATTCATCCCAATACCGTCTAACACTTCTTCTTTAAAAATAGTTTGTAGTGGCTTTTGATAGATTTTCTCAAGTAAAAAACCAAGCAAAATCATCCCTGTATCTGTGTATACAACCTGTTTATCCATTTGCTTTCCAGCCGGAAGAGCAAGCATCGCCTTTTTCAGCTCATGAGCAGATAGCGCGTCACGGTTGGGAATGTAGGACTGGATGTCTGAGGTATGCGTTAACAGCTGGCGAATCGTAATGCTCGTATCTTTAAACTCTGGTAAGTATTGATGTAACGGATTTTCGATATTGATTTTGCCTAATTCTACTAATTTTAGTATCATAGTTGTCGTACAAATCACTTTGGTCAAAGAGGCTACATCAAATAACATCTCTTTTTCTAATGGAACTTTTTGTGGCATGATTTGTGCATACCCTTGAGTATGTTGCTCTATCTGATTATTTTGGATAAAAGCAAAACTGGCTCCTGGAAAAATCCCTTCATGCTGCAAACAATCAATAAACTTTTTGGTCTTAGTATACATAGGCTCTCTCCTCTTTTTACCGTTCTTTTCTTTATTGTATGCTTTCTATAAAAATGCGCAATTATTTTTTTCGATATTGATTAAACTTTAAAAAATAAAAGCCTAAGACATAACTCAAAAGTTACGTTTCAGGCTCTTATTATCCGAGTAAGCGCTGGAAGTAGCAAAACCCCCTGCAAAAATAAGATAAACTCAATAAAAATCTCAAGAGAACTTTCGTGAATTTCTGCTTATTTCTCAGAAGTTATACACTTCTGTCACACTCTTTTTATTTTTTCTTTCTAAATTCAACAAGTGAACTCACGATAAATAACGCATAAATAGCTAAGGTAATCCCGACCAATACTCCTTTGGACCACAATACAGGTTGAATCGCACCAAGCGCAATCATCGCCGCTATAATTGCAAATAACGTACTCATCAGAACCCCGGTTTTAAATTCATTCACTTTCCAGTTTAAATAAATACAAATAACACTGAGAATTAAGAAACCTAGCGCATAACTTCTACCACTGATAAGAAGTTCAGGTCCAAAAGGTCCAAATTGTCGATCTAAGATTGGGAAAATCATTACTCCTAAGTAGGCTATTGCGGCTAGGAAAAATAATATTTTTGCTTTCTTTTTAGAAAATGCCTCTTGCCGAATAGCTGCGAAAATTGAGATAACTACAACAATACTCAGCACAATAGGGACGATAGTTTTAAAAAATGTCAAGTGGATTATCGGATCGAACATCTCTGCGTAATTCATATATTGGAACAATAAAATCAAAATGGACATAGTAAAGCCGACTTGTTTCACCCCTTGTTCTGGAGGTAGCTCTTCAATCATGTCATCGCAAAGTTTTTTTGGATTTTTACCAAAATATTCTTCTGCTGTTTGACCTGACTTCTGTGCTTCTAAAATATCTTGTAAAATTTCCATCAGGGTTTCTTCTATAGCCAGCTCATTTTTGCCAGATGCCGTACGCATATATACTAAGATTTCTTCATAGTATTTTTTACTTGGTTCACTTAGCTTTTCCCGATATTCATTATTTTGTTTTATTAATTCTGTTACGTTCATACAAAACAACCTTTCCTGTTTTATTCTTCTAACAAATGATTGACTCCCGCAGCTAATTCCTGCCACTGTTTTTTAAAATGAGTGAGCTCTTTTTTCCCTTGATCCGTTAAATAGTAATATTTTCTAGTGGGACCTTCGCTTGATTTCTTTTTTATCCCTTCTATATGTCCTTGCTTTTGTAGCTTGAGTAACACGGGATAGATACTGCCATCACTAACAGAGTTCAACCCGTAAGCCTCTAATCTTTTGACCATCTCGTACCCATAAATTTCTTCTTTTGTGAGGATAGCTAAAATGGCTCCTTCCAATATTCCTTTCAACATCTGTGTTTTTTCCATTTTCCCCTCCTCTGTCTTGTTATACAAGATACTGAACTAAAAAAAATGAATCTCTTGAAGATAATATAACATAGGCTCACTATCTTGTAAAGCAAAATAGTAAAGCAATTAATAAAAGACTTTCTCAAAAAATTGTCTACACTTTTTGAGAAAGTCTTTATTCAAACTTTTTTCCTTTAGTTAAATCGCAATATTTCCACTAAATTGACTATTATATAGGTCAGCATAAAAACCATTCTTGGCCATCAATACATCATGCGTTCCCGTTTCCATAATCGAACCATTGTTCATCACAATAATATTGTCCGCATCTCGAATTGTAGATAATCGATGAGCGACTACAAAACTCGTTCTGCGTTCCAGTAAGCGATTCATTGCTTTTTGGATTAAGATTTCTGTCCGTGTGTCTACACTTGAAGTGGCTTCATCCAAAATCAAAATTTCAGGATTTGCTAGAAACGCACGGGCTATGGTTACTAATTGTCTTTGCCCTTGTGAAATATTAGAAGCTTCTTCGTTTAATACTGTATCGTACCCTTCTGGTAAGCGACGAATAAATTCATCTGCGTGTGCGGCTTTAGCTGCTTCATAGACTTGCTCTTTTGTCGCATGTTCATTGCCATAATGAATATTGTCATAAATCGAACCTGTAAATAACCATGTATCTTGAAGTACCATTGAAAAATGTCCACGTAAGGCCTCACGTGACAAATCGCGGGTATCTTTTCCGTCTAGCTTGATACTTCCGCCGCTGACATCATAAAAACGTTCTAGTAAGTTGATCAGCGTAGTTTTCCCCGCACCAGTTGGCCCCACAATAGCAACCATTTGGCCTTTTTTAACTTCTAAACTAAAGTCCGTCATGAGTAATTTTTCTGGGCTATAACCAAACTGAACAGATTCAAAAGCAATCTTATTATCTGTTCCTTTTTCCTCAGGATATCCAGAAGGTTCATCTAGCATGATCTGCTCGTCTAAGACTTCAAACACACGCTCTGCTGAAGCAATAGTAGATTGGATTGTATTAATTAAATTAGCAATTTGGGTAATCGGTTGTGAAAATTGATTGGTGTACTGTAAGAAAGCCTGTACATCCCCAATACTCATATTCCCATTTGCGACCTTGATTCCACCCAATACAGCAATAAACACGTATCCTAAATTTTTAACAAAGTTCATCAATGGCATAATCATTGCCGAGATGAATTGTGCTTTCCAGCCTGACTGGTACAATTCTTCGTTTTGCTCTTCAAAAATTGCAATTGCTTCTTGTTCATGATTAAAACTTTTCACCACGACGTGCCCACCATAGGTTTCCTCTACTTGGTTATTCAGTAAGCCTAAGCTTTTTTGTTGCTTTGAAAAATATTTTTGCGACTTTGGTGCCACAATCATGACTACGACCAAACTAAGCGGTACTGTACACAAAGCGACTAATGTTAGTTGCCAACTAATGGTTAACATCATAATCAGCACACCAACAAAGGTCACGATACTTGTCACAAACTGCGTCAAGCTTTGTTGCAACGTACTGGCAATATTATCCATGTCATTAATCGCACGAGATAAAATATCACCATTATTGTGGGTATCATAATAATGAATCGGGACAACCGACATTTTTTCTTTCAAATCTTTTCGTAACTGATATACGGTACGTTGTGAAACTCTTGTCATAATAAATTGCTGTAAGAAACTAAAAACTGCTGAACATAAATACATCGCAATCACAACAAAGAGAATCTGTGCCACTTTATCAAAATCAATTGGCAATTTATCCAGATGGGCACCTTGTTTGATTTGCGCATATCCCGCCTGAACGCCCTTAAAAACTTCTGTTGTGGCTTTACCTAAAATCTTCGGCGCTCCGATTTGAAAAATAGTTGATGCAATTGCAAGTAAAAAAACGAGCACAATTAAATAAACTTTAGAAGACATATATTTTAACAAACGTTTGGTGGTTTTTCCTAAATTTTTAGGTTTCTCACCTTTTCTACCCAAAGCTGCACCAGGTCCACCACCATGGCCTCCAGGTCTTGGTCCTTTTGGTGTCATTTGTTTGCTCATGCAATCTCCTCCTCTCTTAGTTGTGAAGAAATGATTTCTTGATACGTTGCACACGTTTCTTTCAACTCTTGGTGGGTTCCTTTTCCTACCAATTTTCCTTCATCTAATACCAAGATAATATCTGCATCTACGACTGTACTGATTCTTTGTGCCACAATCACCACAATGGACTCTGTGACATTTTCTTGTAACGCTTTTCTCAACGCTGCATCCGTTTTAAAGTCAAGTGCTGAAAATGAATCATCAAAAGCATAGATTTCTGCTGGCTTGATTAAAGCACGCGCAATACACAGGCGCTGACGCTGCCCACCAGAAAAGTTGCCTCCCCCTTGCTCTACGTGGCTATCTAACCCTTCTGCTAATCCAGAAACAAATTCTTTTGCCTGGGCAATTTCTAACGCCTTCCAGATTTCTTCATCTGTGGCATCTGGTTTGCCATAACACATATTTTCTCGAATGGTTCCTGTAAATAACACTGCTTTTTGAGGAACCAATCCTATTTGCTGGCGCAGATTATGTTTTTTTAGTTCTCTTACATCAGCATCATTCACGCGTACACTACCGCTTTCTACATCATAGAAACGTGGGATTAAATTCACTAACGTTGACTTACCCGAACCCGTTCCACCAATAATCGCAACCGTTTGACCTCTTTTAGCCTGAAAGTCAATTTTTTCTAAAGCTAAATTCTCAGCACCTTCGTACCGGTAATGAACCTGCTCAAAAACAAGACTTGCTGCTTTAGTTGTGTCATTTGATTGTGTGTGTATCGGATCTGCTACTGTTTCTTTCATGTCTAAAACTTCATTGATCCGCACCGCAGAAGCTTGTGCACGTGGAATAAATACAAAAATCATCGTTAACATCATAAAGCTCATCAGAATTTGCATCGCATACGTCATAAATGCAATCAAATTCCCAACTTCTAGATCCCCAGTGGAGATATAATGTCCACCAAACCATACAATCGCCACATTGGTTCCGCTCATGATTAGCGTGACAATTGGGATCATAAAGGAAACAATCGTATTTACCTTAATCGCAGTATTCGTGTAGTCTTGATTCGCCCCATCAAAGCGTTTTTCTTCATATTTTGAACGATTAAATGCACGAACAACACGCACCCCTGTTAACCCTTCACGGAATACAAGATTTAAATGATCGGTTTTCTTTTGCATGCTTTTAAATAACGGCACAGCAAAATACATGATCCCACCAACAAAAATAGCCATTAATGGAATGACAACTAAGAATACCTGTGTCAGCTTAGGATCTTTATGATACGCCATAAAACTTGCACCTACTAAAGTTATCGGGGCATTAATCATCAGTCTAAGTCCCATTTGGGTTACCATTTGGATTTGGTTGACATCGTTTGTCGTTCTTGTAATCAGAGAAGCCGTGCCAATTTTATCAAATTGATCATTGGATGCGTACTCTACTTTTTTATAAATCTCAGAACGTAACTTTTTCCCTAGTTTTTGTGCCTCTCTAGAAGCAAAAAAAGTGTTCCCAATTGCAGCAATAATACTCAATAAGGAAAAACCCATCATGACAAAACCAATTTGCCAAATGTAGTCAATATCACCTTTGACAACTCCTTTGTTGATGATATTGGACGTCAGTGTGGGCAAATACAAGTCACTAATGACTTGTATAATCATAAACCCCAATGCCATAAAAATGGCTAATTTGGACATCTTTTTGACCATTTTTATCATTTATTCTTCACTCTTTTCTGTTTTAGATTGATAGACTCCATATTTCAGCCAATTTATTTTTTTAGAAAACTCTTCTTTTAATTCTTCAATATCGGGTTCTTTGCCCCGTTCTTTATCCTTATACGCATGGTTAACCGTTGCAAACATAAAAGATACCAGTAAACGAAACAGCATTTTAACTTCTTCATTATCCGAAATGGTTAATTTACTCTTATCTACCAAGTCAATCACGACTTGATTCTTCAAATGATGTTCTTTGCGATGCTTGCGGTGAATATGCTCTCTTTTTTCTACCATTTCAGGCGATAATCGGTTACTGCTACGATAATCCATATGTACAAAAAAGTTCTTATAAAATCCTGCATTTTCTCCAAAAAATAATGCTTGAATAAAAAAAGAAAAATAAGTTTCCATCGCAACAAATAAGTCTCCATCTGCTTCTTTTAAAATTTTTTCTAATGTTTGACTGCTACTTCTTTTTAGCTCAGAAAATAAGTAAAAGTATAAATCTTCCTTATCTTCAAAATATTGATAAAAGCTTCCTCTTGGAATTCCAGCTAATTTCACAATATTCGCAATGGATGCTTCTTGAATGGAAGCACGTGTGAATTCCTCTTTTGCAGCATCTAACAAACGTTGTTGCTTTTCTTTTGGTAAGCCAAAGTAAGTTTTTGTTGGCATTTTCTTCCTCCCTCCCCAACATGACACATCGTCACATGACACTGTGTCATTATACACTGATAAAATAGTTCATGCAAGTGCAAAAAAAAAAAACAATTAACTTCTTTTCATTTATATAGTAGAATAATAAAAATAGGAGGTACTTATGACAAAAAAAATATCTCTAGGAAACTATCTTGCTTTAGGCTCTATGTTATTCGGTTTATTTTTTGGAGCAGGAAATTTAATTTTCCCTGTTCACATGGGACAAGAAGCAGGCAGTCATGTTGCCCTTGCAACACTTGGTTTTTTGGTCACTGGTGTAGGGCTGCCATTTCTTGGGGTGATTGCGATTGGTTTTTCTAAAAGTCAAGGTCTTCACGATCTAGCGAGTCGCATCCATCCATTATATGGGACTGTCTTTACGTTGCTGTTGTATCTAACAATCGGACCTTTCTTTGCCTTACCTAGGACCGCTACTGTGTCTTTTGAGATTAGTTTTTCAAATTATGCAACTCATCCACAACAGGCACTTTTTCTTTTTACTGCTTTATTTTTTATTGTTGCGTTAATATTTTCTCTATATCCAGGAAAAATTATGGTTTGGATTGGGAAAATTTTAAATCCGCTTTTCTTAGTCTTCCTTGCCCTTCTAATTGGAAAAGCCTTTCTAATACCGATGGGGACTGTTCACAACATTACTCCTATTGGTGATTATGGGACACATCCTTTTCTAACTGGCTTTACAGAAGGATATAACACAATGGATGCACTTGCTTCTTTGGCATTTGGAATCATTGTGATTCAAGCATTAAAAGATCTTGGTGTAGAAAAACCCAAACAGATTGCTGTAGACACTTTCAAGTCCGGCATTATTACGCTCATATTAATGAGTATTATTTACGGAAGTTTGGCCTATATTGGAACATTTAGTAGCCAACAATTTGCGGTTTCTAAAAATGGGGGGATCGCCCTCGCTCAAATCGCTCATTACTATTTTGGTTCAGCTGGTAGTATTTTATTAGCGGTAATTGTCACGCTTGCTTGTTTAAAGACAGCGATTGGCCTTATCACTGCTTGTGGTGAAACCTTTCATCAACTATTCCCCAAAATACCTTACAAGCTACTTGTTGTGGGCATTAGTCTATTTAGCGTCTGTGTGGCAAACTTTGGCTTAACAGAATTAATTCAAATTTCACTACCGATGTTGATGTTTTTGTATCCACTTGCGATTACTTTGATTTTTCTCGCACTGTTTTCTCCATTGTTTAACCATCAACGGATCGTGTATGTGATGACTACCATTTTCACACTCATTCCTGCCTTGATAGAAGGGCTAAAAACGTTGCCTCCTATCATCAGCAAGCAACCTGAAGTATTCAGGCTCACACAATTTTTCGATCAGCTATTTCCCTTTTCTAGTTTAGGTATGAATTGGGTGATTCCTGCTCTGTTAGGTCTTTCTACTGGTTTGATTTTATCCATTAATTCTCACAAACCCACTATCCATAGAACTTAAAAACAAATCAAGCTAACGACAAAAACACCTCCGTTATATTCTTCTCCAAAAGAAGAACAACGGAGGTGTTACTTTATGTCGATAAAAAAGAACAAGTATCAAAAGGATTATTTGGTTTTGATAAAAAATTTTAGCCTTCCCTCACATAGGAGTATTGCTACTTTAAAATAGAAGATAAAGACTACTCTTTCTATTTGATTAACTATTAAAAGACTGTTACTACTCACTATCCGATTATTACTTATTTCCCCACTTAAACTTTAATTTATTTTTTAGTGCTTAAAAATCGTGTTCTCCTGAACCTTTTTCTTTTTCATACTCTCCTTTATTTGCTCCGGTGATACTTAAAAAACTACTCATTTCCCATTTGGAAAATTTCACGAATATCAGATTCAGTCAAGTTGGCAAGGGCTTGCTCTTCTTCTGCATTCATAATTTTTTTAAAGAGAGCTCTCTTTTCATTTTGTAGTTGATACATTTTTTCTTCAATCGTTCCTTCTGCAATCATGCGCCAGACTTCCACAACTTTCTTTTGTCCAATACGGTGCGCTCTTCCAGTTGCTTGTTCTTCAACTGCTGGATTCCACCAAAGATCATAAAGAATAACCGTATCTGCTCCAGTCAAGTTGAGTCCCGTACCACCAGCTTTTAGTGAAATTAAGAAAATATCTTTTTCACCCGCATTAAACGCCTCTACCATATCCATCCGGTCTTTTGGTTTGGTGCTTCCCCGTAAATAAAAACTACTTAGCCCTAATTTTTCCAGCTCCGTTTCAATCCGAGATAACATACTCGTAAATTGTGAAAAAATCAAGACTCTTCGCTTGTTTTGTTTGGCTACTTGAATCATCTCTTTTAGTTGCTCTAATTTACCAGAGTCGCCTTGATAGTCCTCAACAAACAAGTGAGGATCGCAACAGATCTGTCTAAGCCTAGTCAAACCAGCCAGTATCGATAGGCGATTGCGTTTAAATTCATCATGACTCATACCATTTAGTGTTTGTTGCATTTGTTTTAGGTAAGCAAGATAGACTTTCTTTTGTTCCTCAGTTAACGAACTGTATAAGTTGGTTTCTATTTTTTCAGGTAAGTCTTTCAAAACATCTACTTTTTCTCTTCGTAATACAAATGGTTGGATCATTTTAGCAATTTGTTCTAATGATAAAACTTTAAACTTTTTCATTGGAGGGAAAAAACCTGGCATAAGCATTTGAAACAGCGCCCATAATTCTTCAATATTATTCTCAATAGGTGTTCCACTAAGCGCAAAGCGATGGGTACTTTTCAATTGTTTTAAAGACTGAAAGGTTTTGGTTGCAACATTCTTGATCATCTGCGCTTCATCTAGGATTAAGCAATGTACTTGTTTGTCTTGATACAATTCAATATCTTGACGAATCGTTGAGTAAGAAGTAATCCATACATCTTTTTCTTCGTAATTAGAAAGCAATTCTTTTCTTTTTTGTTTGTTCCCAATGACCACTTCGGTTTGAAGCGATGGTGCAAATTTCTGACATTCTACTTGCCAATTGTAAACCAGACTTGCAGGCGCAACAATAACAGTTGGTCTTGTTTTAACGCTGTTTTCTTTTTCAGAAAGAATATACGCAATCGTTTGAACCGTTTTTCCTAACCCCATGTCGTCCGCTAATATGCCCCCAAATCCATAACTACTAAGCATTTTTAACCAGCGAAAACCCGCTTCTTGATAAGGTCGAAGTGTTGCATCTAACGTTTCGGGTAAGGTGGTTTGATAATTTTCTGGATGCGTGATATCTTGCACCATTTGGTCAAACTCTTGACTAAAATCACTGTCTGAAACAGCTTGGAACGCTTCATTTACTTGAAGACTGTTATACTTAGGCACTTCAAAATGCCCTTTGTTTACTTGAAGATGCCGACGTAATTTGGCTAACGCCTGACTTGTTTGTCGAAATTCTTCTGAATCTAAAGAGAGCAACTGTCCATTTTTCAGTTGATGGAATTTTTCTTTACGCAATAAGCTTGCCATAATAGCATCAATTTCATCTTCCGCGATATCTGATACGTCAAAACGAACATCTAGCCATGAATCTTTTTCTATCACTTGAACTTTCGGTTGATGCTGCATCGCATCTAAATAAAGAACCGCTAAGTCATCCTCGACTTCAACTGTCGCAATTGTTTTCCAAAAAGGGATTTCTTCTTTAAAAAAGGCAAACAGCTCTGCATGAAGTGGAAGGCTTTTTGCAAATCCTACTGTCTTTTTCTGATAGCCATATTGTTTTATTAGTTGAACCACTCGGTCTTCTTCTTTTTGGTTGCGAACAATATAGTTAGACTTTTCGTTCTTTGTTGTATAGGCTTTGTCCGTTGAAAAAGTACAATCTTGATAATGAAAGTCAACGCGAAGCAGCAGCTGTTTTTCTTGTTTCATGAATGTCAAGCTTACCTCAAGTGGAGCATGAATCATTTCTGATTGTACGGAGTCTTCTACCGTGACCGTTCCAATTTTTTCAAGTGTTGGTAGTACATATGCAAAAAGATCGGCTAATTGTTTTTCAGGGTAAAAAAATTCTGGAGTTTCGGTTCTTTTTAATAATTGCATGAGTGCCACATACACTTTTTGCTGTACTTGCGTCAACTCAATAATCTTCTTTTCGTAAACTAACCAACCATAACTCTCGAAGTATTTCACAGGCAAGTGATGAACTGATAACCTTGCACCATCCTCAGTTTCAGATACGATAAATTCAAGGTCTGGAAGCTCTGCTCTGAAATGATTGAGCTCAATGGTTGTTTTGTCAATATGTAGTTTGCACCCCTCATTTTCCATCAAACTTTCTATGACCTCTTTAGCCTGCCCCATCGGTAACAATACAAATCGCTGTGTGAATTTCTCTTTCACTTGTCCCGTATTGGATAATAGGGTTTGGTTGTCACGATGAATTTGCGCATATTGCTGTAATCGTAACCGATCCCTGTCTGTGAAATTTTGTGACTGCAGGTAAAAAACATGCTGACTATTGACTTTATAAGCTTCTTCTTTTTCCAAAACAGAAAAAAATTCTGTTACATTTTTGATTACATAAGTCCGCTCATTTACCCAACCAATTTTCAAGTTCAATCCTAAAAATGCTTTTTCTGGATAATAGTTTGAAATATCAATATTCTCGATACTAACTTCTATTTGTAGTGCTTGTTTTTTTAGCATTTGGGTATGCAAGTCTTCTTGCAAATGAACAAATGTATCTGTAAAAATATTGGCTAAACTAGGAGGCTGGTGCGTTGTTTTAAGCTGAGGATTTTGTTGCATCACCCTTGATAAGCCATTCTTCCTTAGCGCAAGCTCTGTAGCTACAGTATGCTTACAGTAGCCATGTTCTTGCCAGTACGGACAGGTGCAAATATCTGCTTCCTTGGTTGTCCCGTCTAATTCAACATGATAGACCTCAGATCCTAAGACATCCGCATACCAAATTTGTTGTTCTACATTTTGTGTAATTTTTACCACACGATTTTCGTTCACATAATTACGACCACGATCAATAATTCTTTCTGGAATTGACCACTTCATTTTTCCACCCACTTTTACTCAAATTCAGTCTGATAAGCAATCACACTCTGCCCGGTTCCTTTCGTTTTTACTTTCAGTTGCTGAGGAATTCGTTCTTTCAGTTCTTTGACATGACTGATAATGCCAATCATACGACCTTGACTTTGGATTTGTTCCAACGCTTCCATTGCCATCTCTAAGGACTCTTCATCTAATGAGCCAAACCCCTCATCGATAAACAAGGTATCAATTGTCACACCACCAGATTGTTGTTGTACTACCTCAGCTAAGGAAAGAGAAAGTGCTAACGCCGCAATAAAGCTTTCCCCTCCTGATAAGGTATTCACACTTCTAACTTCCCCTACATTATCATCATACACATTAATAGCTAAACCTGTTTGACTTTTATAGGAGCCATCTTGGACATTTAATTCAAAACTATAGCGTTGATTGCTCAAATTCATAAAGTAGCCGTTCGCAACGCGTAATACTTCTTCCATATAACTTTGAAGCACAAAACGTTCCAAACTCAATTTACTTTGTGTTCCATCTCCACTTACAACTTCTGATAACTGATTTAACTCTGCCAATATCTGCCATTGTCGTTTAATTTGTGTCCGTTTTTCTACAATACTTTGGTAGATCCTTTGATTTTGGGCAACGGTTTGTTCAAGGATTAGCACAGCTTTTTCTAACGGATTTAACGCCTCTTTTTCGCGTGCAATTCTTTGCTCTAGTTCGACAATTTCCGGTTTTTGTCGGCCAGCAATTTTATGCTCCAAACTCTTAGCCTCGAGCTGGATCCTCTGTTGCTCCGTTTGGTACGTTTCGAGTTGTTGACTCCATTCAGGTAGTCGATTTTTTTTCTGATATAGTTCCTCAAAATCCTTTTCGGTTAGCGTAGCAGATTGTTCGGATAAAACTTTGGCAAAGCGTTCGGACAGGCGGACAAGCTGTTGTTCTGTTTGTGCTTTATACGTATCTTTGCTTTTACTTTCGGTTTGAAAACGCAAGACGACATTGGCACTGTTTTGATACGCTACTTCTGTTGCCTTCTTGTCCGTTTCATATTGTCTAATCGCCTTTTTATTTGCTTCAATTTTTTCAGCAAAATTAATTCCTTGCCATTTAGTCGGTAGTTGTTGCTTTAAACTGTCCAAACTTGAAGCAAACTGTCCTAATTGCTGTTTCGTTTCTGCTAGCGTTGCTTTTAATCCCTCTAGATCTTGAATAGCCAGTTTATTTTGCTCTGCATTGCTTGTATACTCGGCTTGTTTCTTTTCAATTTCGATTAGTGTTGCTAAAGTATCTTGTTGCTCTCGTTCTACTATTTGTTTTTGCTTGTTAAGACAGTCTAGAAATTCTTTCCAAGCTGATTTTGACTCCGAAAAAGAATCAGGCATCACTATGTGAGTGTTGGATTCTCTAAAGTCCGCTAGACGCACGATGACTTTATCCTTTTCTTTGGCATATTCTTTTTGGTTGATTCGCAATTTTTCTTGATTAGAAGCAAGCTGTTGCTTAGATTGCATCCATTTTTCTAACAACTGCATACGCTCATCTTCTACTCTTGCGTAATCTTGTTCCAATTTCGCTAACACTTCTTTTGAAACAGCAGCTGACTGAAAATGGGGCTTGGGATGTTCCGTTGAACCACACACAGGACAAGGCTCCCCTTCTAATAAATCCAAACTCAGACGCGCGATTTGGGCGCTTGCCCAGTCACTTTTCAACTGTGCATACTCTGCTTCCTTGAGCGTAACTAGTTGTTCCAATTGAATCGACTCAAACTGCTTTTCCTCCACTGATTGTTGTAGCTCATTGCCTGCTTCAAAAAGTTTGGCACCTTTTTGACTCTGTTCGATCAGTCCTTGGACTCTTTCAATAGAGCGTTCTAATTGATTTTGTTGCTTTAATAACTGTGGCTCTTTTTGGATTAGTTGCGCTAGTTGTTGCAGTTGGAATGCTTGTTCATCGATTTTTTTTTGACAATTTTCATAGGCCGCAGTTTGCACTTTAAGTTGTTCCTCGTAGTATGTTTTCATCTGACTCTGCTCATCAATCTTACCGATAAGAGGCAAAAGCTGTTCCATCTGGACTACTTGTTCACGTTTAGCCTGATATTTTTTTTCTTGCTGTGAAATATGTGTAACTTTTTCTTGAAATAGTCGCTTTTCTTCCTGCGCCTCTTTTAGCATTTGTTGCCTTGCCGAACACTCTTTTTGGGCATCAAGCAATTCTTTTCGCACTTCCGTAAGCCTAAGAAATGTCTCTTGATGTTCAATAGACCACTTGATTTGAGCAATCTCATCCTGTAATTTTTGCATGGCCGTTTGCTGCATCTTTTGAACACGCTGTTTTTCTTGGAGCTTTTCATGTTCTGCATAATAACCTAACAAAACTTGTTCTTTTTGAAGTTGATCCATCAAGACATCATATTCTTTTCGCTTAGTTTCCACTTGCTTATTTTGCAACTTGATTTGGTCGTGGTAAAAATTTTGTTGCTCCAAAAGATAGGCAACAATCGCTTCTACATTTTGGGTTTCACTCACTTGTTTTTGATAACGTTCATGCCAATTTGCTTGTTTTAGCAGTAATTCAATACTTTTTTCTTCTTCGGCTAGAGATGCTTGCTGTATTTTTTTTCTTTCTTTGATTTGGAAGGCAAATTCTCGGTAAATGTCTGTTGCAAACAACTTTCTAAGAACAGTTTCTTTTTCATTACTATTTGCATTTAAAAAGCGCCGAAATTCCCCTTGTGGAAGTAAAACAATCTGACAAAACTGAGCAGCATTTAAATGCAAGAGTGACTCAATATACGCTTGTATTTCTTTTTGCTTTTTGAATTCCTCTTTTTCTATCCCTTGTAAGTCATAAATAGTTAATACAACTTTGGCAGGTTGCTCTCTAGTCCCTTCCCCACGTTTTTTTTGTAAGGTCTGTTCGGGCATGCGGAAAAGTTGATAAATAGACTGGTTATGTTGAAAGCGAAAAGAAACCTCTGTTGGAGTACTCGGCTCCGCAAAATTGGACCGCATCTCTTTCCCTTGACGCAATCCACCTGAGGTTACACCGTAAAGGGCGTAGCACATCGCATCAAAGATCGTGGTTTTTCCCGAACCTGTTTTCCCACTAATTAAAAACAAGCCCCTATCTTCAAACTGACGAAAATCAATGTTGGCTTCTTTATAAGGTCCAAAATTTTTTAGATTTAGCTGCATTGGTTGCATGTTTAGCCTTCACTTCCAATCTTCTTTTGGCTTTCAAGCAGTGCTTCTATCATCACTTTTTCTTGTAGTTCCGTAAGAGTTTCTCCGGTCGTATCTTTGAAATAATGACGAAAGAGAGCTGCTGGATCTAATGACTTCAACTCTTTTATGTCTCGCTGTTTTTGCTTCGTAACTTCTCTGCCCTGAGCGCGTTCTAAGTGAATAATGTTGGGATAAATACTTCTTAGTTGTGCCATAACATTCGGAATTATTTGCTGATCTTTCAATGAAATTCCAATGTAATTTTCACAACAAATATTTTTATAAAAATCAGGTGACATCAGCGTTTGAAATGTTTCTTCGATACACATTACCTCTTTTAAGGGCGTAATCTTTTGAAAAGCTTGGGTTACTTTGTGCGCGTTAATTTCGACAATCCGAACCCCTTTTTCTTGCTTCCATTCTGATAAAGAATATTTTAAAAGTGTCCCACTATACTTGATTTTCTCATGACGTAATGCATTTTTATTGTGTAAATGCCCGAGCGCCACGTAATCAAAGTCTTCCATCAGCGTGACAGGGACCGCCTCCAAGCCACCAACGGTCAGTAGCGTTTCAGACTCACTTTTTTGACTTCCCGCTGCAAAAAAGTGAGCAACGAGTACCTGATTTTTATTGGAATCAAATTTCTTTTTCATTTTCCTTACAATTTTTTCCATGGCCTCTTCAAGCGACTTGATGCTTTCGTCGTGAAAGTAACGTCTAGCTTGAAACGGCTCAAAGTAGGGCAATAAGAAAAATTGGGTATCCTGCATTTCGATTGGCTCAAAAGCTTGTTCTAAGCTTGTATGCAAGTGAAACTGCGTATGCTCAAACCAAGGACCACCGGTTTCAAGGCGTGTACTACTATCGTGGTTTCCAGAAATTGCAAGAACCGGAATTTTTTTGTCTAAGTTTAAAGCGATCATCATCTGATTAAAAGCTTCTACTGCCTCTGTCGCCGGAACGCTTCGATCATATAAATCCCCCGCGATCACGATAGCATCCACTTGCTCTTGTTGCGCAATATCGACTACCTGCTTAAAAGCATGGCGCTGTTCCTCTAATAAATCAAAACCATTTAATTTTCTGCCGATATGCCAATCTGCTGTGTGTAAAATTTTCATTTTTTCACCTCTTCAAAAAAATCTCTTCCAATTATTATAACAAATATTTGAAGATAATGAAAAAAGAACAAGACTGGCTTTCATTACCAATCTTGTTCTTTTAAAAAAACTACTTGTTTACTTACTTTTAGAATAATTAGGATTCACTTCTTGATCTAATTTTAGAAAGGCTGCGTTCATTCGTTTTTCAACCTCTTCCATCCCAGCTTTATCCATTTTTTTGATATCACTCGTATCAATTGGTTCCCCAAAACGTACAATCACACGCTTCCTTAAAAACAAATGACTAAACTTTTCTGGTCCTTGATATACCGCAGGGACGATAGGCACTTTTGCCATTTTACTAATTAATGCTGCACCGCCCTTTAACTCATCTGAATGTCTAGTTCCACTTGGAAACATAATCAAACCTAAATTTGTATTTTTAAGCATTTTGACTGGCGTTTTAATTGTGCTTGGTCCAGGATTGTCTCTTTTCACTGGAAAAGCATGGGAATGCACAAGAATCCATTTAAGAATAGGGTTTTTGAATAATTCTTCTTTTGCCATAAAGCCAAACTCTTTTGGTGAAGCGGCGAGTGCAAAAAAGAGTGGATCCCACCACGTACGATGTGGTCCTACAAGGATGTAGTTTTGATCTTTGGGTAGACGCTCTTTTGCCTGATATCGACAATTTCCATTAATAATTAGAACAATAATTCGAACAACCATTCTAATAAATCTAAAAAACATTTTTTTCCCCTCACTTTGCTATTTCTCTAACAGTATGCCGAAAAAATTCCCATCTGGCAAGTTTTTTCTTTTATCCTATCAAGCTCATGGGGGAAACATGCTATAATAAATCCGACTATAATTATTAGGAGGTATTTCTCTTGTCATGAATCTAAATCCTGGAGAACGAGTGGATCAACTTTATGCAAATGATGTCCAGATCATTCAAAGCAAAGAAGTTTTTTCCTTTTCATTAGACGCAGTGCTTTTAGCAAATTTCGCTACACTCCCGCAAAAGGGACATATTGTTGATTTGTGTGCTGGAAATGGCGCGATTAGCCTTTTTATGAGTAAAAAAACACAAGCCCTGATTACTGGGATTGAACTTCAAAAACGCTTGGCAGATATGGGAAAACGGAGTATTAAACTGAATAACCTCGAACATCAACTGGAAATACATCAGTTAGACTTAAAAGATAGTTTGACTAAAGTAAGACATGACTCTGTTGACCTAGTCGTTTGCAACCCGCCTTATTTTAAAGAACTGCCTACAAGTAAAAAAAATCCTAATCCTTACCTTGCGCTTGCACGCCATGAAATTCAAACCAACCTAAATCAAGTGGTCCAAATGGCAGCTCGTTTGCTCAAAACAAACGGGAAGTTCGCTCTCGTCCATCGTCCTGATCGCTTTTTAGATATTTTAGCAGCATTACAATTAGCTAAATTAGCACCCAAAAGAGTACGGTTTGTCTATTCAAAGCATGAAAGTGAAGCAAACATGGTCTTGGTTGAAGCAATAAAGAATGGAAAAACAGATGGTTTCAAAGTCTTGCCTCCTTTATTTGTTTATGATAACTCTAATCAGTACTTACCAGAGGTTAGGAGGATGCTTTACGGTGGATAAACAATTTTATTTCTATGTTTTAAACTGTGCAGATCAGACTTTCTACGCTGGGTATACAACGGATCTAAGCAGAAGACTATCTGAGCACAATCAAGGGACTGGTGCAAAATACACTAGACTTGATAAAAGACGCCCCGCTCGTATGATTCATGCTGAAGTGTTCTCAAGTAAGAGTGCAGCAATGAAAGCAGAATATGCGTTCAAACAACTTTCCCGTGTACAAAAAGAATCCTATTTGAGTACGCATAAAAGCTGTATCACCTGACTGAGCTTTCCCCTATGACTGGATAAAGGAGTCTCTTGCTTCATGTAACTGTTACCTGTGGCACACAATCCCTTTGATTTTGTGCCACTTTTTGTCTATCTTTCTTTTATTTATATAGATAGCGTAAGTATTTCAGATATTTTAATAAATTCCCGTCTGATTTGTTCTGCAGATACTCGCTCCTGACTTTTAAGCAACCGTTTAATATAATGCTCAAATCCACCAAAACTAAAGTGCAGAACATTTTCAATAGTTTCTGCTCCATACTGGTCAAACAAGGTCTGCTTTCTTATTTTATATACGTCCATAACCTCTTGTAATATTCTCTCTGAAACTAAAAAGAGTAAATGGTTCGCTACTATTTTTTCAAAAAAACGTTTATGTTTGTTTACCAAATCAAAAACCAGAAAGGCAATATTAGCTAACGTCAGATCCGATGTTTCCTCAATACTCGCCATATAAACTTTAATCAACCTTGCGACTTCGATATTTATCACATCTAGCTTATGATCAAAATTTCTATAAAATGTTTTACGTGATACCATCGCCACCTCACAAATTTCTTTTACGCTAATTTGATGCAGTGACTGATACTCCATGATATCTAACAGTGCTTCTAAAATAAGCTGTTTAGAAAAATCAGATTTCGCATTGCCTTTATTTTTCATTTCACACACTCCTTGTTTTAATCGCTACACTTTTGAGTTTATGTAGCTATTACCCTTGATGTATTGTGCTTTCTTTAAATCTATACTAGCATAATAGATACAAATGTGTCGATTTAAAGGAGGAATTGTTATGTGGCTCAATTTTTTATGGCTACCAATTTTGTTTATCATTCATGATTTTGAAGAAATTATTTTTGTACCAATGTGGATCAAGAAACATACCAAAGTCTTAGAAAAAAAGAACAGACCCTTATTCGGAGGAATTACCAATAGTGCAGTCTTTTCCGTTGGAGTAGTAGAAGAATTTATATTATTGGTGGTGATTTCACTCTACGGTATGATCCATCCAGGTGGTGCGCTTTATTTTGGGGCAGGAATTGCTTATGTCATTCATTTATTTTTACACCTTATATTTTGTATTCAGTATCATTCTTATGTTCCAGGAGTTGTCACTGCTTTTTTGCAAATACCTGTTATGGTCTATCTTTTGCATGAAGTTTACGCTTCACTTGACTGTTCCTTGCCTCATATCGTACTTATCTCTTGTATCTGCTGTGTCCTGATACTTGGTAATGTATTATGTCTACATCAATTTATGCACCAACTGACAAAAAAAGCCTTTTTATAAGTAGGAAATCCAGATATTCAGATGTCCAAATCGCCTTTCTCTCTAGTCTATAAAAAAAAAACGATTCTACTTGCTAGAATCGTTTTTTATCAAATTAAACACTTTTAAACCAATAAAGTATAGAGTGACTGATTTTGACTCAAGTCGATATAATTTGAGTCAAACTGTTCCAAACGCTGTAGCATACTGTCATAATCTTGGCGATTTTTCAACAAAATCCCAATGACAACTGGACCACTCCCTCGATTGACACGTTTCGTATATTCAAACTTTGTAATATCGTCATCTGGACCTAAAACTTCTGTTACAAATTCTCGCAGAGCCCCTGGTCTTTGAGGAAAATTGATGACAAAATAATGTTTGAGTCCTTCAAACATCAACGAACGCTCTTCGATTTCTTGCATACGGTGAATATCATTGTTTCCACCGCTAATCACGCAGACAACCGTTTTCCCTTTGATTGAGTCTTTATAATACTCCAATGCTGCTACACTTAAAGCACCCGCTGGTTCTGCTACGATGGCCTGCTTTGTGTACAGCTCAAGAATAGTTGTACACACTCGCCCTTCTGGGATAAGCGTCACTTCGTCTACGTATGCTTGAACATGAGACAATGTTTTTGCTCCTGCTTGTTTGACCGCAGCTCCGTCTACAAATTTATCAATTGTGTCTAAAGAAATTACTTGATTGCGTTTGAGCGCTTCGGACATGCATGCTGCCCCACTAGGTTCTACCCCGATAATTTTTGTTACAGGACTTTTTTCTTTTAAATATGTTGCAATCCCGCTAATTAATCCGCCTCCACCAATGGCTGCAAAAACATAGTCCGCTTGCCTTGATTCTTTCACTAAGTCTGCTTGCATTTCCACTGCAAGTGTCCCTTGTCCTGCTATGATGGCGTGGTCATCAAAAGGTGCAATAAACACCTGCTGCATTTCTTTTGCAAAACGTTTTGCTTCTTTAGCTGAGGCATCAAAAGTATCTCCAACTAGCCTCACATCTACTTTTCCTTTGCCAAAAAATTCTACTTGTGAAATTTTTTGTTGCGGAGTCGTTGTAGGCATAAAAATCGTAGCTGGAATATCCATTTTTTGTGCGGTATAGGCTACGCCTTGGGCATGATTGCCTGCACTTGCACATACTACACCTTTTTGTGCTTGTTCTTTTGGTAAGCACGAAATAGCGTAATATGCACCTCTTAGTTTGAAAGAACGAACTTTTTGTAAATCCTCCCGTTTTAAGTAGACCTCACATTGATATTTTTGTGATAAATACTCGTCATATTGCAGCGGAGTATGAGTTACCACATCTTTCAATGTCTGATAAGCGGTTTCGATATCTGCTTTTTTTACTAATGGTTCTTGACTCACCACTTCTCACGACCTTTAATTTTTTACTTTATTTTTTTTGTTGTACAAATGGCATCATTTTTCTAAGGTCTGCACCAACTTTCTCCATTGGATGACCGGCTTCTTCTTCACGCATCTTGTAAAAATTCTTGAATCCAGCTTTATTATCATCAATGAAGGATTGTGCAAATTTTCCATTTTGGATATCTGTTAGTACTTCTTTCATATGTTTTTTCGTTTCTGCTGTGATCACTCGAGGACCAGAAACATAATCACCAAATTCAGCTGTATTAGAAATAGAATGACGCATATTTTCCATACCACCTTCGTAAATCAAGTCTACGATTAGTTTCATTTCGTGACATACTTCAAAGTAGGCAAGTTCTTTTTGATAGCCTGCTTCAACCAATGTTTCAAAGCCTGCTTGAATCATGCTTGTAAGTCCCCCACAAAGAACAGCTTGTTCCCCGAAAAGATCTGTTTCTGTCTCTTCTTTAAAGGTTGTTTGTAGAACGCCAACTCTTGTAGCACCAATTCCTTTAGCATACGAAAGGGCTGTTGCTTCAGCATGTCCAGTTGCATCTTGGTATACACCATATAATGCAGGAACGGCAAATCCTTCAACGAATGTCCGACGTACCAGATGTCCTGGTCCTTTAGGGGCTACTAGGAAAACATCTACATCTTTTGGAGGGTTGATTACATCAAAATGAATGTTGAACCCGTGGGCAAAAGCCAAACTATTGCCCGCTTCTAGATTTGGAGCAATTTCATTTTCGTATAGAGCACCTTGAATTTCATCTGGAGCAAGAATCATTACCACATCAGCTGCTTTCGTGGCATCCGCTACTGAAAGAACGTCAAATCCGTCTTTGCGTGCAGCAGCAGCAGATTTTCCTTCGCGAATTCCAATTACTACTTGATTGCCATTGTCGCGTAAATTTTGAGCATGTGCATGTCCTTGTGAACCATACCCTACAATCGCAATTGTCTTTCCTTCCAACTCATTTTTTTCTACTGAATCATCATAATATACTTTTGCCATACTTAATCCCTCCATATTTTGTTTTTATATCTAAAGCGTTAAGCTTATAGAATCTATTTTATTTTTTACTTCTCGTCAGACCAATCAAACCAGTACGCGCAACTTCTTGAATCCCAAAGGGACGCAACACATCTACAAATGCATCCACCTTTTCATTTGTTCCTGTTACCTGAACGACAATTGAATGCATACTAACATCAATAACTTGTGCTCGAAAAGGTGCAATCAAAACTTGCATTTCTGCTCGTTGAGTGCCTTTTGCATTCACTTTTACAAGTGCCAATTCACGTTCCAAATGGGGGACGTCGGTAATATCTGTCACCTTGATGACTTCGATTTGTTTGTTTAGTTGTTTTAGAATCTGTTCCACTTCGTTCAGCTCTTCAATTTGCACCACAACGGTAATACGTGAAATGTTTTCTTCCTCTGTTTGACCAGCGCAAATTGTTTCAATATTAAACTGACGTCTCGTAAGCACTCCACTCACTCGATTTAAGACACCCGAATGATTGTTCACTAAAGCAGTAATAACTCTGCGCATCTACTCCACCCCTATCATTTCATTATTCGCACATCCTGTTGGAACCATTGGAAGGACATGTTCAGTCTGAGAGATGGCCACTTCAATCAACATCGAGCCTTTAAATGAAAAAGCTTGGACTAATTCTTGTTCCAAAGTTTCAGGATTCGTTAGCCTAACACTTGCAATTTGGTAGGCTTGTGCCAGCTTCATAAAATCAGGTTGCGTCTTGAAAACAGACTCAGAGCGACGTTCATGAAAGAAACTTTCTTGCCACTGACGAACCATGCCTAACGACTGATTATTGAGTAGCACAAACTTAATTGAAAGTCCGTATTCGTTCAATATCGCTAGCTCTTGATTGGTCATTTGAAATCCGCCGTCTCCTACAAATACCACCACTTCTTTGTCCATTGCACCTAATTTTGCCCCAATACCTGCTGGGATTCCGTATCCCATCGTGCCAAGACCCCCACTGGTGACCAATTGATTGGCATGATTGAAAGGATAAAACTGTGCGGTCCACATTTGGTGTTGACCAACATCTGTGGCAACAATCGCTTCTCCATTCGTAATTTTCCCAATAATCTCAATCACTCTTTGTGGTTTGATCCCCTCTGACTCCTCTGATTTGTAAGAAAAAGGATGTTCTTGTTTTCTTTGTTGGTTGATGTCGTACCATTCGCTCGTATCTTTCATTGGAATGTCATAGCTTAGTAACTCTCGCAAAACATTTTTGACATCTGCAACAATTGGAATTTGCGTTTGGATCACTTTTCCAATCTCAGCTGGGTCAATGTCTACGTGAACAATAAGCGCATTGGACGCAAATTTTTCTGGATTGCTTGCGAGCCGATCATCAAACCGCGAGCCTAAATTAATCAGCAAATCACAATCCGTCAATGCCATATTTGCAGCAAACGATCCATGCATTCCGCCCATTCCCAAAAATAATGGATTCTGATTTGGCAATGCACCTAAGCCCAAAAGCGTCGTCAACACCGGAATGCTATAGGTTTGCACAAACTGCTGTAGCTCTGCTGTCGCCTGAGCATGTAAGACCCCTGCTCCTGCTAAAATCACAGGTTTTTTCGCCTGACTCAACGCCTCGACTAGTTTTTGTATCTGAACTGGATTGGCACTAACATTTGGCTGATAGTGGGGCAAATCAACTGGTTTTGTTGGGATCTTTTCTGCCGTTTCTAAAGAAATATTCTTAGGTAAATCAATGACGACTGGACCTTTTCTACCTGTATTTGCGATATAAAAGGCCTCTGCAATGATTTGCGGGAGTTCTTTCGCACTGCGAACTTGATAGCTATGCTTAACTATCGGCATGGTAATTCCGAGAATATCTGCTTCTTGAAAGGCATCTTTCCCAATTCCAGATGTTGCCACTTGCCCTGTGAATACGATGAGTGGGATGGAATCGCTCATCGCATCGGCAATCCCCGTAATCGCATTCGTTGCACCAGGTCCACTCGTCACAACAGCCACCCCAGGTTTTCCTGTCACCTTGGCATACCCTTCTGCTGCGTGAAGTGCTCCTTGTTCATGTCTCGTTAAAATATGAGGAATTTCTCCATCATACAAGGCATCATAAAGCGGTAAAACCGCTCCGCCTGGATAGCCAAAAATTAGTTCAACCCCTTGTTCTTTAAGGGCCTTAAGTAAAAGCTTTGAGCCTTGCATTTGATCTTTTGTCACACTGATATCCTCCATTCTCTACTTTTTACTTACTCACCTAATAAGTCGGCTGGTACTTGCATGACACCACCTGTATGGGCTGAAGTCACAAGTGCGGTATAACGTGCAAGATAACCTTTTTTAACTTTAGCAGTAAATTTGGGAACGTCTTGTTTCCTTTTGGCTAACTCTTCATCTGAAACCTCAACATTTAATGTTCGTTGAGCTAAATCAATCACAATTTCGTCTCCATCTTTGATTAAGGAAATCGGTCCACCTGCTGCAGCTTCTGGAGAGATATGACCAATCGCAATCCCTCTCGTTGCACCTGAGAAACGACCATCTGTAATAAGAGCTACTTCTTTGCCAAGACCACGTCCGACAATACTAGACGTAGGGGCTAACATCTCAGGCATTCCTGGTCCACCTTTTGGTCCTTCATAGCGGATGACAACAACATGCCCTTTTGTGACAACATGCTCATCAATTGCTTTTACTGCCTCATCATGAGAATTAAAGCAGATTGCTTTTCCTTTAAAGTAAGAGATAGATGGATCTACTCCACCGACTTTAATGACACTGCCTTTAGGAGCAATATTCCCATAAAGAATGGATAGCCCTCCAACCGGACTATAAGGGGTTTCTTTTGGATGAATCACCTCTGGATTCTTGATTTTTGCATTTGCAACATTCTCACGTAAGGTTTTACCAGTTACCGTCATACGGTCTGGATGAATCGCATTACCCAAATCGACCAACTCTTTAATAATTGCAGATACACCGCCTGCTTCATGGACGTCATGCATCGAATAAGCAGAAGACGGCGCAATCTTAGATAAATAAGGAACACGTTTTGCAATCTCATTAATTTCTTCCAAGTTGTAATCAATTTCTGCTTCATTCGCAATCGCAAGAGTATGTAATACTGTATTAGTAGATCCACCCATTGCCATATCTAAAGCAAAAGCGTCATCGATTGCCTCTTTTGTCACAATATCTCTTGGCTTAATTTCTTTTTTGACTAAGTCCATCAAATGAAAGGCGGACTGGCGAATTAACTCTCTTCTTTCTTTGGAAACGGCAAGTGTCGTTCCATTGCCTGGAAGCGCCAAACCTAGCACTTCCATCAAACAATTCATTGAATTAGCAGTGAACATCCCTGCACATGAACCACAAGTTGGACAAGCATTTTGTTCCATATGCAAAAAGTCCTCTTTCGTCATTCGTCCTTCTTTAAAAGTACCCACTGCTTCAAACATGGACGAAAGAGTGGTCGCTTTGCCATGAGGATCAAGCCCCGCTTTCATCGGTCCACCTGAACAAAAAATGGCTGGTACGTTTGTCCTGACAGCTGCCATGATCATCCCTGGTGTAATTTTGTCACAGTTGGGAATATAAAAAACACCATCAAACCAGTGCGCATTGATTACGGTCTCCGCCGCATCTGCAATAATTTCTCTACTAGGTAAGGAGTAGCGCATCCCGATATGCCCCATCGCAATACCATCGTCTACCCCAATGGTGTTAAATTCAAAAGGAATCCCTCCAGCTTCCCGAATGGCTTCTTTTGCAATATCAGCCAATTCTCGTAAATGAACATGCCCTGGGACAATATCAATATATGAATTACAGATTGCGATAAATGGTTTATTCATATCCTTCGCATTTTTTACTTGTCCCGTTGCATAAAGCAAACTTCTCGCTGGTGCTGCATCAATTCCTTTTTTAATTTGATCACTGCGCATTTTTTTCACTCCTTCAATTTTAAAAACAAAAAAGCATCTCATCTTTGTTATAAAAGATGAGATGCTTTGCAAGAATCCCATCTGTAATACACAAACAGGACTAAAACAATTGCAATTTACTTTGCGTAATTGTTCTAAGCCCTCACAATAATAAAATAATAATGACGTTTTGTGTATTTGTGTACTTCATGGTAAGATTCCTCAATTCATTTCATTTATTTTCCCGAACCAACATTAAAATTTAATGTGACAAACTAATGTTATACTTAATATACAGATTAGAATTTCGAAAGTCAATACAAAATTTAAAAAAATCAGAAAATTCATCTTTTTATGCACAATTAACTTTCACAAAAAAAATTAATTTACTGTTTAATTAATAACATAACTAAAATTAAATAAACAGCATCCCCATTGAGAAATCAGCCGTCGATTACTTTCAGAAGATGGCTGATGATTCCCAATTAGATAGATACTTCAAAATAGTAATGAAATAACAAAAGCATATCCCAAAAAGATATGCTTACGTTCTCATTTTAGTTATACAATGGTCTAGCTTTTGAAGTGTATCATTTTGCTGTTCGTTCAATTGATAAAAATATTGAACTTGCCATTTTTGTGTTTGTTGGGCTTGTTTACTAGTAGGCGCATCCCAGCTAGGATAAACTCTGATGGCCATTTTTCCTTTTTTTGTACTTGATGACAGCACCCCTTGTTCGACCAACACTTTTTTAGGAAAAATAAAGACACCGCTCTGCTCTTTGTTTTCCACGTAGATGACCGTAAAACTTGCTTTTGTATCTGAGAAGTAAGGAGAATTTTTCCCAGCTTTTTTCTCCCAAAAGGCCACAAACTGTCCAATTTTTTTTGGCGTAATTTTAGCTTTTCGAAACCTGATCCAATCTTGTTCAAATGGAATCATTGCACCAGAATACTCTTTATTTTGCTCCTCCAAATCAATGCAATACTCATCTGTTTTTTGGTTTTCTAACTCACACAACCATCTATTCAGCTCCATTAGGTCCTCCTACTTTACAAACATCGCATCGCCAAAGCTGAAGAAGCGGTATCTTTCTTCTACTGCATGAGCATAGGCTGCTAATGTATTGTCCCGACCTGCAAAAGCACTAACAAGCATCACAAGTGTAGATTTTGGCAGATGGAAGTTCGTTGAAAAAGCATCGACAATTTTAAAGTTGTAGCCTGGTGTAATAAAAATGTCCGTCCAGCCACTATCTGCTTGAATTTCCCCCTCAAACTTAGTCCCAATCGTTTCTAAAGTCCGGATAGAAGTTGTCCCTACAGCAACTATTTTCCCACCATTTTTTTTCACTGCATTTAGCTGATCCGCTGCTTCTTGTGTCAACTTGTAAAATTCACTATGCATTGTGTGTTCTTCGATATTTTCTACGCTGACTGGTCTAAAAGTTCCTAACCCAACATGAAGGGTTAAATAAACTAATTTTACCCCTTTCTCTTGGATTTTTTCGAGTAGTTCGGTTGTAAAATGAAGTCCTGCAGTGGGTGCGGCGGCGGAGCCATTTTCCTTGGCATAAACTGTTTGATACCGATCTGGATCTTCCAAACGTTCTTTAATATACGGTGGTAAGGGCATTTCACCAAGCGATTCGAGTATTTCTAAAAAAACACCCTCATACTGGAATTCAATCATCCGACCACCATGTTCAAGCTCTTTTTTAACTTCTGCTTTCAAACGTCCGTCCCCAAAAGAAATAATGGTTCCCACTTTTGCACGCTTAGCGGGTTTAATCAAGGTTTCCCATTCGTTGCCCTGCCTATTATTCAAAAGTAAGACTTCCAAGTGACCACCGGTATCTGGCTTTTCTCCATATAAGCGTGCTGGAAGAACACGTGTATTATTCATGACAAGCGCATCTCCTGGATTCAGTTCTTCTACAATATCGTAAAAGTGGCGATCTTCCATTTCTCCTGTATGATGATCCAATATTAGCAATCGAGAGGTTTCTCTATTTTTTAAGGGTATTTGTGCAATCAACTCATCGGGCAGTATAAAATCAAAATCTTCAGTTGTTAGTCCCATTTTTTCTCACTCTTTCTTTATCATTTCTCCTGTGTTAGTTTACCATTTTTTTGATGATTAAGTAAGCGAACAGCACAAAAATATCCACAGTAAAAGAAGGACCCAACTACTGCTCTTGGGTCCTCCTTGTTGTTCTATGTGCATAGCAAAAGTACCGCTATCTTGTTAAAAGTGAAAAAAGAAAAACCTCACTTTTTATGTTATTAACCACTTGATAAAGCTCAATAGTATCTCCGAACTGTAAGGACCGATTTAATGGAATTTTATAACGCCCATTTTTAGCTGAAACTGTATGATTACTATAGCTTATTCCCTTAGTGTCTGTTATTTTTACGTATACCGAGACATTGGCACGCGCAACTCCGGCAATCTCTCTCATTCCAGCCACTGTCGAATTTACAGTTGGTGCTTCTATGACTGTTGGCTTTGGTGGGATTGGACAACCTTGAACTTTGACACACGTATAGCCTTTATAGTATTTATAATAGGCTTGAACCACTTCCCCCGCTCTTAACCGCCGACCAACATTCACTCTAAAGTTTCCAAAAAAATCGGTACAGATTGGATAACCATAGCTATTTCCAACACTTACATAGACCGTGGACCAAGAAGATGCTCGTCCGCTTATTATATAATCGCCTTGTTTTGGTTGAGCTAAGGAAATGTTGCTACGACAAATTGTTGCTTCTCCTTTTACTGGATTTCCTTGAAAAGCTACAAGGACAAAGCTTCCCCCAAGTACCAACATAATTAGTATTTTTAACCGAATTTTCCCCATTATTTTTCTCCTTTTACCTCTATACAAAGTAGTCACTTTCTTGAGAATAGAGCATTTTACTTCTTCACAAGTAGCGTACTCCAAGCCTTACAAAACTTCTAGAATGATTGAGTTTCTTATCTGATTATCACCATTTTCCATTGGTTAAAATAATCAATGAGAAGTCTTGAGAGTCACTCTCTACTCCATTAATACTTTGGTATACCGTGACAACATCGCCAACTTTTGTCGGGCGAGGCAACTGAAAGACAAATTTTCCATTCTCATCCGCATTAACACTCATTTCCACGGAATCTTTCCCATCTTGGTTTTGAATCTTCAAATAAACTGTTGCCTTACTATCAGCATAACCTGCGATTTCGTTCATTCCACTTACTAAGAAATATCCCCCATCTGCTAAAGTTGGTGTTCTTGGCATTACAACACTTTCACCTGTTGCTTTTTCTCCAGTTGTTTTATCTTCGATTGTATACATAAATTTTGTTCCTGCAGGATAGGTTTTAATAATTCCGTTTGAACCAGGAAATTCGAAAACGACTTTTCCTTCTCCATCCGTTTTTCCTTTGTAAACATCTGTATTGCTTGCACCCGTAACAAATGTCACAGTCACCTCACAATTTTCTCTAGAAGCTTCTAGATTCAAGATATTATCTTGACTCGTGATTTTTTCATCTTCTGCAAGTCCAATCGTTAATGGAGAATTGACTACTTTAGCATTCGCTGTCTGGCTCTCATTTCCAGCTGCATCAGTTGCAACAGCTTCTATTTGACTATTTAGGAGATAGGTTCTTCCCATTTCAATCTGATAGTTCCCATTGCTGTCTGCTACACCACTATAGCCATGATACGAACCTGTGGAAATATCCTCGACAATAATTTTGACCGTAGCACCTGCTTCTGCTTCCCCTGAAATAGAAGTATCTTTCGTTGTTACATCATGAATCACAGGGGCTTCTGGCGCTGTATTATCAACCACGGTAAAATTCACTTCCACACTGGCAATACCGGAGAGTCCAACTGCACTGGCAACTCCTTTTGTTCCAGCTTTATATTTATTATTCAAATTCATCACGTATTTACCATCGGCACCTGTTATCACACTATATTTATCTGCTCCAAGGGTAATCATGACTTTTGCTCTTGCTTCCGCAGTTCCTGTTATGTGTAAGTCACTATCGCCAACCTTGTTCACCACAGGTGCTTTAGTCGGTTCATTAGAGGCAACAGAAATGTTCGCAGTTGGACTTTTATTTCCCGCCTCATCACTTGCATAAGCAAAAATTTTCGTCCCCACAACATAAGTTCTTGCTAAATTAATGGTAAAGTTTCCCTCTGCATCAGATACACCTGTGAAGGTCTGAGAACCAATTGATACAGTTATTTTTAAGTTGGGCTCCGTCGTTTTCCCTGTCAATACTTTGTCTGTATTCATTATTTTATTAAGTGATGGTAACTCAGGTGCTATCGTATCTATCACTTGTGCTATCTTGACTTCACTTTTATTATTCGCACGGTCCAGCGCATAAACAGTAACTTTGTCCTTAAATTTCAAGTCTTTCATCGTTTGAGTAAAGTCCCCATTTCGATTGCTTGTTAATTCCTGAATTTTTTTTCCATCTTTTTCAATGATGACTTTTGTATTTGGCTCTGTTTTTCCAGTCAATACTTGTCTGTTATACTCAATATTTTCCACCGATATCACAGGTGCTATTGTATCTTCGACAACTTTAGTCACTGCATCACTTGCATAGTTATTGACTACATCATACTGTACTAGAGTTAGCTTTTCTTTCCATAACAATGGTCGAGTTGTCTGAATGGCAAAATTGCCAAATGAATCTACAACAGTTGATCCAATTTGATTATTTACACTGTCAAAAACTTTAACCGTATGCCCCGATTGCCCGGTTCCTTTTATATTATGAGTATCTGCTTCTGGAACCTCTACGACTGGCTTAGGTTCTGTATTTGAAACATCCATCCCACCATTTGAATCATTCGCATCGTATCCTACCATCAAGAAAACACCGGATCGTTTTGGTGAGTCAAATTGCATCCTAATCACATAATCTCTGTCTTTTTGGACCACAATCGTTTCCTCATGCACACCATCAATCACAGGATTACTAGTCGCGATATATTTCTTTCCATTGAAATCTACATAGCCACTTGCACCTTTCATATGTGTTCTAGTTCCATATAAAAACTTCATTTTATACGTTTTTCCTGCCTTTAATTTGAATACACGTTTCGCTGTGAAGGTCGAATTGCCAATATTGCCAAAATTGACAGTAGCATAATGAATGCCAGTATTTGGACGCTGTCCAGCCTGTAAGAAAATATTTGAAACATCAATTCCCATATTGCTTGTATAATTTTCAACTTCCCACCCTATCGAAGGATCATAATCAGCTGGGGCTAAAGCTCTTGTTTGTTGTTTACTTTGTATCATGAGTGGACTATCACTGATATGCTCCGCTGCAAATGACTGCATAGAATGTCCGTAGATTCCCAATCCTAAAACCAAACTTGTTATGATGATCTTTTTTTTATTCATTTTCCATCCTCACTTCCAATTTTTTTTGATCGTTTTTTAAACAAAAATAAGAAAAAAACGATTGAAACTAGAAACATCCCTCCGCTCATTTCTAATCCACGAAGACTGTTTTTTTGGTTTGTTTTTGGCAGTTCCGCTTTTGTTTGATTCAAAAAATTCTCACTTCCACTATTCTGACTTGCCGCCACATCATACGTGTTCCTCGTTTCTAAAGTAGTGACTAAATTATTCGAATTACTACTAGTTTCTTGTCCACTGATTATCTTGCTTGTTCTAGTTGTACTGCTAGCCACTACTTCTCGAGTGTAATTCGTTGCAGCTTGATTTTCAGTTGATACCGATGTATCTTCTTCACTTGGATTAGTCGTAGAAGTCAACTGCGCATCTTCTTCCTCAGTAAATCCCCCTTTTGGATCACTTGAGTCATATCCGACCACTAAAGAGACTCCTTTTCCTTTCGTAGCTGTACAAGCAATGGTAATCACATAATCCATATCTACAGTTGGGCAGATGACTTCATGATAAGGCTGATCAATGATTGTCTGGTTACTAGCAACAATTTTTTCCCCGTTAAACTCTATATACCCTGTCGTGCCATTTGGAGCAAAGCTTCCATACAAATAATTCATTTCATATTTTTTTCCTGCTTTTAATGAAAACTTACGCTGCGCTTTAAACTTTACTTCACCAAAGTTGGCAATAATAACTGTGGCATACTTGACTTTAGTACCTGGCCTTGTTTGATTTTGAATAAAAGCAGAATCAATTCCTATTCCCATATCACTACTATATTCTAAAATTTCCCATTCAGAACTGACTTCTTGCGCGGATACCAACGAAGGCCTTCCTATAAAAAAAAGAAACATCCCCACTATCACTAGACTTATAAGCTTGCTCTTCAACATTTTCTTCCCTCCTTTTTCAGCTAAAATCTAGCCCTTACTAACGATAGATTTTTACGTTCTATCATTTTTCATTATAAAACAAGTATTTTAAAATCACCGTATTTTGTCATGAAACCCCTGTTTTTTTTCTAAAAATAATTTCGCAACATTTCCTTTGCTTTCCAAACCGTAGCTATGATAAAGTTATAAAAAATGTAGCAGGAGGTAATAAAGATGCTTATAATCTGCTCATGTAGCAGTAATCCTGATTTTCATACCCAGATTAAGAACTATGTCTTGCGAATATCTATCGAAAAAGATATCAACATTAAAATGACTGAATATGAACCTCAAGATATTTTAAAAACTTACAACCCTTCTATCAAAAGCTCTTTAGTTGAGCCTCATATCATTTTTCTAGATGAATTAACTAATAGCTGTCTTAGTACATATGAGTTAGGACACATATTACAAATGAGGTACCACTATTCTCTCTATATTACTTTGATTTCACAAGTCTTCATCCCGACCAATGAACTTTTTGCTATCAAGCCATGGGGATTTCAAAAAAAGCCGCTCACTTATGAAGAAACAAAAAAAACCATCTTATCAATTTATTCTGATATACTAACAAACAGCTCGCAAGACTATCTTTATGTTCTAGATAAAACATCTGGCTATCAACAAATAGTATTACAAAAAGATATTGTGGCAATCGAACTAATTAACTCTTCTACCCGCACTATTTACTTACATTTGGCTAATGGAAAAAAAATAATGACTACTGGGCGTTTAAATTTTTTTGAAAAGAGATTGAATGCTCACTTTTTTAAAATATATCGTTCAATTATCGTTAATTTAAATTATATTGTGGAATTTTCAACCGAAGATGTATTTTTAGTTAACAAACTAAAACTTCCTGTATCTAAAGCAAAGTATAGTAAACTAATGAATGCTTATTCAAAACTATTAAAGCACCTTTCTAGTTCATAAAGAGAGTGTTTTAAATAAAAAAATCTTACAACCTATCAAATGACTCTTCCTTAAAATAACAATTCCTCCTGTTTAAGCTCTGTTTAAGACAATCTTTTTATACTACATATGTCTTAAATATATTTGATCTTACAAGGAGGATTTTTATGAACTTTATCCAACGGGCTTGGCTCAGCACAAAAGCCAAAAAAGGACGCTCTTTATTATTATGTGCCGTATTTTCAGCAATATTGATCTTTATTTTAGCTGGTTTGACTATTCAAAGTGCCTCGCTGAAAGCAGCAGAAAATGCAAAAAAAAGTATGGGCGCCACCGCAACACTTTCAGCAAATCGGGAGAATGCTTTCAAAAACAACACTTCTTCCAGTACAAGCAGCTCAAGCTCAGCATCTAGTTCTTCTGATACTAAGCCCGATGCTGGTAGTTTTTCTTTAACCCCAGTTCCAGTGAGCACCGCAGAGAAAATTGCAGCCCTCTCTAATGTCGCTTCTTACAACTTACTCTCCTCAACATCTGCTGGGGCTGGAACTGATATTACTCCAATCAGTTCTTCAAGTACAACAAGTAGCAGTACTACAACTTCTAGTTCTGATAGTGCACAACAAAATGGTCCTGGTGGTGGAGCGAGTGGTAAGGCATTTGGCCCAGGAAATGCGCAAGGTGACTTTAGTATCTCAGGTGTCCTCACCTCCTCTCTTGCCAGTGATTTTTCTAGTGGGACCGCAAAAATCGTCTCTGGTACAGGCATTACGTCCTCGGATAAGGGAACCAATAATGTGGTCATTGAAAAATCGTTAGCCGATGCGAACAGTTTGAAAGTGGGCGATAAATTCACTATTTCAAATCCAACTGATGAAACAACAACCTACACAGTTACAATCAAAGGGATTTATAAAGTAAGCAGCTCTTCTAGTGATTCCTCACTTGGAAACAACTTTAACTTTTTGAATCCATCTAATACTATTTACACTTCTTATACCTTTGCTAATACGCTTAAAGGTAGTAGCTATAAAGATACTGTAGATTCTGTTTCTTATACATTATCCGATCCAGCTAAAATGGATACTTTTGTTGCAGCTGCGAAAAAACTGATTGATACAGAGAGCTTTTCAATCGAAACTAATGACCAAGTCTATCAACAAATGATTCAACCTATTTCCAATGTTTCAAGTTTTGCGAAAAATATCGTATTACTCGTAACCGTTGCTGGTATCATCATTTTGGCGCTAATTGTCATGATGATGATTCGTGAAAGACGCTATGAAATTGGCGTATTGCTTTCTATTGGGGAAAGCAGAACGAAGATGATTCTTCAATTTTTTGTAGAATTATTTATGATTATGGTTGTTGCCTTAGTAATTGCAACCTTTAGTGGACGTGTTGTCGGAAATGTAGTAGGTCAACAATTACTCGACCAACAAACAACTTCGCAAACCACGACTTCAAGCAATCAAACAGCCAACCAACCAGGCGGTGGCAGAGGTCAAGGTGGCGGCAATCGCATGAATAATTTAGGGGCATCAAGCGCTACGAACGCCAAACAGATTAAGAAATTAAATGTGACACTATCAACGGTTCAAATTATCAAGCTTGGAGGACTCGGACTCTTGATTTGCTTTATCTCCGTTTTACTTTCCTCGATTGGAATCGTTCGTCTACAACCGAAAAAAATACTAACTTAAGAGAGGCGATACTATGTTAAAAGTTGAAAATATAGGCTATTGGTATGACAATAAAAATGACTTCTTATATAAAGATGTCAATCTAACCTTTGAGAAAGGAAAATCTTATGCCATTCTTGGTAGTAGTGGTTCTGGCAAAACCACTTTTCTTTCCTTGATTGCAGGACTGGACAAACCTAAAGAAGGAGCAATTCTCTTTAATGACCAAGCAATTAATAAGATTGGATTAACCAACTACCGAAAAAAATGTGTCTCAGTTGTTTTTCAGGCATACAACTTACTTCCCTACATGACTGCCATTCAAAATGTGACAACTGCCATGGACATCACACACTCAGATCGTAAAAATCGTAAAGAGTTTGGCCTAACTAGTTTAGAAAGCGTGGGGATTGATAGTTCCCTTGCGCATAAACCCGTGACAAAGCTCTCCGGAGGACAACAACAACGTGTTGCAATTGTTCGTGCCATGTGTTGTGAACATGATTTGATTGTAGCGGATGAGCCTACTGGAAATCTTGATGAACAAACTTCCAACGATATCATCAACATCTTTCAAAAAATAGCACATGAGCAAAATAAGTGTGTGATCATGGTCACACATGAGCGTGAAGTAGCCGATGCGTGTGATTATGTTTACGAATTAAAAAACAAACAATTTGAACAAATTGTGACTCAATAAAAAACAAGTGTCTGCATTCAACCTGATTTGGTTGAACGCAAGACACTTGTTTTTTGCTCTCTCATCACAATCCATTTTTAGACAGACATCGTGCAAAACACTCTCACCTTAGCCTTTTCCTTCCTGAAAAGAGGGGTACAAGGTCATCCCTCCATCAACAAAAAGGGTGGTTCCTGTCACATACATCGATTCTGTGGAGGCAAGCCATGCAGCACATGAAGCTACATGTTCAGGTTCTCCAATAAAGTCCATTGGAATCATTTCTTCTGTTTCTGCACGCTCTTGCTCATCTTTAAACTTTTCGGCATTAATCGGCGTTGCAATTGCCCCTGGCGCAATACTGTTTGCTCGAATTTTTTTATCTGCATATTCTGAGGCAATCGTTTGAGTAAGCAATTTGACTCCACCTTTACTCGCACTATATGCAGCAAAAGTTGGCCATGGGATCTCTTCATGCACAGAGGATATGTTGATGATATTCCCGTGTTTCTCTTCTTCTAAAAAGTATTGAATGACTCTTTTTGCTCCCAAAAAAACCCCAGTTAAGTTGATATCTAACTGTTTTCTCCAGTCTTCTAAACTCACCTCATGTGTGGGAGACTTAATTTCCATTCCAGCATTATTTACCCAAATATCTAACTCACCAAACTCAGTTATAGCCGCTTGAAATAGTTTTTCTATTCCTTCTTCTGTGCTGACATCAGCTTGAATAGCCACTGCTACTTTTTTATTGTCACGGTTGTATTCTGCCATTATTTCTTGCGCTTGTTGTATGTGGGAATCTGAAAAATAATTAATGACTACTTTCATCCCCTCTGACAGATATCTCCGAACAATTGCCGCTCCAAGTCCCGAAGAACTTCCAGTCACAACCGCTACTTTTCCAACTAAATCTTGATACATATTTTTTCCCCCTCAGTTACAACGTTCTTAAACAAGCATGCCAAAACCTAAGCCAATTGTCAAAGAATCTACCTAAAGATTAATTTTGTGGAAACTGATAACCCAAATGCTCATAGCCAAAACTGGTTACGACACGTCCTCTGGCAGTTCGTTTTAAAAATCCTTTTTGGATCAAATAAGGCTCATACATGTCTTCAACCGTTTCTGTTTCTTCGCCGATATTAACAGATATCGTACTTAACCCAACTGGTCCACCTGCATACAGCTCAATCATCGTCCGCAATAACTTTTGGTCAATATAATCCAATCCTTGGTGATCGACCTGTAGTAACTTTAGCGCTTGGTCTGCAATATTGGCATTGATTTTTCCATCTGCTTGAACTTGGGCAAAATCGCGGACTCTTTTTAATAAACGATTGGCAATTCGAGGGGTCCCTCTTGATCTACGAGCAATTTCATATGCTCCTTCTTCCAGAATATCTGTTTGAAAAATATCTGCTGAACGCAACACAATTTCTTTTAAATCTGCGTCTTCGTAATATTCCATATGAGAAATAATACCAAAACGATCTCGGAGCGGAGCAGAAAGCATCCCCGCTCTGGTAGTCGCTCCAACCAAAGTAAAAGGAGGCAGCGGGAAATGTACTGGGTGAGCCGTTGTCCCTTGTCCCACCATAATATCCACATAGTAATCTTCCATAGCAGAATAAAGCAACTCTTCCACCACTCTAGGCAATCGGTGAATTTCATCAATAAATAACACATCACCTGGTTCAAGCTCGTTTAAGATAGCGACTAAATCTCCCGGACGTTCAATTGCAGGTCCGCTGGTCGTGCGCACCTGTACCCCCATCTCATTGGCAATAACCATCGCCATCGTCGTTTTACCAAGTCCCGGAGGCCCGTATAACAACACATGGTCTAATGCTTCATTACGGCTCCTAGCTGCTTGAATATAAATCGTCAACTCTTCTTTAACCTTTTTCTGTCCAATATATTGTGAGAGCAGTTGCGGACGTAATGATTTTTCAAGCGCCTGTTCATCTGCATGTTGTGCGCGCGATAAAATTGGTTCTTCTTCTGTCATAACGCTACCCACTTTCTATTTCTTCATAAGCAATTTAAGTCCGTGACGCAAATAAGCATCTGTACTTTCCAATTGTTCCTTAGCTAACTCTTTACTGATTTTTTTAATTTCACGCTCACTATACCCCAAAGCAGATAACGCCTCTAACGCTTCATTCAGCGCCACATCTTCGTATTCTGCATGTAAGGCCAGCTGAGTTCCCATTGCTTCTTTGGGCTCTCCTGTAATCCCAACTTCTCCTAGTTTCCCTTTTAAATCTAAGATTAATTGCTGTGCTGTTTTTTTCCCGACCCCTGGAAATTTCGTCAAATAGGAAACGTTCGTCGCATCAATCGCCTGGATTAGCCCTGCATGATCTGCTGAGGCCATAATGGCGAGTGCACTTTTAGGACCAATACCAGAAACACTAATAAGTTTCATAAATAATTGCTTTTCTTCCAAAATTTCAAAACCGTACAAAGTATGAGCGTCTTCACGCACTACTTGGTAGACATAAATTTTCACCTGTTGTTCTTGATACTTACTATAAGCAAAAGGATTTGCTACTGCAATTTGATAGCCCACCCCTTGTGTTTCAATTACCACATAATATGGACTGATATAGGTGATCATTCCTTTAATATATTCGTACAATCCAGTATCCTCCATCTTCATTTTGAGTACATACGTTCCCACTTATTGTACCATATTCCTTAAAAAAAAGAACGCTAGGATACGTTTTTACCAAAAAGAATAGACATGAAACAAAAGGAATCCTTCCTTTTATCTCATGCCCTAATTTTAAAATAATTAGCAATAGCTTTCGCCATTTTCTACGAATTTATTCAAATAGACTCTGATATTCTCCGTAGCCCTTTTCTTTTAACTCTTTGGCAGGAATAAACTTCAGTGCCGCAGCATTGATACAGTATCTGAGCCCACCTGTTTCTACTGGCCCATCTTCAAAAACATGTCCAAGATGAGAGTCTGCCTGTGCACTGCGCACCTCTATACGAGTACGACTGAGGGATTTGTCTTCTTTTTCTTTAATTTCAGCCTTAGTAATCGGCTTAGAAAAAGCTGGCCAGCCACAGCCTGCATCGTATTTATCCTTTGAACTAAAAAGCGGTTCCCCACTTACAATATCTACATAAATCCCCTCTTCATAAAAGTCATCATATTCTCCTGTAAAGGGTTGCTCTGTCGCCTCTTCTTGTGTCACTGTATATTGAATGGGTGTCAACTTTTTCTTTAATTCTTCTTTGTCCGCTTTCATACACGTGCTCCTCTCAAGACTCGTAGTGTGTTAACTTTCTAGATAATTGGGCAATGGGTAAGCCCATAATAGAATAATAATCGCCTTGTATGGATTTGACAAGCAATGCGCCTGCCCCTTGAATCCCGTATGCTCCAGCTTTATCTTTGTATTCATCTGTTGCCAAATAATGCACTAGCTCTTTTTCAGATAGCGGAAAAAACGTCACCTCTGATGTCGATAAAAAGCTAGTCTTCTCGCTGCCTTTGCGAATCACGACACTTGTTAAAACCTGATGCGTACAACCACTTAGTTTTTTTAGCATCGTATAAGCAGCTTTTCGATCTTTCGGCTTACCAAATATTTCATGCTCCAACGCAACGATGGTATCACAAGCAATGATTAAAGCATTGGGATTTTTTTGATGAATAACGAAAGCTTTTCTTTCAGCCATTTCTTGGACATAATCAATCGGCGTCTGCCCTTTTCTTATGGACTCATCAATGTCTGCTGCCTGACAGTCAAACTCTGGGATAATTCTTGCCAGCAGCTCTTTTCTTCTTGGCGAACTCGATGCTAATATGACTACCATATTTCAACTCCTAATGAGGGTCTTGAATTCTTTTAAACATTTTTTCCATATCTGTATTTGTAAAATGAATCAATACTGGCCGACCGTGTGGACAATTGAACGGATTTTCACACTTGGCTAAATCATCAAGTAAGACTCTTGCTTGACGTTCATCTAGATGATGGTTGGCTTTAATGGATTGTTTGCAACTCATCATGATGGCGGTTGCCTCACGAAACTTGGCCACACTCACCTTCCCAGTTTCTAAAAACATCTCAATCATCTCACGTACCGTCTGCTCCTCTTCTCCTTTTGGATACCAAGTAGGATGCGCTCGCACAATAAAACTATTTTGACCAAAGCTTTCTAGGTAAATCCCAACTTCTTGTAGCACTTCTGTATTTTCTTTAATTCTCAGTGCATCACTGTTTGGATAATCCAAAATGATTGGTACTAAAAGTTCTTGCAGATCATTGCTTACTTCTCCAATTTGTTTTCTGAAAAGTTCGTATTTGATTCTTTCCTGTGCGGCATGCTGATCAATAATATATAAACCATCTGAGCTTTGAGCAAACAAATATGTCCCGTGCATCTGCCCAAAATATTCCAGTTCAGGAAATTTTTTTGAAGGTGCAGGTTCCTGAGCCAATTTATCAGCCAAACGATTAATTTGTGCTGCATCCATTTCTGGATGTTCTTGACTCGGTGCTTCACTTTCTAAAATCTCTACTTTTTCTTCGATTAGGTTTTCTTCTTCGGACCCAAGCTGAGGCGAAGACGAAGACTGATAAAGAAGCTCATTTTCTTTCTGAACTACTTGTTTGTTGTTAAGTACTTCCGCTTGTTCTAGTTCACCATAAGCAGACTTTGGAATCCAATCAGACATATCGTAAGGATCCATAACTTTTTTATCCAGAGAAGCCCTATTTTCTGAAAGTATGCTTGATGCTTTTTCCTCTGATGCTTGAGGAACATAAAACCGACCCTCTTTCGCATCGTACGCCAAACCTTGTTGTTGCATATTTTTGTAAGTAGGATAAGTCGAAGAAACTGTTTTATCTCCCTTATCATGATCAAGTGGCATTTGAATTTGTTCGGCTTTTTGTGTCAATTCTTGCTTACGCTTAAAGCCAAGATTGTCTGCAGCGTTTGGAATCAATTGCTGCTCAGATAAGATTTCGGCAATCCCACTTGTAATTAAATCCTTTAGCTCTTTTTCCTTACTCAGACGAACTTCTTGTTTAGTTGGGTGAACGTTGACATCCACTAACAACGGATCCATTTGAATTGAGACAACTGAAATTGGGAAACGTCCCACCATAAGTTTTGAACCATAGCCTTCAATAATCGCTTTATTCAATGTATAATTTTTGATATAGCGACCATTGATAATTAGCGAAATATAATTTCTACTTGCACGAGTCAACTCTGGCAAAGAAACATAGCCATTCACTTGAAAATCCAAATCTTTTGCCGAAAAAGCCAACATTTTTTTAGCGGTACTAACACCGTAAATTCCCGCAATTGCCTGCTTTAATTCCCCATTCCCAAGTGTTGCCATCATTTTATGTCCGTCATGGGTTAAACGAAAGGCAATAGCTGGATGACTCATTGCCATGCGGTTGAGAATGTCTCCAATATTCGCAAGTTCTGTTTGAACCGATTTGACATATTTTAAGCGTGCTGGGGTATTGTAAAACAGATCCTCTACAATGATTTTGGTTCCTTTACGCAAAGAATGCGGTTTATGCTCTACCACTTTGCCTCCAAGTAGCTTGACATAAGAACCTTCATTTCCAGTTGACGTTTCAATCGTTGTTTTAGAAACAGAGGCAATACTGGGTAATGCTTCCCCGCGAAACCCTAGTGTTCGAATCCTAAACAAATCATCACGAGAATGAATTTTACTTGTCGCATGGCGCTTAAACGCACTTAAGACGTCCTCGCTTTGAATTCCTTCTCCATTATCCGTCACCTGTATTTTCTTCAAGCCAGCTTCTTCAATTTCAATGTCAATTTGTGTACTTCCTGCATCAATCGCATTTTCTACCAATTCTTTAACGACAGAAGACGGGCGTTCTACTACCTCTCCCGCTGCAATCTGGTTAGCCAATTGCTCTGATAGCTCTTGTATTTTCCCCATGTATTCTCCTCCTTTCTCTTTTTCTTTAGTCACCTACAATTTTTTCTTAAGTTCATACAGCGCGTTTAAAGCATCCATTGGCGTCATCTCTAAGACATTCATCGCTTTTACTTGTTCTAAGATATCTTGTTCTTTTGGTGATATTTCTGAAAATAAAGAGAGCTGTGCTACTTGTTCTGCCGGCTCACTTTTTGTTTTTGTTGCCTCCATCTGTTTCGGAATCTCCGCACTCACCTCTTTTAATAGAGTGATTTCTCCCGCTTCTAGAGAAGAGAGAATTGTCGCTGCCCGACTCAACAGATTGTCTGGTAAGCCAGCTAATTTCGCCACATGAATACCGTAACTCTTATCAGCTGGTCCCTCCATCATTTTATGCAAAAAGACAACCTCTCCATTTTTTTCAACCGCTCCAACATGAACATTCATTAACCCCTCAAGTTCATCTTCTAATGCAGTCAGCTCATGATAATGCGTTGAAAAAAGCGTCTTTGCCTTTACATTTTTATGAATATACTCAATGATTGCCTGAGCTAAAGCCATTCCGTCATACGTTGCAGTTCCACGACCAATCTCATCAAACAAAATCAAACTATTTTCACTGGCATGGCGTAAGGCTTGATTTGCTTCCATCATTTCTACCATAAACGTACTTTGTCCAGAAATCAAATCATCAGAGGCTCCAATTCTTGTAAAAATTTGGTCGAATATCGGCAAATCAGCTGACTCTGCTGGAACAAAACAACCCATTTGCGCCATTACGACGGTCAATGCTAATTGACGCATGTACGTACTTTTCCCTGACATGTTAGGCCCTGTTATGAGCAAAATAGCATTATTCGGCTCCATCGAAACACTATTTGGAATGTATTCTTGTTGCCCCATCACTTTTTCTACAACTGGATGTCTGCCTTCAATTAACTGTAAGTTGTGGCTGTTACTTGTCATAGTCGGACGGACATAATGATACCGTTCACTCACTGTTGCAAAGCTTTGCAACACATCAACTACTGCAATTGACTTCGCTAGTTTTTGCAAACGGCCAATCTGTGTTTTGATTTTTTCTCGTACTTCTAAAAACAGATGGTATTCTAATTCTTGAGACTTCTCTTCTGCTTCTAAAATCAAACGTTCGGTCTCTTTTAGCTCTGGTGTGATGAATCTCTCAGCATTGGCCAACGTTTGTTTTCTTTCGTATCTGCCTTCTGGTAGTGTGCGCAAATTTGATTTGGTGATTTCTATAAAGTAACCAAAGACTCGATTAAATCCAATCTTAAGATTTTTGATGCCTGTTTCGACTTTTTCTTTTGCTTCTAGCTCTGCAATCCATTGCTTACCATTCGCCATAGCATCACGGTAGCGGTCCAATTGCTCATTGTACCCCGTTTTAATTAAATTACCTTCCGTGATAGACAAAGGCGCTTCTTCTTGAATAGCCGTCGCAACTAACTTAACAATATCGGTTACCGGATCCATATCTTTGAGCAGCGTCTGCCATTCTCCTTTATTAATGCCCTCAAGAATTTGTCGAATTTTCGGAATTTGTTCCAAAGATGTCTTCAACTGAATCAAATCTCGCCCGTTCACCGTGCCAAAAGCAACTCTCCCAGCTAGGCGCTCAAGGTCATAAACACTTTTCAGACTTTCTTGCAGGTCAATGCGCTCAAAAAATGCCTTAAGCAAACTTTCGACCATATCCTGTCTAGAACGAATCTTATGCTCATGAATTAGCGGTCGATCTAACCATTGTTTTAGTAGGCGCCCGCCCATTGCTGTTTTTGTTTCGTCAAGTAGCCAGAGTAACGTGCCTTGTTTTTTTCCTGTACGAATCGATTGGGCTAATTCCAAATTGAATTTTGAGTAGTGATCCATCTTTAAATAGTGTTTTGGCTCATAAACTATTGCTTGTTGAATATGACCTAAACTCCTTTTTTGAGTAGCATTTAAATAGGTCAATAATGTTTTAAGTACATTCAACTCGAGCATCGCCTCTATTTGGCTAGTTAAAAAGGCAAACTCCGCTGTTTCCTCTTGCTCTTTTTGTACCGAAAACACCAAATCCAAACGCTGTTTTAAGAGTTCACAAAGCACTTGCGAAACATCTGATCCTAAAACTAGCTCTTTCGTTTGCAAACTTGAACATTCGTTTACCACACTTTCTTCATCTTGAAGAATCGTCGTTTTCAGCTCACCCGTACTTAAGTCTACATAAGCAAAACCAAACTGGTCTCCTTCTTGTATAACCGCTGTTAAATAGTTGTTTTCTTTTGCCTCTAGCGCCTTGGCATCCATAAATGTCCCCGGCGTAATCAGCTGTGTGACCTCGCGTTTAACCATTCCTTTTGTTGTTTTTGGATCTTCCACTTGCTCACAAATTGCCACTTTATACCCTTTGTCAATCAATGTATCAATATAGCCTTGAGCAGCGTGATGCGGAATCCCACACATAGGAATTGGGTCATCTGCGTTCCGATTTCTACTTGTTAGTGTCAGCTCAAGAACTTGTGAGCCCTTTATCGCATCATCATAAAACATTTCGTAAAAATCACCTAAACGGTAAAACAAAAAAGCATCTTTGTATTGTTCTTTGATTGCTAAATATTGCTCCATCATTGGTGTATTTTTAGTTTTTTGCGGCAAAATACTCCACTACCTTTCTTTATTTTTTCCATCGGTACGATTTTTACTCAGTTCTTCCTCCAATCGGTTGTTCACTTTCGTTTCAATTGAATTCGTTATATATTGGACTAATTCATTTGCTTCAAATAAACATTCTCGATAATGAATCACAAGTGGATGTTCGTTAAATTCTGTTGTTAGGCTATCTGCTTTCTTGATCGCTATTTTTTCTGCTTCTGGTTTGCCATAATGGGCAAAATTTACGGCATTTTTCTGTTCCACTTTTATTTGGTCAATTAATTTCGCCAAGCCCGCATGATTATTCACACGTTTTTCAGCTTGTCGATAATTTTGAATGATTTCATTTTCCAACAGGCTCTTTCCAAGCATATCCAAAGCCTTTTGAATCGACTTGTCCAATTCCAAACTCACTGATTCTCGCTTCATCGGCTCACTCCTCATCCATCCTCTTAGCTATCAAGCGGTTGTTCGTCATTAATGATATGATGCTCAATTTTTTTAGCTTTCCCTGTTTGAGGATCAAGATCAATCACACAATAAGACAACATGCTTCTACCTTCTTCTACCACCTCAAACCGATGAGGCAATGCTGTCCTAAATTTATCGATTACTGCTGCTCGCTTCATCCCTAAAATACCGTCATAAGGACCAGTCATTCCCACATCCGAAAGATAAGCGGTCCCCTGTGGTAAAATCCGACCATCATTGGTCTGGACATGAGTATGTGTTCCTACAACTGCAGAAACTTTCCCATCTAAAAACCAGCCCATTGCCTGTTTTTCGCTTGTGGTTTCACCGTGAAAATCAAGAAAAATATGATGCGTTCTTTTTCTTGCTTCTTGAACCAAGCATTCCACTTTTTTAAATGGGTCATCTAGTGCAACCATGAAGGTCCGGGCTTGCAAATTGATCACAGCCAACTCTTCTTGGTTCACTTTCACATAGACAATTCCCTGTCCAGGAGTCGTTTCATCAGGAAAATTGGCAGGGCGAACCATCTTTTTAGCCCCATCTATAAATTCAAAAATATTGCGGTTGTCCCATGTATGGTTCCCCATTGTCACGACATCTACACCATCTTGTAAAAAACCTTTATATATTTTTTCAGTAATGCCTCGACCGGATGCTGCATTTTCTCCGTTGACAATGGTCACTTGTGGCCGATATTTTTTCTTCAGTCTGGGTAATTCATCATGAATTTTTTTTCTTCCTAATGACCCGACAACATCTCCTATAAATAAAATACGCATGTATGCTTTCCTCTTCTCTTCTGTCCATCTACCTCTATTTTATCAATTTTTAGGAGTAATTGAAAGCCACGATTTAAAAGCATTACTCCATGTAGTAGATAGTCCTAGAGCAAAAAAAAGTAAGAAATAATCTTACTATTTTTCCCAAATGATTTATTTTTAAGACCGTACTTCGCTTACGTTTCAGAAGAAGGACTCGTTCCAAAAGAGCACCTGTTTCAAAATGAATTTCCCCTAATAGTGATTAATCAACCGTACTCCGGGCGTTGCTTTTTTCTTTGACTCGTTTTAATTTCTGCGTTAATGTTTGTTTGATTACTTGATTTTTCACTTTATTAATCTCTATTTGTGCTTGCTGAATCCGTTCACTTGAGACTTGACTCACGCTTTCTTTCTGACTAGATAGGGCATTGACTGCTTTCTCAGCTTGAATTTGTTGTTTATATTGTACTTCTACTTCAATAACAGCTTCAAGTACAAAATGCCTAAACTCTAAATTTTTGGCACTCCTATCTTGTATCAAATACTGCTGCAGGCTTTTTTTATTGACTCCTTGTTTAATTGCCACAGTTGCATCAAACTGATCCCCATCCAAGACTTTTTTTTGAAAAAGGTTGTTAACTCCTTTTTGCAATTCAAACTTGTAACGAATATCTACCATGTCCTTTTGGAGTTCGCGTACCATTTTTAGATTTGGTTGCCAACTTAATTTATTGATATCAGATTTTTTCGATTGTTTTTCTAAGTTTTGTACTATTACTTTTAGATTTTTTACCTTTTTTTGGATGTTTTTTACCTCAACTTTTGAAATTCCTTTTTTTAAAAATATTTTATCACTATTCAAATACAGCGCTTCAACCTCTGACGTGATTGAAATTGCATTTGTTTTGCCCATCTCATCAATTGCTCCTAATTCTTGTTTCGTTTTGCTATGTCGATACTGAAGCAATCCCGTCACTAGAACGAAGATACTCGTTAAAACCATAATTACTATAAGTTTTTTGGACATTCTCACCCGATTTTTCATTTACTTCCCTCTGTTTTCTAATTTTATGCATCTTATCTTTCCTTTATAGCATACAAGTCATTTCAATAGCCGTTACTTTTTTCCATTTTTCTAAATTTATGACTCACGCGTTTAAAGTCAGCCTACCCACTTATACTTAAGAAAGAGAAAAAAACACCTAAAATTAGAAATTACTTTCCATTTTAGATGTTCTTTTTATTTAGCGTAATCTACTGCACGTGTTTCACGTACAACAGTTACTTTAATATGTCCTGGATAATCTAGTTCTTCTTCGATACGTTTTCGGATGTTTCTAACCAAGATGGTTGACTCATCATCTGAGATAACTTCTGGTTTAACCATCACACGAATTTCTCGTCCTGCTTGAATCGCAAAACTTGTATCTACACCCTCAAAATCGTTCGATATGTTCTCTAGTCTTTCTAATCTGCGTACATAATTTTCTAGTGATTCACTTCTAGCACCAGGTCTTGCGGCTGACAGTGCATCAGCAGCTGCAACTAATACCGAAATAACCGAAGTTGCTTCAGTATCACCATGATGCGAAGCAATTGCATTGATAACAACGGGGTTCTCATGATATTTAGAAGCAAGCTCTGCTCCAATTTCTACGTGAGAGCCTTCAATTTCATGATCCAAAGCTTTTCCAATATCATGCAAGAAACCAGCACGTTTTGCAAGTGCCACATCTTCTCCTAATTCAGAGGCCAGAACTCCTGTTAATTTGGCTACTTCAATGGAGTGGTTCAAGACATTTTGTCCATAACTTGTTCTAAAACGTAAGCGTCCCATAATTTTGATTAAATCTGGATGAAGTGTATGTGCACCAACTTCAAACGCTGCCTGCTCACCATATTCACGAACTTTTTCGTCCATTTCTTTGCGAGCTTTTTCTACCATCTCTTCAATCCTAGCTGGATGAATCCGACCATCTTGAATCAATTTTTCAAGCGCCATACGTGCAATCTCTCTACGGATTGGATCAAAACCAGATAGAACTACCGCTTCTGGTGTATCATCAATGATTACATCCATTCCCGTAAGTGTCTCAAGTGTTCGAATATTTCGACCTTCGCGTCCAATAATTCTGCCTTTCATTTCATCATTTGGTAAAGTGACGACAGATACTGTTGTCTCTGATACTTGATCAGCAGCACAACGTTGAATCGCAAGTGATAACAAGTTACGAGCTTTTCGATCAGCTTCTTCTTTTGTGCGCTGTTCGCTTTCTTTGACCATTACTGCAAGTTCATGTGTCAACTCTTTTTCAGTTGTTGACATAATAATCTCTTTTGCCTCTTCGTGAGTGAGACTACTAATTCGTTCCAATTCAGCTTGCTGTGCTTCGATTAACGCGGATACTTTTTGTTGTTTTTCATCAATCAATTGTTGTCTAGAATCAATCTTTATCTCTTTATCTTCAAGTGAACGTTCCCGTTTTTCTAGAGAATCGTCTTTTCTATCAAGATTTCGTTCTCTTTGTACTAAACGATTTTCTTGATCTTTTAATTCAAATCGACGTTCTTTCAGCTCACTTTCAATTTCAGCACGATAGTGTTGATTTTTTTCTTTGGCTTCCAATAAAGCTTCTTTTTTCAGCGTTTCTGCCTCTTTTTTCGCTTGTTTCATGATAGCGTCTGCAGAATTTTTCGCTCCATCAATTTCCTTTTGATGACGCGAATTTGCAACAAACATTCCAAAAATAAGACCGACAATTAATCCGATGATAGTACCCAGTGGAACAAGTAACCCCATTCCATCCACCTCCATACTATCGATTAATTTTCTATTTATCTGTAGTTTTTTTGATAAAACCTTATATTGATTATCAATATGCCTACTTGTACAATTCATATATAACTGTACATAACTTTATTCTAATGTTAGAATCTTTTACTGTCAACTTAAAAAAACGCTAGTTGTCAATAATTCTTACAATAAAAAAACTTCACACAAAAACTGTAGCCTGTTACTACCTACTTGTGTGAAGTTTTTTATTTGATTTTTTTTGTTTTAATCTTCTAATTCTAGTGAAACTTCTTTAGAATCCTCTGTTTCATCAAGCTCAACATCACCAATGCCAAACGCTTGGCGTACTCGGATAGAAAGCTCTGCCATCATCTCTGGATGATCCAGTAAATAGTTCTTAGCATTCTCTCTACCTTGACCTATACGTTCGTCCTTGTAGCCATACCAAGCACCACTTTTGTCGATGATATCTTTTTCTACTCCCATATCAAGCAACTCTCCAACTTGAGAAATTCCTTGTCCGTACATAATATCTACTTCTGCTATTTTAAAAGGTGGTGCTACTTTATTTTTTACTACTTTGATTTTTGTACGGTTTCCGATAATATCTGTTCCATTTTTCAGTTGCTCTGCTCTTCGTACCTCTAATCGAACAGTCGCATAGAATTTCAATGCGCGTCCACCAGGAGTTATCTCTGGATTACCGAACATGATTCCTACTTTTTCACGAATTTGGTTGATGAAAATCGCAATCGTTTTCGTTTTGTTGATTGAACCTGAAAGCTTACGCAGCGCTTGTGACATCAATCGCGCTTGCAACCCTACATGGGCGTCTCCCATTTCTCCATCAATTTCAGCTCTTGGAACAAGTGCAGCCACAGAATCGACCACAACGATATCAATTGCCCCACTTGAAACAAGTGCATCAGCAATCTCTAAACCTTGTTCTCCAGTATCTGGTTGAGATAACAGTAATTCATCAATATTTACCCCTAATTTTTGTGCATACGCAGGATCTAGTGCATGCTCTGCATCAATAAAAGCTGCAGTTCCACCATTTTTTTGTACTTCTGCGATTGCATGAAGTGCAACAGTTGTCTTACCTGAACTTTCAGGACCATACACTTCAATAATCCGACCACGGGGATAGCCACCTATCCCAAGTGCCACATCTAGTGCAAGTGAACCACTTGAAATAGTTGAAATTTGTGTATCCACTTTTTCTCCTAACTTCATAATGGAACCTTTCCCAAAGTTTTTCTCTATTTTTTTTAGTGCTGCATCTAATGCTACTTTACGATCATCTGCCACAGAATAAGCCTCCTTGTATTTGCGAATCTAACTTATTGACTCTATCATACTTGTTTTTTTTATAAATTGCAAGAAAAAAGGGAACAAACATTCGCTTTCATCGTTTTGTGTCTGCTTGAACTTTTTTTCTCAATAATGATAGTCCATTCATAATAGCAGCATTTCTAACTGCCTGTCTATTTCTACTAAACTTGAAACAACTTGCACTTGGTTCTTCACCTCTAGCTGCCACACCAATCCAAACTGTACCAGCTTCTTGGTCTTCCAGCATATTGGGACCGGCAACTCCTGTGAAAGAGACAGCATAGTCTGTATCTAATATGCTACGAGCTTGCTCCGCCATCTGTTTGGCACAATACTCACTCACTACCCCATGTTTTCTCAATTCTTCTTCGCTAAGATTGAGTAATTTGACTTTTGCTTCTTTTGAATACGTTACAAAACCTCCCGCAAATACCTCTGAAACCCCAGAAACATTTCCAAGAGTAGACTGAAACATCCCTGCCGTCAAACTTTCAGCACTAGTTACGGTTTTTTTGTGTGCTTTTAGTAATTTGACTGTTTCATCGACTAGTGAGTTGTCATCTCCGTAACCGTAAAAATAAGCTCCTACGCGTTGTTGCACACGCGCCTCTAAATCGTCTAGCATTTTTTGGGCTTGTTCATTCCGGTCTATTTTAGCAGTGAGTCTCAAAGTGACCTCATTCATTTTAGCATAAGGTGCAATGGTTGGGTTCGTTTGATGATCAATCAAATCTGCCAGTTCTGTTACAAGCTGTGATTCTCCTATGCCGAAAAAGCGTAAAACTCTAGAAAAAAGTTGCTCTTGTTTGGGTAAGTTTTGTTGTAGTATTGGGATAACTTCTGTTTGAAACATGACTTTCATCTCGCTTGGCGGTCCTGGTAACAAGATATAGTGATGATTCGGGCCCTGATAATACGTACCAATCGCAAGCCCATTATGATTTGCTAATATCTTACCGTTCTGGATAGTCAAGGCTTGTCTTTTGTTATTTTCTGTTACTTTTCTTCCTAATCGCTCTATGTGTTGAATAATTTCTGTTAGCGCCAATTCATCCATCACTAGTTCTTCTCCTAGATGTTTTGCGGTAACTTGCTTGGTCAAATCATCTTCGGTTGGACCTAATCCTCCACATAGAAAGATGATTTCACTTCTTTTTTCAGCTTCTGTAAGTACTTCATCTAAACGTTGAGCATTATCCCCGACAACACTATGATAATAAACATCCACTCCCAAATTTGCTAACTCTTGTGACAAATAAGTCGCATTTGTATTTACAATCTGCCCTAATAAAATCTCTGTCCCAACAGCAATAATTTCTGCTTTCATCTTCATCATCCCTCAATTTCTAAAAACAATATACGCATTTTATTCCATATCATTTTATTTTATTATAATCTTTCTTCAAAAGGAAAAGGTTGGGTGAAAGAGCTTCTGCTCCGTCCCAACCTCTATTTTACTACTATTCTTTCTATCTGTCTTACTTTACATTGAGCCTTTAAAAACAGCTGCATTTTTTGTGAAGTAATCAACCCCTGAGTAAATGGTAAAGAGTAAGCACACATAAAGTAAAATTTGATCTACTGGAATGCTAATTGCAGCAAATGGAAAATTATTCAGTAGTAAAAAAATAATCGCAAACATTTGAGTAGCAGTTTTAACCTTACCTGGCCATGCTGCTGCCATTACTTCTCCATGTTCCACTAATAACAAGCGTAAACCTGTCACTGCAAGCTCACGGCACACAATAATCGCTACGACCCAAGCCGGAGCTTTTCCTTGCGCTACTAACATAATAAAAGCAGTCATCACCAGCATCTTGTCAGCCAATGGATCTGCAAACTTGCCAAAATTTGTTACTAGACCACGCGAACGGGCAATTTTACCGTCTAACCAGTCAGTAATGCTTGCCAGAGCAAAAATAATGGTTGCAACCAACTGCGTCACAGGTAAATTCACACCTGCTAAGTGCAATTGGCCAAAGTGAAGAGGTACTGCCATAAAAATAATAAAAATGGGAATCATGAGAATTCTTAATACAGTTAATTTATTCGGTAAGTTCACTATCTTTCACAACCTTTTTCTATTTGTAAGTGACTGTTAAATCTATATTTTTTTGATATGCTTTCGTTTGACCAATGATATCTAAATTTTGGTCATTTAACTTAGCAGACAGATTTACGGCTGCTCCAAACACAATCTTAACTTCCGCAGTTCCTTCTGGTAAAGCATACTCTGTTGTTTCACCTTGTTTAACCGTGTAGTTATACACATTTGCGCCCCCAACCGTAATTCCTACCCAACACGAACCATTTGTTCCGGTAAAAGTTAATTTTGCCGGACTTGTTATATTTTTTGCTGACATCACTAGATTTTTTCCGTCATCTGAGGTAATCGCAAGCTCTGGCTTTACCTCTTGTGTCGTTGAGGTCGTTGTTTGAGTTGCACTCGATTCTTTTGTTTTACTCGTAGTTGCTTGTGTCGACTCACGATCCACCTCAACACTTGATGAGGTTTGAATCATCGAGCTATCTTTATGCTGTTTCCAAGTTGCATACCCTACTGTTGCTATAATAGCAACGGCAATCAGGCTTAAGACAATCATTGGTAAGCGATCGGATAATACTTGTAATACATTTTTTTCTTCTTTATGCAAATTTTTTCTTGATTCTGTTATCTTCTCAATCTTTGGCTGTTCAATTTGAACTTTTTGACCATCAAATTTTTTGACCACAAGATTCCCGTCTAACCCAACCGCGTCTGCATATTGTCGCAAAAAAGTCCGAACATAGTAGGTACTAGGCATTGCCTCGTACTCATCGAGTTCCAATGCTTCTAAATATTTTTTTTGAATTTTTGTTTTCTGTTGTAAGTCATCAATGGTAAACCCTTTTTTTAAGCGAGCCTCTTTTAGCTCTTTTCCAATATCTGTCATGTTGACACCTTCTTTACTTCATCAAAACTTTCAGTATCTTGTGGATACATATAAAATCGACTCATCGCTTCTGGTTTGACAAACTGTTTGGCGCTTGCCAAAACATCTGTCAATTGAATTTCTTCAATAATTTGTGGGAAATCTAATAAAGTCAGCTCGCCCATCTGCACTTGACTAAATTGATTGGCTATATATTCCAAGGAGTTCAGTGATTGAAAAAATTTTCCCAGCATTTTTTTCTTGAGCAAAGCTAAGTTTTTTTCAGTTAATTCTTCACTTGACTCATAACCAAGTAGTAGTTTTTCTAGCTCGTCTGCTAGCCGTTCAGGTTCACCTGTATCTCCACCAAAATCAGCAAAATAAAAGGAGCGATCCATTGAGAACTCATACTCAAAACTATCATCAACCAACCCACTATCATATAATCTCAGATAGTTTTTAGAGGTTGTTCCAAGTAATAGCTGAAAAAATAATTGCAAACTAAATTTAAGACGCAATCGCTCTTTATCTGTTTTAGGATAGGGCGCAGTCCCTTTAATTCCCACTAATGACTTTGGCCTAGAAACAGGCATATAAACACTCGACTCACGAACAATATCAGTAATTTTTTCTTCGGGGAACTTCCGCTCTATGTTTTGTGTTTCAGGAAAGACTTTTGCAGCTTGATTCGCTCGAATCAAAGCCATCATACTTTCCGGTTCTAAGTTTCCAATAACAAAAAGATTCATATTGCTTGGGTGATAAAATGTTTGATAGCACAGATACAAATCCTCTGCTGTTATTTGATTGATGCTTGCCACAGTACCCGCAATATCAATATGTAGAGGATGTTTGGGATATAGATTGTTAATAATCCCAAAAAATAAACGCCAATTAGGATCATCTTGATACATTTGAATTTCTTGTGCAATGATTCCTTTTTCTTTTTCTACCGTTTCAGCTGTAAAATAAGGGGCTTGCACAAAATCAAGTAATGTCTCCAAATTTTGCGCTACTGATTCAGTCGTAGAAAATAAATAACTTGTTCGAGTAAAGCTGGTAAATGCATTTGCTGCAGCACCTTGTTTTCCAAATTTTTGAAACACATCTCCATCTTCTTTTTCAAATAATTTATGTTCTAGAAAATGGGCAATACCATCGGGTACTTCAACAAATCCCTTCTGATTAATTGGGATAAACTGATTGTCAATAGACCCATAATTCGTTGTAAAAAGACCATACGTTTTGTGATAGTCCTTTTTAGGAAGTAAGGTCACCGTCAGCCCATTAGGTAAGACTTCAGTATATAATGTTTCATTTAGCTTAGGATAAACTTTTTTCTCCATTTTTATACCGACTCTCCTTCCATAAAATAAATAGCCTTCATTGAAATTTTTTGTGCTACATTTTTCACATCTATAGCAGATACATGATTCAAGTGCTCCATCCATTCTTCAGCAGAAAGATTTGCTTGTGATAATTTAGATTGAAGATACTTTTTTTCTATCTGCGCAACAGGAGAATCTAACGAAAGTAAATAACGGTTCTTTAACATCACCTTGGTTTGCTCTAACTCTTCTGCCGTAATATTTCCTTTTTGCAAACTTTCTAATTGCCGCGCAATGAGACTCATAACTTTTTTACGATTTTCCCCATCAATCCCCGTTTGGACAGTCATGATGCCACGCATGGTATCCAACGAGCTTGAGGCATAATAAGCCAAACTTTCGCGCTCTCGGACATTTATAAACAGTCTCGAATGAGGAAAACCACCAAATAGTCCATTAAATACTTGCAACGCAAAGTACTCAGAATCAACTAAGTAAATGCCTGTATGATAAGCAATATTTAATTTTGACTGTACGACCGGTTGGACTTCGACTTTTTCTTGAGTAATGTTTTCCGATTTCTGCTTATAAAATAGCGGTGTATCTTTACTGATATTTCGATCCGTCAATGGCCATTTTTTGAAATAGTCGGCAATATCCGCTCCATTGACGTCGCCAATCACTGAAATGTGAATTTCATCTTCGCTCAGCATTGTTTGATAGACTTGAACGAGACTCTCAGCTGTTATTTCCTCTAAATCCTCTTTGCGACCAAAGCTTGGAATTTGTTGTCCTGCATCAGTAAAGTAGAGCTTTTCGAGGGCATATGCAGCGTATAGTTGTTTGTCATCATAAATTGAATCAATATATTCTTTTAAATTGTTTTTTTCTCGTTCAAAAGTTTCCTGATCAAAACGACCAGCTGTAATATTAGGGCAATAAAGAATTTCTTCCAAGAAATCGATTGCTTCCTTTAAAACCGGCTGCGTCGTAGACAAATATTTTTCAGTGACAACATTTAATACAATTGAAAAAAGATGAAAGTTTCCCTGTTTGTTTACTTGAATACCAAAATTAGCTCCATATAAATCTGCCAACTTTTCACTAATTTCTTGCTGTGTCGGATAATGTTTACTATTTGTTTCCATCAAACTAGAAAGCAGTGTTCGCTGTGTAATTTTTTTTGATTCGATTGGTGTACTGAAGCGAATCATGACACGAGTTGTCTTATATTTTTTTGTTGGAATAACTTCCAAGTACACACCCTTTTTTATTTCAGTATTCATGAACAAGCTCCTTATTTTTCTTTCACTGTCTATCATAATCGAATCGTTATCAGATAACAATTCGATTTCTTCGAGTTTTGTGAAACTTTAATAAAATCGTTTAACTCCATTTTATCATTTTTTTAGTTTATTAGAAATCATTTATCGGATATCTTTCTCGATTTATGGACAAAATGCTCCTTTTTTACCTTTTTTCTTTTAATGAAACAAAAATAGTTTAGTTTTTTTATCATTTTAGGTATACTAGTCTATATGAAAGGGGGATGAAACATGATTAAAGAATTTAAAGAGTTTATTATGCGTGGAAACGTGTTAGATCTTGCTGTTGGGGTTGTTATTGGGGGTGCGTTTACTGCTATTGTAACGTCAATTGTAAACGGACTAATTACACCGATTGTTACACTTGTGATCAAACTTATAACAGGTAGTAAAGATGGAAAAATGGATGGCTTAAACGCGACATTTAACGGTGTCAAATTTGATTTTGGACTAGTTATTTCTGCAATTATTACTTTTTTAATTACAGCATTTGTGGTCTTTTTAATAGTTAAAGCCTTTAACAAGGCTCGTACAGTTGTTGAAAAACCAAAAGAAGAAGTAGCAGCTGAAAAAGCACCTGTAGCAGAAGATTACTTAAAAGAAATTCGCGACTTATTAGCAAAACAAGAGCAACACAACCAAACAAAATAGTCCTTTCTTTTATGTACATAAAAAAAAGAAAAAGTTAGAACTTGTTTTACAAGTTCTAACTTTTTTTTATTTAGTGCGACGTTTTTTTGATTCAAATAATGGGCTGACTGGTTTATTTTCATGGATTCGCTTGATAGCATCTCCAATTAAACCTGCCACACTTACTTCATCAATTTTCGCAATTTTACGTTCTTGAGAAAGATTGATTGAATCCGTTACAACCAATTTTTCAATAGCAGAATCTTCGATACGTTGAAGTGCTGGCCCAGAGAGTACCGGATGGGTACAGCTTGCATACACTTCAATCGCACCTGCTTCTTTTAAAGCATTTGCTGCTAGCGTAATAGTCCCCGCCGTGTCAATCATATCATCAATAAGAATACATTTTTTGCCTTTAACTTCCCCAATAATGTTCATTACCTCAGCAACATTTGCTTTTGGACGACGCTTGTCAATAATCGCAATAGGCGCTTTCAAACTTTCAGCAAGTTTTCTAGCACGAGTAACACCACCATGGTCAGGTGAAACTACCACTACATCGTCTCCTACATAACCATGATCAATAAAGTAATCTGCAAGAAGAGGAGCTGCCATCAAATGATCCACTGGAATGTCGAAAAATCCTTGAATTTGAACAGCATGTAAATCTAATGTCAACATTCTAGTTACTCCTGCTGTCTCAAGCATATTGGCAACTAATTTGGCTGTGATTGGCTCACGTGAACGTGCTTTTCGATCTTGACGAGCATATCCATAATAAGGCATGACTACATTAATTGTTTTCGCACTGGCACGTTTTAACGCATCAATCATAATTAATAATTCCATCAGATTATCATTAACAGGTGAACTTGTAGACTGGATCAAATAAACATGTGAACCACGAATACTTTCTTCGATATTAATTTGAATTTCTCCATCACTAAATTGGCTGACAGATGACTTCCCTAATTTCACACCAACCGCTTTTGCAATTTTTTCTGCTAGTGGTTTGTTAGAGTTTAAGGCAAAGATTTTTAATCTAGGATCAAAATAATGTTTCGACATGAGGACCTCCGCTTTCTATTTTCCCAATTGTTTTCGCTTTTCTATTAAATAGTAGTCATTTTTCTAGTATAAATCAAGCTTTTATCCGAATTTTTATTGCAAAGGAGGGAGTTTTTTTGCGTATCCTTCTTTATTCTCTTGTTTTTGTCTAGCGATAGCCAATGCTTCTACTGGAACATCTTTTGTAATGGTCGATCCGGCTGCAATAAAACTCTTCTCGCCAACTGTTAGCGGTGCAATCAGGTTGGAGTTAGAGCCAATAAAGCTATTTGATCCAACAGTTGTACGATGCTTGTTGACTCCGTCGTAGTTCACAAAGATCACTCCACAGCCCACGTTGATATTTTCGCCTAAAGTAGCATCCCCTATGTATGTCAGGTGTCCCACTTTAGTCCCTTGATTGATTTGGGCATTTTTCACTTCGACAAAATTTCCGATATGTACATTTGGCCCAATATCTGCTTGCGGTCGCAAATGTGCATAGGGTCCTACGTCGCTCCCCTTACGAACAATTGATTGTTCAATATTAGAAGACGTTACTACAACCTCATCTTCAATCACACTATCTTTAATTTCAGAGTGTGCCCCAATGAAACAGTTAGATCCAATCACTGTTTTTCCTTTTAAAACAACTCCTGCTTCCAAACATGTGTCATTACCAATCACTACATCTGCATCAATATAGGTGGTATTAGGGTCAACAAAGGTGACACCATTCACCATATGTTCGTGATTAATTCGCATGCGCATTTGCTGATTAGCTTTTGAAAGTGCTACTCGATCATTTACCCCCAAAGAATCTTCAAATACAGGCATCACATAAGCACTCACATTTTCGCCAGCGTATTTCAAAATTCCAATCACATCGGTTAAATAATATTCTCCTTGAGCATTTTTATTACCAACTTGCTCTAACGCTTTATATAAAAATTCGTTGTCAAAACAATAGGTTCCAGTGTTAATTTCTGTGATTTTTTGTTCAGCGTCAGTAGCATCTTTTTGTTCCACAATTTTTTCAACATAATGCTCTTTATCCCGAATAATTCTACCATAACCTGTTGGAGTATCAGTTTTTGCAGTCAAAACAGTTGCTTTAGCCTTTGTTTGTTCATGATGTGCAATCAGTTGTTCTAGCGTTTCACTCGTTAAAAGTGGCGTGTCTCCACAAAGTACCAGTGTGGTTCCTTTTTTATTTGCCAGCAACTCTTTTGTCACCATTACCGCATGTCCTGTACCAAGCTGTTCTTCTTGCAAGGCATATTCACTACGGTTGCCTAATTGCTCTTTGACTAGCTCCGCTCCGCATCCTACTACTGTCACAATCTGAGTGGGTGCTAATGCTTCTACTTGTTCTAAGACATGTTCTACCATCGCTTTTCCTGCTACAGGATGTAACACCTTATATAATGAGGACTTCATTCTTGAACCTTGTCCTGCTGCTAAAATCACCGCGTATCGCGTATTCAAATCTATCGCTCCTTGTCTTAATAACTTTGTTCAATTATTTTATCGTGATTATAAATTTTTTTCAATATACCGCATAAAAGGCTCGACCTTTAGTCAAGCCTCTTTTTTGTTTTCATTTTTCACTCGATGCTTGATCAAAGTAATTTCCGGGGACTACTTTGATTGTTTTTGTTTGGGTATCTACTTCTTTGACACATAATAAAGAATGATAATCCTCAATCATTCTGCGTCCACTAAATGTTGATTCGGCAAAGACCGTAATCCCTACAAGCTCTGCTTCAAACTCGTCGATCAAACTCGTCATACCATTGACCGTGCCTCCGCCTTTCATAAAGTCATCTACCACTAGCACACGCGAGCCACGTTTTAGACTACGTTTTGATAATTCCATTTTTTCTACACGTTCTGAGGAGCCCGACACATAATTGACACTCACAGTAGATCCTTCGGTAATTTTTGAATCGCGACGAACGATTACAAAAGGAACATTTAAATAATATGAAACAGCTTGTGCGATTGGAACACCTTTGGTTGCGACTGTCATCACCGCGTCAATTTTTCGATTATTATACTTTGAAGCAATAATTTGTCCTACTTTTCTGAGTAAATCGGGTTCTCCTAACAAATCAGATAGATAGACATACCCACCTGGAAGCAAACGTTCTCTTTCAGACAAACGTTCGCATAAGGAGTCCACGATTTGCTTAGCAGCTTCAAATGAAATCTCTGGGATAAAGCGAACACCTCCCGCAGCACCTGGAATCGTTTCTAAAATCCCTGTTCCTCTTTGCTTAAATGTTTTCTTTATAATCGACAAATCTTCACTTATAGAAGACTTGGCAGAGGCATAACGCTCAGAAAAATAGGTCAACGACACAAGCGTATGTGGATGTTCGAGTAAATACTGTGTCATATCAATAAGCCGTTCACTTCTTCTTATTTTCATAATCTCACCTTTCTTTATGAATTATCTTTTTCTTATCCTTTCTATTATAATTATTTTTAGAGTAAAATCATAGTATTTTTTGCATATATTTTAAAAATGTTCGTATTTCACGCCTAAATAAAAGAGTCGAAAATAATTGCTATTTTCGACCCTTTTTATAAATTATGTTTCTTTTAACCATTTTGATTTAATTTTTTTGCCAATACTCACCAGTAAAAACATCCCAATAAATATGATCGTTATGGTTGCGCCAGGAGGAGTATCCACATGATAAGATGCTACTAGTCCAGAAAGCATGCCGATCATTCCAACAATCACACTGATCACAATCACAAGATTAAAACTTTTCCCGATTCTCATCGAAATAGCCGCTGGAAGAACCATGATAGCAGAAACTAAAAGAGCCCCTGCAATCGGAATCATGACCGTAATCGCAACTCCCGTAATGACATTAAACAATAAGGACATGATTTTAATTGGCAAACCATCTACATGTGCGGTGTCTTCATCAAAAGTCATCACATACATCGGTCGTTTTAAAAGGAGAAACAAAACCACAATGGCGAGTAATAAGACGCCTAAAATTTTCACTTGATCCCAACTGATCGTCACGATGGAACCAAATAAATATTGTTCCACACGCATTGAAGAATTGCCTTTATTCGCATTCATCAGTATCAACGCGATAGCAAGCCCACCAGACATCAATATAGCGGTAGAAACTTCCGAATAGGTGCTATAAATACTACGCAAATACTCTAGTACAACTGCAGAAACAACTACCACACAAAGGGTCGTAATCGTTGGGTTATAATTGATAAAAAAGCCAAGTGCGATTCCTGCTAAAGAAACATGCGACAGTGTATCTGCCAAAAGCGACTGCCTCCTGACCACTAAGAAAACGCCTAACATCGGCGCGATAACTGCCATAAAACTCGCCGACAAAAGCGCCCGTCTCATGAATTCATATGAAAACATCGTCAAGATTATTTTCCTCCCCACTACTATTCTTCACTATTTATTTAGATAACCTACTAACATAAAACGTAAAGATTACGTTTCGATATCAGATAAACTTTAACAAAATATCCCAGACTAGTCAAGGAATTATGAGCAATCGATTGAGGGGCTTCACTTGCCAAATATTCTTACTCCTTAACCATCCGTTTCCCACTCATAAAACCACTTAACGAAAGAAAAGTCCTCAGAAACAATCGATTGTGCCCACTTGAAAGAGAGAAACTTTCTTACAAAAAACAGAGTGGAATTGCTCCACTCTATGAATCAGGATCTATGACCCGTGCTTTCAAATCAATCAAAAGAGTTTTAAGGTTGCACCTCATTCGTGCATGTGAAAACATCTCCACTCCGAATTTTCTTTTCGGATTAAGCGAATGTGCCGATCAGCATATTGCTTAATGTCTTCGTGATCATGTGTAATCATCAAAATAGCTTTTCCATGATCATGAGCATTATGACGCAACAATTGATAAAAATCTCCTCGGGAATTCTCATCCATTCCAGTTGTTGGTTCATCTAGCACAAAAAGGTCGGGATCGGTCGCAAAGACACGAGCCAGGCAGATTCGTTGTTTTTGTCCGCCTGAAAGTTCTCCAACCCGGCGATTTCTCATCTCCCACATTCCAACAGATTTCAAGGCTTTTTCAACATGCTCGTGATCATTTTTTGAAAATGGTTTGAACCAACGTCCACGTTGATAGCGACCCGAACGAACAAGCTCCAGAACCGTACTCGGAAACCCCGCATTAAAGGAGGCAATTTGTTGAGGAATATAGCCAATACTAAGAGGATTCCCCTCTTTATTTGTTTCTGAAATCTCTACAGAACCCTTGGCAGGTTTTAAAAGACCCAGTGTATTGCGAATCAAGGTGGACTTTGCCGCCCCATTTTCACCTGTCAATATAACAAACTCACCTGGGTCCACATGATACGAAACATGTTCTAGCACGGGTTCTTCTCCGTAATAAAAGCTCAAATCTTCTACTTTTATATAATGCATTCTTTGACCTCTCTATCTCTTCTAGCTTCATTCAAATCGAAAAGGTTACACTTTTCTCGCAAAAAGAGCATACCACGCATCTATTTAACCGTCAAGAAAGAGCTATGTAGAGAAACCTTTTTCCAACTAACTAATTTAATTACATCCACTAAAGATGTCTATTGGATTGTCGCACTAGCCAACCATTCCCACTTTATCTATTATGTGTTATTTAGAGTCTCGCTCTTCTTTATTTAATAAAATAGTAAAAAACTTCAAAAATGGAATAATTTTCCAGCTTTTGAAGTTCTTTTACTGTTCTAGATTTGGTCAATCTTTACGACCGATACGTTTAGTGCTTCTGCATTAAAAATTGATTGATAGCTGCGAAGGCTAGATGCATGGCCCCTGCCTGACAATGCTGCTCTCCACCAGTTTCTTTTGTGAACACTTGTGTTGTAATAGATGCAGCATTAATCAACCCTTGCTCCATCTGTGCTAATCTGTCTATTGGTACATACTGATCTTCTTCTCCTGCTAAAAGTAACACATTTTGATTAACAAAAGGTAGTATGTTTGCTACTGTATGTTTTTTCAGATTTTGCAACACGTCGTAGGGAGTTTTTTCTTTTGTATTTTCCATTCCTTTTTGAATTTTCCACTTTAAATCTAGGTCTTGTGCCATCTTACTTGTTAAAAGTTGATTCACTTGCACTTCTTGTTTCGTTTCAAGCCATTCAAGTAATAAATTGAATTCTTCGTTACAAAAATTTGCGTGCAAATAATCCAGCCCTGAGTAAAAAATATCAAAACATACAACATTATGAATTCTTTTTTCAAACGCAGCGGCTCGAATAGCAAAGTATCCCCCCCATGAAACGCCTACGATATCTGCACTGTCCAACTGAAAATAGTCCAATACAACTTTCATCGGTTTTTCCCAGTTTGGAATGAACTTCAGCCCGTTTCTCAAAGCTCTTCCTTGTCCTGGACCTTCAAATATAATAAGTTTGCGATTCAACAATTTTTGAATTGGCGCAAGAATAGGCATTACTTCTTCCAAGTAAGCATCATATCCTGTAAAAAAGATTACCGGCAACGCCTCAGAATTTTCTCCAATCGTAACAGCTGGTAAAAAAGAATGTTCATAAGGAATCTTATAAGATGTAAACGCACTCCGATCAAAACTTTTGTCAAAATTTTCAACATAATTTTCATAGATTTGATCTTTTTTGGCATCATTTGGATCCATATAAAATTCTGCTGCTTGATAATATGTAGCAGCTAAATCAAACTCACCCTTTGTTTCCCGTTTCATTGCTTGCTTTTCCCAAGAATGAAACCAGTTTTGTGTATCTGTCAGATACGGAATAATTTCCTGAACATCTTCTGCCACACGAGCATCATTTTGAATTTTTCCTCCAATCAAACGATTGATTTGTAAATCAAATTGTTGATTTCCTGTATATTCTTTAAACATAAGAATTCCTCCTTCGATGTTGCTCTTAGTATACTGACCCCTTTCTTTACAAACAACCAACGATTTTATACAATAAGTTGGAAAAACCAACTCTGCCACGATTAGAGTTGGATAACTGGTCATTTTAGGAGGAATTGCTTATGAAAAAAGATCTACGTATCGTAAAAACCAGAAGAAATATTCAAACAACTTTACTAACAATTCTTTCAGAAAAATCGTTCCGTCAAGTAACCGTTAAAGATATTTGTCAAGAAGCCTTAATCAACAAATCAACTTTTTATGCGCATTATTCAGACAAGTACGCTTTACTTGAAGACGTTGTCGCGCATTATAGTCATCTCCTTAAGGCAGAAGTTGGTCCCCGTTTTACGCAGCTTTCTGCTACTCATTTACTCTTTATTTTTAAAAATTTAGAGACAACTTTATCCCAAAATAAAAAAGCATATCTAATACTTTTAGACATCCATGAAGCAGAAGGCGATTTAGCAAAAGAATTAGAAACTTATTTTTGCACACTATGCTTAGATTACCTAGAAAAACATGAACTGAAACTTCAGGTACCTCACCATTTTTTTGCTCTAGTTTATGCTAGTTACCTCATGCAATTATTGCTCTGGACTTTAAAAACTGGCGAAAACATGCAAATTTTAGAGCTTTCTCAAGCTTTAGAACAAATACTCTACGAATAAAAGGAGTGAATACGTATCTTGGAGCAAACAATATAATAAGCTATAACCCCTATCAAAACAATCCGGCGAATCAGGCAAATAAAAAACGTTATCCAAAGTGTGCTCCTCGAAAGGAACTCCCTCAGATAACGCGTCCATAGAATCGCTTTATGCTTTACTAAAGTCTGAAACGTTCTACTTAAACAAACAATAGGTTCGAATGATCGAGCTATCGGTAGTGGTAAAATTGCCACTACTTTGGGAACAATCCCCGAATTTCAGCACAATGTAAACTTTCCTTCTCTAATTGATTATCGAATGAACGTAACAACTTGAGCTGTTCTTTTTATTTATTTAGTGTTCGAATCAGATAGACTTCTTCACAAAATCCTTTTAGTCCATTGCACACTCGTTGTGCCCGGCTTCTTTTTTCACATAAAGCAAACACAGTAGGTCCACTGCCACTCATTACCGCAACATCTGCTCCGAATTGTTGCATTTTTTCTTTCAAAAATCCAACGATTGGATAATTTTGAACCGTGACTGCTTCAAGAGAATTGCCCAGCGAGGAAACCATTTTTTTAAAATTTTGCTGCTTGATGCTTTCTTTAATTCCTTGAATATCCGGATGAACGAGTTGTTCTAATTTTAAGTTGTGAAAAACAGTCCCAGTAGATACGCTTAATCTTGGCTTCACTAATACGACCCAACATTGGGGAACTTTGGGTAAAAATTCTATTTTTTCCCCTTTGCCACGTACATATGCTGTATTGCCATAAATACAATACGGAACATCAGAACCGACTTTTTCACCTAATTCAGCTAATTCTTCTAAAGATAATTTTAGCTTCCATAAACGATTCAGACCTCTAAGCGTTGCAGCTGCGTCACTACTTCCACCAGCCATACCAGCGGCAACAGGAATTCGCTTTTGCATCTGCACGTGCACACCTTTCGTGATGGAACACTCCCTTTTTAACAACATTGCTGCTTGATAGATATGATTTCGTTCATCTAAAGGTAAGAAGCTGTTATCCGTTTCAATAATAATTTCATCTTTTTCTAAAGTACGAAATGTTAAATGATCGGCTAAATCAATGCTTGACATAACCATTTCAAGCTCATGATACCCGTCATCTCTTTTATATAGTACATCTAAACCCAAGTTAATCTTCGCAGGGGCTTTTTCAATGATTTCCATATAATCACCTATTCTTCCCAAACAATCTTATGTATTCTACCATAATTTATTAAGAAAGTATAGCTGACACTTGCTTAGACTCCCGAACCTTCTGTCGTACTTTCTGTACTGCTACTTGTATCCCCTGATTGTTGGGGATTCTCTCCAGAGGGAGCACCGTTAGGACCACCCCCTCGCCCTCCTTTTTGTGTATTTGGCGCTTGCCTATTATTTGTTCCATTAAAAGGATTTTGTTGTGTCTGTTTAGCTTGATACAACTGAAATCCGAGTACAGCTATGATAATAATCGATACTGTACTAATCACAATCGTACTCACTTGCCATTTATTTTTCATCACTATTTTTTTCTTCATCAGATCTTTTCCTTTCTTTTTAGAATGAGCTGATTATAAAAAATGGAACTTAAAATCGACTTAAAAAAGAGACATAGCCTCTCTTTTTTAGACTAATACAACATAAAAAAGTAGGCGCACGTTTCAATCATGCGCCTACTTTTTTCTCGTTCTTTTTACAGCTTTGCCTCGTATAAAACTTCTAAATGAATTTGATACGGGTCGAAACCTTGAAGAATTTCTTTTCTTCTTCCTGGCATTTTGTACTCCCCACCAGTTATGTAAACATTCGCTGGAAAAATAGTATAGGAAGATTGCATTTTAGCGGTATCAACCTCTGCAATCTTTGTGATATAGCCGACTCTTTTTCTTTCAATCGCATTTAACCCAATATATAAAGCGAGTCGACCTCCTTCTTCTTCAATTGTACTAGACGGAACTAGTAGTTTTTTTCCAAGGCTGTATGTTTTGTCTTTGATTTTTTTTTGCTTCCCTATATTTTGTACAGTCTGTTGTTTAAAGTACTGCACCAAATCACTCAGAACCTTCTGCCCCTCTGGTGTCACCTTTACTTCCGATATTAGCCCTTGTTCTGTGACTTCTTGCTTATCGTAAATAACCAAATGAGAGCCATCTTTTCCAGTTGGAATTTCTACATGATCTTTCTTTTCTGCATTTTCAAGTTCTTTTGCCGCTAATTTTTTTTCAACCCATGGAGAAATATCCCATTTAACATTTCTATCATAAAAATAAAAAATAAAGTTTGTGATCCAAAAATAAATTAATACAATTAAAATCAAGCTATAAATAATGGCTTGAACATAAGAATGAACTGACAAAAATTGATAGATTAAATAACCAATATAGGCATTGCTAATAACACCTACTATTAAGTAAGTTCTATTCTTGGCTTTAACGTTAATATTTAAATAACTTAAAAATCGATTGATACCATCGAGTATTGTAAACATAATTGTGCTCCTTTCAACTTATACTAATTTTCTTATCCTCCACTAGTAGAAGTCGCTGTCGTTGTACTCGTTGTCGTATTCGTTGTTTCCCCAGTCGTTTGGCTACTAGTTGTACTTGTTTCTTGTGTTGTACTAGTGCTACTACTTGATTCATCATAAGTGCTCGAAGTTGTAGAACTAGTCGTCTCAGAAGTGCTACTTAACTCTGAAGTTGTTTGTGATCCATTTGAACTTGAAGCCGACCCATCTTTCGTCTCTTTTGTAGAAGAATCAGATGTTGGAACACCTTTTGTCGTAGAAGTCTGTGTCGTACTAGGTGCAACAGATTGCGTCACTTGTTTGGCAATCGTTGTCGTAGCTCCAAGTGCTAGCCCTATGGAAACAATGGCAAGCGGTGTAATAATCGGCGGAACTTGTTTGCCCATCTCAATTGCCTCCTTTTTTATTCTTTTATTATATTCTAACATCATCTTGTGAATTCTTTGCAATAAATTGTTTAAGTAATTCTTAACAAAAAATCAGGCATTTTCTTATAGCAGTCGGTTGTCGATTATTTTACATATTTTTCTAAAAAAGTCTTTGTTTGTGAAAAACACTCTTTTGCCTCAGTTGTCCGAAGCTTGAATTGATATTCATGAGAAATTTGCTTTTTCCCATCAAAAAATAAGGTTGTTACTGGAACTTGTTTTTCTTTCAAGTTTTTCTCCAACCGTTTTGCGTGCTTTTCAAAAGAACCAGAGTTACCATCTGTTAAAAAAGTCGGGGGGTACCCAGCTGTCACTTGTTGACTAACAGAAGCATTCCGAGCTGCTTGTGTTTGTTGCCAATTTTTTTGCCCAATATACGCCCATCCGAGTTGACCGATAAAAAACCGATTTAGACGTCCTTCAACATTCGTTAAGTATTTGATGTCATAAGGCCCACAATACAAAAGACTCGCTTTTATTGTGTCTTTTGGCACCACTTGCTTCATCTTCATCTCATCAGCTAAGGACTTATTTGTTTGAACAGCAATAAATTGACCCGCAATTTGCGCACCGGCAGAATCCCCCCCAACAATGAGTTTGTCCAAATCCATATTGGGATAGTGATGTGCATTTTTCTTCAAGTATGCGTACACCTCACTCGTTTGAATAACTGGTGCTGGGTAGTGTGCAGCAGGTGCTACTTCATAATTCATTGCCACTACTATATACCCCTGACTTGCCATCATACTTCCCCAATCTTTGAGTCCTTTTTTGTCACCAGTAATAAAAGCCCCTCCGTGAACCCATAAAATAACCGGATATTTTTTTGAAGTCTCTTTCTTAGGTAAGTAGATATCTAGCTTATTTTCTTTATATTTTGAAGGATAGGTTAAATTTTTCAATTGAGTCACTTGACTCGTGTAAATCTGAATATTCTTTGGCGATGGCGGTGTCTCGGTTAATTGCGGTGTACGCGCCAACCAGTGTACAAACGGCTTAGGAGACACATTCACCATCACAATCACGCCTAGCACGATAGCGAATATCCCCAAAATGAGCGCCATTAAAATCCTTTTTGCATATTTCATAATTTACCTACCTTTTTCGTCAATATCCATCATTATAGCATATATTTAATTGAAAAAAAAAACTAGACAGTTATTTTGCCTAGCTTTTTAGCTTTATCAAACACTGGTAGCAAGCTATTTCTTAAAAAAACCTTTCACCTTATCGACTACACCTGTCGCGTTGTCACCTAATAAATGACTAAACTCGGATACTTTGTCCCCGAGTTCATCTTTGTTATCTTCGATAAATTTCTTTGCTTCTTCTACGTTCCCATTTCCAACTAATTCTTTTACTTTGTCGACCCATTCATTTTTGCTCATTTCACTCACTCCTTTAAATCTATGCTATCATATTAGAAAAAAACAGTATATTTTTTTGCCCCTTTTTTGCCCATCTATAGTTGAACCTCTTGGTAGCTTTCTCCAAGATACCCGTTGATATAGTCCATTACTTTTAAATAGAACTGCCATTGCTGATATCTATTTTCTTGAATTTTGTAACCAAAAATCGTTTTTTTTGTATACTCCTCAATTTTTGCTTCAAATTCTAGTGTTTCATTTTTATAAGTATTGATTTTTTCAAAAAAAGAGCGTTCCATTTCTATTTCTTCTGCATGAACCCAAGCATAACCTAAATATTTAATTTTGCTTTTTTGAACATGATAGCAACTTTCTTTCATTTTTACCCATTTATTTGGGCTAGATTCTCTGATTTTGTCGAATAGTTCAAGGATTTCGTCCTGCAAAGCCACTTTATCAAGATCAACTAACAGTAAATTTGCCACCCTTTCTGAGGGAGTCACTTGAGCTTCTACTCTTTTTTGTTGGCTTTCTGTAGTATTCTTTTCACCTATTTGACTACTCATTTCTGGATTAGAATTTGGGTCTTGCAACATCTTCTCTGTAGAAAAATCCAGTCGTTCGAAGCGCTCTTTGTGATAGGCCAATCGCTTTGAAAGTTCTTGATTTTCTTGCTCTAACAAATTCAATTGTGCTTTTTGTTCTTCTTGCCATTCTTTGAAACTATAGTACCAAAAACGAATCCATTTTTTCCTCTCTTCCACTGTAATACCAAATCGTTCAAAACTTTTACTTTTTAAGGTAAACTCGCTGTAGTAATAATCAATATCAAATTCTTCATCAGTCTGATTCAAATCTAGCGTTAGCTCTTTGTAATATAACAAAAAATAATTCCGCCATTTTTCAGTCGTTTCTTGAAAAGCAGTCAATGTATACTCTTTTGTTTCTCCTCGTATTTGGATAATAAAAGTATTTCCAGTTGATTTATTTGAAAAAATCCCAGATTTTTGATAATGTCGGATAGTAATCACTTGTCTCACCTCTTTCAAAAAAGTGTCTTTATATAAAAATATAACAAGTTATTTTTAATTACTCAACCTTTAATAAAAAATAGCTAAAAAATGCTCGCACTAAAAAACAAGTGGCAGGACAAAATTACTATTTGTCCTGCCACTCGTTTAATTTACTGAGCTAAGTATTCTAACGCATAGCGGACGTGGTACTCTGTTGCTAGAGCAAGTCCTTTTTCATCCATATCAAACTTTTCATGATGATGACTATATTGCGTCTCCGGATTTTCTGGGTTTCGAATTCCCACGCGTCCATATATTCCTGGCTTAATTTCTAAAAAATCAGCAAAATCATCTGCACCTAAACTTTTGGGATTATCATGAATCACATTCTTGCTCCCAACAATCTCGCTTGCTACTTGTTGCGCTAGTTTTGTCGCATTTTTTTCATTAATAAGTGGTGCTGCGGCATCATAATTTTCAAAGGTAATCGTTGTCCGATGTGCTTTGGCAACATCCCGTGCAATTTCTTCCACTCTTTTGACTGCCAAGGCTCGTGCTTCATGACTAAAAGCTCGAACAGTCCCTTCAAGTGTCGCTTGATTGGCGATAATATTATATCTTGTGCCTGCATTTAGCGCACCAATCCCCACGACTACCGGTTCTAACGGAGAAATTTCGCGTGCGACAATCTTTTGTAGTTCCACCACAATACTTGCAGCAGCAAGTACCGCATCACGCCCAAGATCTGGCCGAGATGCATGCCCACTTTCTCCACTCACTTTAATTTTAAATATATCACACGATGCATTGGTTGCCCCACCAGTTGCGACTAATTTTCCCACTTCAATACTGGAGTCAACATGGATACCAAATACTTGATCTACCTCTTCTAAAAACCCGCCTTGGACAAACTGTCTAGCACCAGCACCAATTTCTTCTGCTTGTTGAAAAGCAAATTTGATGGTACCTGCAAACTCCTCTTGACGATTTTTCAGCACTTTTACAGCGCCCAACAGCGCGGCAGCGTGGCCGTCATGACCACAGGCATGATTCAGACCAGGATTTTTTGAGGCGTAGTCTTTTCCTGTCGCATCTTCTAGTTCTAAAGCATCAATATCCGCTCTGAGTAAAATGGTTTTTCCTGGACCTTTGCCACCTTTTAATGTTGCGAGTGCACCTGTTTCACCAACAGAAACATATTCTAGTCCTAAATCATCCAGCTTTTGTTTAATAGTTTTGATCGTTTCATATTCTTTTAGACTTGGTTCTGGATGTTGATGAAAATGTCTTCTTAGTTCAATTACTTCTTGGGCATTCTGTTTAATTTCATCATGTATCGTTAGTTTTACTTGTTGTGTCATTTTTTTCGCTCCTTTTATTTTTTACCAAAGGTTTCCCAAGCTGCGACGTTTGCGCCTTTAGACGTTTCTTTTATCGCTTCTTTTGTTGCTTTTGTTTGATATTCTTTTACGATTTCTTGATAAACTTTTTTATTCTTGTCTTTTTCGTTTGCTACAATAATATTTACATATGGTTTAGAAGATGCATTTACTGGTTCAAGGTAAATTGCGTCTTTACTTGGATTCAATCCTGCGTCTACCGCCATACCACCATTGATAACAGAAGCTGTGACATCTCCCAACGCTCTAGCAGTTTGAGCAGCATCTAGCTCTGTGATTTTTAGATTTAGTTTATTTTCTGTAATATCTTCTACCGTTGGGGTATATCCTTTTGCTTCATCCACTTTAATCAGACCCGCGGTTTGCAGCAAACGTAAGGCACGCCCACCATTTGTTGTATCATTCGGGATAGCAATCGTATCTCCTTTTTTAATTTGGCTAACTTTTTTTATTTTTTGAGAGTAGATACCAAGTGGAGAATTAACAGTATTTCCGATAGAAACTAATTTTGTTCCATGTTCTTTATTATAATTATCTAAAAAGATCTGATGTTGGAATGCATTTAAATCAATTTCTCCCTCTGCAAGAGCTGCATTAGGCTGCGTATAATCTGTAAATTTAACTAATTCTACGTCAATATTTTTCTTCTTGAGTCTTTTGACAACAGTATCCCACACATCTGTATCCGATCCAACTACACCAATTTTTACTTTTTGGACTGACTGGTTGCTTTCCTTACTGCCGCTCCCACAAGCTGCTAACCCGCCAATCAATAAAAATGCTAATACTGCTAACCCTAAATTTTTTAAATTCTTTTTCATTTTATTTTCTCCTTTAATCATGCGTAATTTTTTTGATAATAAGATTGCTTGCAAACTGACTGATAAAAACTAAAACTAAGATGATAATTGTTGCAACTAAGGTCACATCTGTTTGGAAGCGATTATAGCCTCTACTTATGGCCAAATTTCCCAACCCACCACCACCAATTGCTCCAGCCATTGTGGTCAGACCAATCAAATTAATAATGGTTAAGGCACTGACACGGACAATACTTACCAAACCTTCTTTTAAATACACCCGAAAAATAATTCCAAATGGTCCCACTCCCATAGACTCAGCAGCTTCTATCACACCTGAATCCACTTCAAGCAATGCGTTTTGGATTTGTCTAGCAAAAAATGGCGTAGTTCCCACAACTAAAGGAACCAAAGCAGCTGTAGTCCCTATTGAAGTGCCTACTAAAAATCGTGTAAAAGGAACAATCACTGCAATCATAATAATAAAGGGAATGGAACGAAAGATGTTTACCAATTTGTCTAACACATTGTAAAGAGGTCGATTCTCAAGAACACCATTTTTTCCAGTAACAACCAAAATTACCCCTAATAAAATGCCTAACACTCCAGCAATTATCGCTGTCCAGAATGTCATATATAACGTTTCTATCGTACTTTGGATAAATTCTTCTTTCAATGAAATCACATTGGGAAAGTGCTGAATTAAAAAATCAGTCATGACAACTCCTCCGTCTTGTTTGTTTTAATTGTTGCTAATTCTGAAGCAGTTATTTCCTTCACTCTTACCTGTTGCTGATTCAAATAGTCGAGTGTCGTTTCTATATCGGACGCTGCTCCAGATAAAAATACGATTAAATGCCCCACTGGTATTTTTTGTAAAATCTCAATATTTCCATATAAAATATTGGTTTCGATTCCAAACTTAACGTACAATTGATTAATTAATGGCTGATTCGTCGTTTCTCCAACATACGATAATTCAATTAGTCGCTGATTTTGAGATTGTGCTTGTAAGAGTAATGATTCATCTTGTGCAATCTTCGCAATAGCCTGATCAAGATGGCTAGCAGTTCGAATAAAATCTTGTGTCAAAGGACGTTTTGGTCGATTGAAAATAGCAACAATATCATTCTCCTCAATAATCTCCCCTGCTTCCATTACCGCCACACGATGACAGATCTCTTTTACTGCTTGCATCTCATGCGTAATCAGCACAATCGTCAAATCCAAGCGTTCATTAAGCTGTTTGAGTAAATCCAAGATTTGCAACGTTGTTTTAGGATCTAATGCGCTTGTCGCTTCGTCACAAAGTAATATCTCAGGATCATTTGCGAGTGCTCGTGCGATCGCGACCCGTTGTTTTTGTCCTCCTGATAGTTGAGAGGGATATGCATCTTTTTTATCTTTAAGCCCAACTAAGTCGAGTAATGACAATACTTTTTGTATTCGTTCTGATTGAGGAAGTTTAGAATATCTTAGCGGAAAGTAGACATTTTGAAAAATGGTTCTGGCACTCATTAGATTAAAATGCTGGAAAATCATGCCAATCTTTTGGCGCTCTTTTCTAAGCTCTTTTTGATTCATCTCTAAGAGCTTTTTCCCTCCTACAATTACTTCTCCGGATGTCGGCCGTTGTAAAAGATTAATCGCTCTCACTAAGGTGCTTTTTCCCGCCCCAGAATAGCCCACGATGCCAAAAATCTCCTTTCTTTTGATTGTAACATTGACCTCTTTTACCGCCTCAACTCTTTTTCCTTTTTGCTCAAAAATAATTGAGACATCTTTTAATTCGATCATTGCTTTCCCACACTTTCTTTTTTATTTAATTGCTCAAATAGCTGATGGGTTGATTTACATCCACTTTTGTTCCAGCAAAATGTTTTTTTATATACGCTTTTACCTCTGAGCTATGATAAAGCTTTGCCAATTTTTTAAGTTTTTTGTTGTTTTTATTACTAGAAGCTGTTGCTAAAATGTTGATATTTTCTTTTGTTCCTGCCTCTACTTTTTCATAATAAATCGCATCTTTTAAAACGTTTAGTCCACCTTCTAAAGCAATCGTATTTCCTATTGTGGCCAAATCTACATCCTTTAAAACTCTAGGACCGGTTTTATCATCTATCAACTTAAACACTAAATTTTTGGGATTGCTTACAATATCAGCGGTGCTGCCAATGCCAGAGTCAAAATCACTTTTTAATGTAATTAAGCCCGCAGCTGCCAATAGCTTGAGCCCTCTAGCTGCATTTGCTGGATTATCTGCAAGTGCTACAACTGCATGATTTGGAACTTCTTTAATTTTTTTGATTTTACTTGAATAAATCCCCATTGGCTCTAAATAAGTGGTTGCAATAGGAATCAGCTTACTTTTACTGTCTTTGTTAAAACTAACCAGATAACTGTATGATTGAAAGGCGTTTACATCAACTTTTTTATCCGCAGTTGCAGTATTCAGAGCTACTCCATCATTGATATCTTGTACTTCTATATTCAAACCAGCCTTTTTAGCTGCATCTGATTTGGCAATGTATTGCCAAATTTCTGCGTCTGATCCAAGTGATCCAATAATGATTTTCCCCTCATCACTAGCCTTCGTTCGTTGACCGCAGCCCCCCAATATCAAGAGAATAACTAGCACTAGACTCCATCCTATTTTTTTTCGCATCTTTCTCCATCCTTTTACCCATTATTTTTAACAATAACGAGTCAAGCGTTCCTGTTTTTCACTTAACTCGCAAAACAACTTTTTTTCTTCAAACAAAAAGCGTCCTCCAAAGCATATATTTTTTAATATATGCTTTGGAGGACGCTTTTGCGTGTTACCACCTCTTTTTTAGGAAACACTCACATGCTCCCCCTTATTAAGTACAAAACAACTATACTTTAGCGCTTTATCGGGCGCACCCGGAATTGCCTAAACTATTTTTCAGCAATTCAACTCTATGGCCATTTTCAGCATAATCTGCGCTACTCGTTCTCACCGTACCGAGCTCTCTTTAAACGTTTTTATACTTACTTTCCACTTCATTGTTTTTTGATATTTTATTAAATAAAAAAGCCCTTTTATCCAAATAATAAATTTGAATAAAAGGGCGTTGAATTTACGCGGTACCACCTTTTTTTAGAAGTATTCTGTACTTCTCTTATCCCAAGTCTTAATCGATTGATTGCAACTTGTCGCCTATGATAACGGGGACGTACCGGCATTGCTTACCTATCAGCAAATGCGTTCAAAAAGACCATCTTCCACAAAGCATCATTTATCCCTTTTCACCAAACAGGGACTCTCTAAAAAAGATAATTTATGTACTCTTCTTTTCATCGAACAAATATTGAATTGTCCTTATAATAATTGATTTTTTTTTAAGTGTCAAGCTATTTATTTGAAGTGATGAGTCTTGTCTCGCTTGGACCCGCTCCCATACTTACTGCTTAATTATGCTTTTTTCCTTTATGTACTCTTTTTTTATTATGATGTTTTGCTTTTTTGTGCTCGTCATCCAGCTTATATTCTACAGTATTTATGCCGTGTTGTTCCATCCAAATTGTGATTTTTTCTTTTGATTGCATAGATACTTTTTCCAATAAACGATTTAATTCTTTTTGTTCCTCATTGGTTAGCTCAGAAAAATAAAATTCTGTCCATTCGTTAGCCCGACTCTTTTTCTCTTGACTCATTTCTTTACCTGCTTTAGTCAACTTAATTTTCATAACACGCTTATCTTTCTCATCTTTTTCTCGTACTACATATCCTCCATCTTCCAATTTTTTAACTAATTCTGATACAGAAGATGGTCGAATATCCAAAAGTTCTACCAGCCGACTTATTGTCAATTCCTCTTGATTTTGAGTCAAAAGCTCTAAAACTTTTTTTTGCGCAAAAGCGTCTTGTTTTCTTCCCTTATTGTGCATTCTTTTTCCAATACGATGATGCTGATGAACAACTTTCTCTAAATTTTCACATAGGCTTTGAGTCAATTCACTCATCTTTATCCGCTCCTTTTTTTTTAGGTACCTAACTACAATCTATATTAGCATGCTTTCTTCTCAAAATCAACAAAAAAGATTCGGTACCTAACAAAAAACTTTCTAGATTAAAACTAGAAAATTCTTTTTTCATTTAAACGTTTTTCCTTTGCCTTTCACTATCTAGCAAACTTTATACAGGAATAGCACTCATCCCACAATTAATACGTTTTGTCGGCAATCATTTTAGTTGAAATAACTAACCTAAGCTACCAGACTGAAATGGTCCCAAAATCGTAGACTATAGCCACAACCAATAAATCAAAGGCAAGCACAATACCTAACATAGTAACTAAATCCTATGCAACGTATCCTCAATCTCAATATTTTTTCTCTTTTTTAGCCTTTCTTTTTACCTTCTGCTAATCAAATAAGTGGGTTTTCTCATGCATTTTTTCCAGATTTTGATTGCTATGTAAAGTAGCAATCCCCCCCAAGCAAATAAACTTAAAAGAATCAAAAATTTGGTTTTTTTATCCATTGCATACGTAACACGAACCTCATTGAGTCCTTTTTTGGGTGTAACGTAGAGTACTCCAATTGAAGATCGTTTTACCTCCTCATGTTTGAGCAAATGTTGATTTAGCCAAATTTGTGTATTTGCATAATCTACAATTGGGAGCATTACCTCTTTCCTATTATTGCTAACCCAGGTGAGAATCAACTCATTATTCTCAACCGTTTTTCTAACCTTTAGAGGATTTTCAATCACCTGTTTTTCATATTTAACATAAGGATCCTCTTTTTCATAACAAAAGCTAGAACTTTGGACAGGTAGATAATCTGGGGTTGCTTTGTACATGATTTGCAAAGGCGCCAGTAGTCCTTGGTTAAAAGAAGCTCTAATTTCATCTGGATCACGCTTTGAAACCTGTGCATACGAATCTTTAATCACATCCGAGGTCGTAAAGACTTTGGTTACTTGATATGTCGCAGTCAAACTGAATAGTAGCGACACAAGCGTTCCGATAAGAAGACCTTTTGTAAAGAAATCCTGTCTTTTCTTTGGGATTTCCTCAGCGAGCAACCCTGCCGATATTAATAAGAGCGCTAAAGCTGGGGCAAATAGACGTAATGGCATTTGCAAAATAGAAAGACCTTGGATGTTTGCAAACATCCAACTCCACGGAAGCAAATCGGTCGAACATATAAAAAATACACTTCCAACAATAAAAGTCATTTTCTGTGTTAATGTGGTGATTGTTCGGTAATAAAAGCTAGTTGCACCAATCATGAGCAAAAGCACTGCTAAAGGAAGCGTCAAATTTGTAAAGCCAAATGACCGGATACTCGCCTGCGCTGGATTTGAAAATAAAATAGGTCTTAAAATATGATCCTTCGTGTATAGTTCCAACATTGCTCCCCAAATATTACTCGTCAAAACAAGCGTAAGTCCCACCGCTTTGCTAACGGCCAAAAGTAACGTTCTCTTATCTTTTGTTTTTAAAAAAGCGACCACAAAGAATGCAATCAAAATCAAGACCAACTCGATTGCTGTCAAAAGATGGCTTTGTATCAAAATACTCATTGCAAACGTAAGCTCTAAGACATTCACTAGGTTTTTGCTGTTCACATTTCTTGTCATTCTAGTTGCTGCTGCTAATCCAAACGGTAGTAACGCTGCTCCAATGCCAATAAAATTAGTCCGTGTTGTAAATCGCAAAACACCACCTGTCGTACTATATAATATCGCTAAAATAGTTGCATTTTTTGTTGATACCTTATTTGTTTTAAGCGCATAATACATCGACAACCCTGCTACCGCACTATTTATTGAAATGGCAAGTAACTGAAATTTGAACCAAGACTGACAGACTAAGACAAGCGCCCCGTAAAAATAGGCTAAAAAAGGACTATACAAGGCATTTACAATCCGAGCAGACTGCGAAAAACCATACATAGAAATAAAATACTGAAAGTTATGGTTTTTCCATTGCATCGCTGTCTCATAAAACCGATTAAAATGGAATAATGTATCTCCAGATATCACGGTACTATGATGAATGATAAATGGAACAAGTAAAATATTTGGCACCAGAATTATCCAAAAAATCGGCCAAACTGATTTATTTTTCATTATTTTTCTCCTAAATTTTTACTATTTTTATCTACTTTAAACATCCACATTGATTATAACCAATCCATCTCTATTATAGCAATAAAATGTGGGATTTTTCATGAAAAAACCAAATAAGAATATTCATTTTCATATCACAAACTAAAAAAATTTTATAAACTAGCGCTGGTTGCTTGATTTTATTAATCTTAGTCAACAAAAATGTGCATACTTTTAATCGCTAAACTTTGCAAAAATATAAAACAAAAGACCCAAAGCCATATACATGATTTTGGATCTTCTATTTAAGTTTTCATCAATACTGTCTCCTACTCCGCTGAGCTTAGTAATTCTTGAAACTCACATAAACTTTGCCTCTAAAAAGGCATTCCACTAAAAAAATTATCTATTGAGTGGAACCACACTATGACTTGGTTCTCTTCTTTTTAGCTAATTGATTGATTGGAAAACTCAAGAATAGTAACACACCAAAAATTCCAAAAGTCTTATTATAACCGACTTTATCAATTCCATATCCAACTACTGGATCACCTACCGTAAAGAAGGCATTATCTAATAAGCTCGTAATAGAGAGCATAGTTGTTCGGTTATGAGAATCAATTAACTCATTCAGTTGTTTACTAATGATTGGTTGCAAAAAATCACTGATTGAAAAGGATAAACATATCAAAATGGACCAGTAAATCATTCCGTTGACAAACAATAATCCTGCTAATAAACAGGCTAAAACTAATGTTAAAAAAATAAACACATTATTTTTAATCAAATTGATAATCTGATCACTATTTCTAAGCAACAGGATAGAAACAATTTTTGATAATGCTATAATATACCCTGTAAACTCAACCGGCATGCCATTTCTTACTAAAATAGGAGAACTAAACTGATACAAATTACTAATTAAAAGAATGATCAGCGCTGAAAATAATGAAACGAAAATAAATGTTTTGTATGTTGACAGCATGGTGAATAAATGATGTTTGATTGTTTTTTTCTCTGTTTCACTTTTCGCTTTTTTCTCTTCTTTATAAATTGCCTCTTCGTTAATGAAAAAACTACTCAAAAATACGATTGTATAGATTAACAGTGACCATAAGTAGATATAGTTCCGATTTTTACTGTAAGCATAGGTCGCAATAATCGCGACAAAGATTGAGACGAAGATAACGGCACTACTGTTACTTGACAGAATTTTTCCATATTCTTTTTCTTTTTTCTCATATTTTAAGGAATCATATACAATTGAAGTATCAGTTCCACTGATAAAACAAGTAGCAACCGAAAAAATGACTTCTGCCACTACGATCTCAAAAAAATGACGACTCAAAAATAAGACCACTAAAAACACAATCGTTAAACCTTGGCCAATGATAAAATTTCGCTTTCTCCCCAAACGATCAGCAACCATGCCTAACGGTACTTCCAAAAAAGCAATAATTAAACTGCCGATACTATTCAGCGTTCCGATTTCTAAAAACGAAAGACCTTTGGACAGATAGATCAATGTAATCACCGGCCAAAGTAACACCGTCGCTTTCAATATTCGAATCCAATTGATCAACTTAACGTTGGTTGGAATTTCTAAACTCAACCTTTTCTTTCTTTTCTGATTAAACATCTTGGGTCTCCTTCCCCAAACATTTTTTGATTTTTAGATAAATTTACCATAGGACATCCACCATTACAAAAATGAACCAAGGAACATTTTAAGCATTTTTCATCTTCGGTTTTACCATACCGAATCTCACTTAGAAGTGCTGAATCGTCCCACACTTTTTTTATACTACTATCAAAAACGTTCCCACAAGAAAGGTCTTTATCCAAAAAAGAAATACAAGGAAACGAGTCACCATTTGGAAGAATTTCAAGCCTACTATTCCCAGCTTCACACCCATACGTTAATTTCTGATATTCAGATGTTACAATACTCCCATCTAAATTCTTATAAGTACTATAAATCATGCATCCTTCTACACAAAAATTTAAATTATCATATTGTGACATTCTTATATATCTCTCAAGCTCATCTTGAACATCAATAAGTGCTTTAAAGCTCGTCCAATCTGAATTAATATCATATTGATAGGCTAATGAATACTTCTCTACATTATTTTTATAACAAAAATCTACAATAGACTTCAAATCGTCAATTGATTGCCCAAGATATACAGTATTTATTCTTACTTTTTTATACTTACTAATCTCTGTCACAGTACTTACCCAACGCTGGATATTATGATTCCTCCCCATTACATCCCTATTAAATAAGCCTAAGCTTTGAATAGAAAAAATAGGCGTGACATACTGAGATGTCTGAATAAAATTTATCATTTTCTTATTCCAACACAGTCCATTACTTGTCATAGATGTTCTAATTTTTGCATTCTCTAAATAATTGACTAGTTTAAAAATATCATAATATAATAACGGCTCTCCACCCAAAATAGAAATACTTAGACAACCATCTTGAGTTGCTTGTTTAATTAAATCAAACCACTGAGTAGCACTCTTTTCAGCATATCGTTTATTCAATTTATCTCCAAGAAAACAAAATGAGCACTTCAAATTACACTGCAATGATGGATATATTGAAATTTCAAAAGGATAAGAAAGATATTTAGGCTTATCACAATTTTCTACATAGATGGGTAAATGCTCTTTTTTTATTTTATAAGATTTTTCTCCTTCCAATAACACTCCCATCTCTATAAATTTTTCTACATTGGGATAGTAATCAATACTGAAGTGTTCCTCTATACATTGAACCACCTCACTGACCTCATAACTACCTTTTGATAATATTTCTAAAAAGTAAGCATCATACTTATTAATTTCGTACCTAGTTAGATTAGATTTATTAACTAACAACCCGCCAAAAAACTCTTTTCGTAGGATAAATAATTTATTATTAAATTCCATAATTGCCTCCTAAATAGCCCTTACTCTTCGAGTAAGGGCTATTACCGTCTAAGATTTTATTTTCCAGCCGTCACCTTTTGAAAAAACTGCTCTATCAAATACTCCATTTTTCTCTTTTGAAGCTTGATTTTCAGAAATATTATTAATTTCTGATTTCACAATTTTTTTGTTATTTTTAAACATACTTATCACCTCCTAATAAATAAATATTATACTATATGTTAAATAAAAAAACAAATAAATTTATACAAAAAATAAATTTAAATATAAAATAATGATCGATAGAAACAAAACATAAACTAAATTTTAAATAATAAAAATATATTTTATATAAAAAATCATGTTAAAACCTTAACGATGTGAAATAAAATTTTATAGCTTGCATACTAAAATTATCTAATAAAAAAATACTAGCTTATTGTCTTTATTTTTGTTAGTTTAATGCGTTCTCAATAAATTTCACAATAATAGGAAATATATATAAATTCACTATATCTAATTTTTTTCGAGTCAAAATCTTACGTTAAAAATTTTGATGAATAAATCTTTTATTTCAAGGTGGTGAAACAATGATAAAGAGACAAAGTACAATTTCTCATTTCAATATGAAATCTTACATATTTGAGTAGTTACTCTACCTCATAATATTATGTCACCAATACACTTCTCAAAATTATCCTTAATTTCTTAGTTAAAATAATATAAGACGAAATAAAAACTAACTAAATTTGATAAAATTCACAGGATACAGCATTATTAACTAGAAAAAATCTAAATATTTATTTCTAACATTTTCAGCATTTCAAGTAGATGTTTTTACCTCCCTTTTTCTAACAAAAAAGCAATTTTTAACAATTTTTTTAAATAATGATTTTCTCTTAAAAAAATATATGTGCTTAACCCTATACACATCAAGCTTTCTAGCCAGAAATCTCTGGTAGAAAACTCAAAAAAAAGCGACGAAATCGTCGCTTTTGGTAGGATTTTGGAAAACTGACAGTAAAAACAGTAGCTTACTCTCCTGAATATTTGTTGATTTAACCCGTTTTTACTGAGTTTTCCACCCTATTTACGATACATTTTAAATTCTAAAAATAAATCATTGTACCGCTCAAGATTTTTACTGCCAAGATTTTTGTATACTTCTAGATTTGCCATTGTTTGATCGTCAGGATAAAATTGCTTATCCGCTGTAATTTTCTTTGGAAGCAAACTCACGGCTGCTTGATTCGGTGTAGAGTAGCCGATATATTCGGCATTCTGCGCAGCATTTTTGGGCTCTAGCATAAAGTTAATAAAGGCATACGCGCCCTTTTTATTCTTAACCGTTTTAGGCATGACAATGTTGTCAAACCATAGATTGGATCCCTCACTTGGAATGACATAATGCAAATGCTCGTTGTTCTCAAGCATCTCTGCTGCTTCGCCGGAAAAAGAAACCGCTACGGCACTTTCTTCATTGACCATATACATCTTAATCTCATCGGCAACGATTGCTTTGATATTTGGCGTTAGCAAATTCAATTTATTTTTAGCCTCTAGCAATTGCGTATGATTGGTACTATTTAAAGATTGCCCCTCGCTATTTAGGGCAAGTCCCATAACTTCTCTTGCACCATCAATCAACATTACATTGTTCTTTAGTTCAGGTCGCCACAAATCGTTCCAATGTTTGATTTTATCCGCTGAAACAAACTTGTCATTGTAGATAATCCCCAAAGTTCCCCAAAAATAAGGAATCGAATATTGGTTGTTTGGATCAAAAGACAAATTTAAGAAACGTGGATCAATATTGCTCAAGCCCTTAATTTTTGACTTATCTAATGCCACTAACATCTTTTCGTCCATCATTTTTTGAATCATATATTCACTAGGAATTGCAATATCGTAATTCGTTCCACCTTGTTTGATTTTAGTAAACATCGCTTCATTAGAATCAAATGTTTCATAGCGAACTTTATAACCACTTTCTTTTTCAAACTTTTTAATTAGGTCTGGATCAATATAGTCTCCCCAATTGTAGATGGTAACGGTGTTCTCACTTGAGAATCCTTGAGATTTTTTTAACTGTTGGCTACATACGAATAAAATCAAAATAATACTGATAATCCCAATCAATAATGTTTGGAGTTTTTTCATAGTAAATCGGCCACCTCGCTTTGCTCTTTTCGCCGTTTCTTTTGTTTTTTGGTTAAGTTATCTTGGCTCACAAAATAATAGCCAATCACTAAGAGCATTGAGAAAAGGAAAAGCAGGGTACTGAGTGCGTTGATTTCTAAATTAATTCCTTGACGTGCCCGAGAATAGATCTCGACAGAAAGTGTAGAAAAACCATTTCCTGTCACAAAAAAAGTAACGGCAAAGTCATCGAGTGAATACGTAAACGCCATGAAATAACCCGCAATAATTCCTGGTGCAATGTACGGGAAGATTACTTTACGTATCACGGCCCAATTTCCTGCACCCAAATCTCTCGCAGCATCAATCATCGAATCATTCATTTCTTGTAATTTAGGCAACACCATTAAAACGACAATCGGAATACTAAAAGCGATATGCGCCATCAAAACAGACGAAAATCCTAATTTTAAGCCTAAAAATGTGAAGAAAATCAAAAAGCTGGCTCCGATAATGACATCTGGAGAAACCATCAATATATTGTTTAAGCTAAGTAGGGTCGTTCTCATTTGTCTTTTCTTCGTATAATAAATTGCCATAGCCCCAAATGTGCCAATCAATGTCGCAATTAACGCAGATAAGAAAGCAAGCAGAAATGTAACTATCACAATTCCAAGGAGTCGAGTATCTTCAAACAATGTATGATAATGTTCAAGAGTTATCCCCTCAAAGTGGGTCATTGAACCACTCTTGTTAAACGAATAAAAAATTAGATAAAAAATCGGAATATAGAGTAACGCAAAAATTAGCAGCAAATAGATATTCGACCAACGCCATTTTTTTCTCATTTTTTCTTATGTCCTCCTTTTTTTCTTTTTTCACCCGTCAGCATCATGATTGCAATCATGGCCACAATGAGTACCACCCCAATTGTCGAACCCATTCCCCAGTTTTGTGTGACCAAGAAATGCTCTTCAATGGCTGTACCAAGTGTAATGACTCGATTTCCACCAATCAATCGAGTTAACATGAACAAGCTTAATGATGGAATAAAGACCGCTTGAACTCCACTTTTCACACCCGCTAAAGAAAGTGGAAATATTACCCGTCTAAACGTTTCAAAGCTACCTGCACCAAGATCTCGACTGGCACTAACAAGCGAAGGATTCAGCTCTTCTAGTGTGTTAAAAATTGGCATAATCATAAACGGAATCTCAATATAACTTGCGACAAAAATAAAACTAAAATCGGTAAACAAAATTTGCTGTTGTCCAATCCCAACAAAGGATAAAAACTCATTGATACTCCCATTGATACTGAAAATACCGATAAAGGCATAGGCTTTTAATAACAAATTGACCCATGTCGGTAAAATAATCAACATCAGCCAGAGCTGTTTATGTTTGGTTTTATTCAGTAAGTAGGCTGCTGGGTAACTGATGAGTAACGTTAAAACTGTAATCAAAAACGCATACCACACCGAATTTAGCGTCATTCTTAGATATGTTCCAGATGTAAAATAAGCATGATAATTTTCCAGCGTAAACTGCCCATTCATTCCAAAAAAAGACTGATAGATAATCAAAAGAACCGGAGTTACTACGAATAAAAGCAGCCACAGGATATAGGGAATGGAATAAATTCTTTTTGTGTTTGTCATAAGTGCCTCCTACTCTTCTTCGTAGCTTTCTAAACGAGCATCAAATTCTTCCTCAGATTCGCCAAAACGCATGACATGAATATCTTCTGGTTCAAAGAACAGCCCAACTTCACTACCCTCTTGTGCCTTTTTGGTTGAATGAACCATCCACTCATTTCCCTGGACATCCTGACAGATAATTTCATAATGCACGCCCCTAAAAACTTGCGTATCTACTCTGACTTTCAATTTCCCTTTTTCACTCGTAGTAATCGTCAAATCCTCTGGACGAAGAACAATTTCTACTGGTTCATTCTTTCTCATTCCACCATCGACACACTCAAATACGCTTTCTCCGATTTTCACTTGATTGTCTGCCACCATCACTCCTGCGACAATGTTACTCTCGCCAATAAAATCAGCGACAAAGCGATTAATCGGTTCATCATAGATATCGACAGGACTACCACTTTGAACAATCTCTCCTTTGTTCAATACAAAAATTTCATCACTCATAGCCAGAGCCTCTTCTTGATCATGTGTCACAAAAATAAACGTTATCCCCAAACGCTTTTGAAGCTCGCGTAATTCATACTGCATATCGGTCCTAAGCTTTAAATCAAGTGCAGAAAGTGGCTCATCCAAAAGTAACACTTCTGGCTCATTTGCAAGTGCACGCGCAATGGCCACACGTTGCCTTTGTCCACCAGACATTTCACTGATTTCACGGGTTTCGAAACCTGAGAGCTGAACCATTTTTAAGACATCTTGGACTTTTTGTGCAATCTCCTTTTTTGGTATTTTTTTTAGTTTTAATCCGAATGCCACATTTTCAAATACATTCAAGTGTGGAAATAGTGCATAGTCCTGAAAAACCGTATTCACCCGGCGTTTATTTGCGGGGATGTTGTTTATCCGCTTGCCTTCAAAAAGGATATCCCCATTATTTGTTTCTGCAAATCCAGCGATTAAACGTAAAATCGTCGTTTTTCCACATCCAGATGGACCTAGTAGCGTGTAAAATTTTCCTTGTTCAATCTCAAAGTTGATATCTTTTAATACAATTTCTCCGTCGTACTCTTTCATGACATGATGAAACTCAATAATTTTACTTATATCCTTTTTCACTTTTATTACTTCCCCCCGTTAATTACTTTATAAATACGAATTTGTTGCAACCAGGATCATTTGGGTTTCTCCTTGCTGCCGATTGAAGATTTGGTGTTGCTCTTTTGCACGGTAATAAATGGTTTCCCCTTTTTGAGCATAGTAAGACTTGTGCCCTAGCCTAACTTCTACACGGCCTTTTAGAACAAGCGCGAACGTATCGGATAAAGAAGGAGCAAACTGTTTGAACTCCCCATTTTTTTCAAATGTTAACAATATAGGTTCCATTTCATTTTCATTTGACTCTGGTACTAACCACTCAATTTTATAATTTTTTTCCTCTTCTACATAACAAGTCCGTTCTTCTAGACCATAAACGACTCGTTGTTCTTGCTTTTTGACTTGAAAGAAAACCGTCGGCTCACATCCAAGGACCTCTAGTAAAGAAAAAAAAGTTTCCATTGAAGGAGAACTAAGATTTCTCTCAATTTGTGAAATGTAGCCTTTGGTTAGATCTGTCCGTTCCCCAAGTTCTTCTTGAGTGAGCCCTTTTTGCACTCTTAAGTTTTTTAATCTTTCCCCGATATTCACTTGACTCGCCTCTTTATCTTTATTTATACTAAACAAAAGCAATCTGTAGTATACTAATAGTAAACAAATTGTTTAAGAAAACATTGTCAGTGTATCGTTTTTCTAAAACTTTTTCAAGTCTTTTGCCAATTTTTTTATTGGAATTTCTATTGTTTAATTACTAATTAAAACTGAGGTATTATATAGAAGGGAACTAACCATGAATATTTTAATAACTGCAGGTGGAACAAGCGAAAAAATTGATGCTGTTCGCTATATTTCAAATCATGCAACAGGACGTCTAGGAAAAATTATCGCATCTGTCTTTTTGGAACAAACAGACACCAAACTGACCTACCTGTGCTCCAAACAAGCGCAATACCCAGTAGATACACGTGCACGAGTCATTTTTATTGATTCTGTTACTGACCTTAAAGCACAGTTAGAGCATCTTTTGACGACAGAGAAATTTGATGCAGTCATTCATAGCATGGCGGTAAGCGATTATACTGTCACACAATCTTTTCCTTCAGAAGATTTGTTCCAACATTTTGCCCAACTGGGAGCAAGCGCACACTTAGCAGATAAAACGAGCGCACAATTGTTGGATTGGTTCAAGGAATCCTATCAAAGCTTTACTCCTAACGCTTTACCGAAAAAAATAAGTTCAAAATCCGCAGATCTATTTTTAGCATTGGAACAAACACCCAAAATCATCTCAGCAATTAAAAGCTTACAACCGCAAACCATACTGGTGGGTTTCAAACTTTTAGTTGGCACATCGGATGAACACTTAGTCAAAGTGGCCAACCAGCTGCTCCTAAAAAACCATTGTGATTATGTTGTTGCCAATGATTTAGAAACAATCCATGGCAAGGAGCATCATGCGTGGATTTTAGACGCAGAAGGAAATACTCAACACTGTTGGACAAAAGAAGAAATTGCGCAAAGTATTTTCCAAAAAATTTATTCAAAATAAAAAGGAGTTGTTTCTCATCTATGAAAACAATCGTACTAGGTGTAACCGGTAGTATTGCTGCTTATAAAGCGGCTGATTTAGTTAGTCAACTAACCCAAAAGGGCTACTTGGTCCATGTACTTATGACAGATAGTGCTACCAAATTTATTACACCACTGACGCTACAAACACTCTCTAAAAATCCTGTTCATACAGATATTCTAGTAGAGGAGGAGGCCAGCAAAATTCAACATATTGACTTAGCCAAAATTTGTGATTTATTCATCATCGCACCAGCCAGTGCTAACATCCTTGCAAAGTTAGCTCACGGCATTGCAGACGATATGCTTTCTACTACCGCACTGGCACTACCAAATATCCCCAAGCTTATTGCTCCTGCGATGAACACTACTATGTATCAACAGGCTATTGTTCAACATAATTTGCAGACTTTAGCATCCTTTGATTACCAAATAATTGAGCCCAAGGAGAGCTTATTGGCTTGCGGGGATTACGGCAAAGGAGCCCTAGCCGACCTTGACACCATACTTGCGACTGTTGAGGCACTATTACCACTATAAAAATTCCACAGGAGATCATTATGAAAACTCGTCATTTGACCTTTACCGCTATTTTACTTGCGATTCTTTTATTTTTAGCCTTTAGTCCTTTTGGGTTTATCCAGCTCGGAGTTATCAAGGCCACGTTGATTCATATCCCCGTAATTATGGCTTCTATTCTACTTGGTCCACGTTTAGGGTCCTTAATGGGTGTTGCTTTTGGATGCTGTAGTTTGGCTATCAATACGATGTCGCCGACCCTTTTGTCTTTTGTTTTTTCTCCATTTATCCCAGTTATTGGCACGCAACATGGTAGCGTACTTGCACTCATCGTCGCATTTATACCAAGAATTTTATTAGGAATCTTTCCTTACTATCTCAATCAGTCTGCAAAAAAATTATGGCAGGCAGATGCTCATCTTATAAAAACGCGTTTCTTTTTGATTGGCCTATTTAGTACCATGCTCCATACCATACTCGTCATGTCTTTTATCTTCATCTTATTTAGAGAGCATTACGCACAGGCCGTAAACATTCATTCAACTGCTCTTTTGCTCAAGGCTATTTTATCTATTGTCTTAACAAATGGACTTGCTGAGGCTATCGTGGCAGGGCTCGTTTGTGGAGCGAGTCTCCCTATTTTAAATAAATACGTTAAAAAAAAATAATCCTTTAAGCCTGATTCTTGACAAGAATCTTTAAAAAAAGTATTTTATATGTACATTGAACGTCGAAGGAGATAAAAATGACAAAGCAAAACAAAACTTTTCGTTTGACCATTCGCGCCATCCTAACAGCTATTATCATTATTCAAGCCATGATTCCTTTTCTTGGATTTATCCCACTAGGCGTCATCAGCCTAACAATTATTCACATTACCGTGATCGTAGCAGCTATTGTCCTTGGAGTAGGCGATGGCATGTTTATTGGACTGGTCTGGGGAATTTGTACAATGATACGTGCTTATGTTTCGCCAAGTACACCAATCGACACACTTGTTTTTACCAACCCACTGGTCTCGGTTATCCCACGTGTATTAGTCGGACTCGTTGCGGGAGGAACTTTCCGTTTGCTTTATAAAAAAACAAAAAAAGTAGCACTATCCTCTGTCTTTTCAAGCATACTTGGAACGTTGACCAATACAGTACTCGTTCTGCTCATGATGGGGCTACTCTATACCAGTCAAGTAGCCAACATGTATCAAGTTGTACCAAGTGCATTAGCTAAGACACTCGGCGCACTAGTTATTGTCAATGGAATTCCAGAGATGGTTGCAGCAGCAATCATTACACCACTCATTGTCAAAGCCTTATTTTCAGCTACTTCTTTACAGCCACCTAAATAAAAAAAGCTTGGACATCTAGATGTCCAAGCTTTTTTTTATTGAACGCGATTTTCATCCAATTTTTTCTTTGCTTCTTTTTTGGTTGAATTGTATGTAGATTTCACTTTATCAGCAGAGTTATCTAGTACTTCTGATGTTTTTTCTTGCAAACTTACAGAATCTTCTTCGTGTTGTTGTTTTGATTTTACATCAATAACATTGACGTTGACTTCGACAACTTCTAAACCAGTCATTTTTTTAACGTTTTCTTTAATGACTTTACGAATAGAATCAAATAATTCTGGAATATTTCTGCCATATTCAACGACTACATTTAAATCTACCGCTACTTGTTTTTTGCCGACTTCGACATCTACACCTTTTGTTACATCATCTGTATCAACAAGTTTTTGTGTAAGATTTGAGAAAAAGCCTCCGTCTACAGTTAGTAAGCCTTCTACCTTTTCAAGCGCGATTCCAACAATTTTTTGAACTACTTTGTCTTCAAAGGTTAATTCACCTTTAATTTCAGTATTTTGTACTTGTTTATTTGTTTCTACCATATCAATTTTCTCCCCTTTGTATCCATTTATTTATTATATCTCTCAATGAAAGGTGACGCTCTTTACAATAACCAACACCATACCCAATCATTGACAGAATGATAACCAAAATTGTTTGCCAAAATCCAAATATTACTAGTAAAAGAGCCAGAACAAAGCCGATTAATAAGCCAATGACACGCTCTTTATATTGTGTAAATAATGATTCCATGTCTTTCATCAACCCTTTCTATTAAACCACTCTCGTCCCTTGTTTTTTTGTTGCTTCCTTTTTGGCTTTGGGTTTGGCTTTGACTAGCACGTTCAAGTCTACATTCTCACTATGAACCCCTAACATATTTTCTAAGAGATGTTCTACTTTGTCTGATAATCGTTCACTTTTTCCTGGAAGATCCGACATTGAATAAGCAGATCCAGAAATTTTACAACTAATTTTTTGACGTTTATTTGAGAGTTTAACATTAACTTGTGGGTTTTGTAAAAAATGAAGCTCTTCTGCTTGTTGCCTCACCAATGAGCGAATAGCAGCAGCTTGAATCACCAACTGCCCTTCTGAATTTTTCAATAAAAATTCTTTTTCTTTCTTTTTTGCAAATAAACTTATCAGTAATAAAACAATAAAATAAACAAATAGCAAAATCGAAGCCCAAAATACGAAATACGTCACATATTCACCGATATATTGATACTGCGTTAATGGCAAAAATATCACATTAAACGGACTAGCACTCTGTGTTGCTGTAAAAGAAAAGAGCGAAACAACTATCCCTATAAGTGCTATACAAAATAAACTAACTTTATTTACCTTTTTCATCCAACCCCTCCTCCGTTCATAAAATATTCCCTAAAGCCATTATAAACATATAAAATATTTATATGCAAATAATATACTTGGAAAAAAAATAGCCTAAGACATAACTTAAAAGTTATGTCTTAGGCTATTAGTATTCGAGTGCTCATCGGCCGCAAAATCAACTCCATTTATTTCTCAGAGTTAAACACTTCATTCCCAATAATTCGGACCTCAGTTTCTAATACGACACCAAATTGAGCAAGTATTTCCTTTTGAATATGTGCAATCAACTCAATATAATCGGTTGCGGTAGCATGATTGATATTAACAATAAATCCCGCATGCTTTTCTGATATTTGCGCTCCTCCCCAGATAAGCCCTTGCAAACCCGCATCTTGAATTAATTTGCCGGTAAAATGGCCCTCTGGACGTTTAAACACACTACCACATGAAGGATACTCCAACGGTTGTTTGGACTCTCGCAAATCAGTCAATTCATCCATCTGCGCTTTCATCTTCTGTGCTTCACCCTTTTCAAGGACAAAAGTAGCGCTCAACACCACTCCATGATTTTCTTGTACAACGCTATGTCGATAAGAAAAATCCAGTTCCTGATTTGTAAACGTACGAATCGTCCCATCTGGAAGAAGAACTTCTGCTGACTCAAGTACATGGGCGATTTCCCCACCGTAAGCTCCTGCGTTCATAAACACAGCCCCACCAATACTACCAGGAATGCCGCACGCAAATTCCAATCCAGAAAGAGTATGATTTAAGGCTTCGTAAGACGTATCAATCAATTTAGCCCCTGCTAAAGCAGTCACCTGATTTTCCAGTACCATCACTTGATCTAAACGATTCAACATGATGACAATTCCTCGAATACCACCATCTCGTACAATGAGGTTGCTTGCATTGCCTAAAACTAGCCAAGAAATGTTGTTCTCACGAGCAAAATCAACAATCTGTTTCACTTCATCTTTATCTTTTGGAAATGCAAGGACTTCTGCTGGTCCACCTGTTTTAGTATAGGTATAATTGGCCAAAGGCTCCTCAAAAAGCATCTGAATGGGAGCAAGTACCTCTTCTATTTTCATTTGATTCATCGCTCAAAATCCTCTCTTTTAACATCTCATTTATTCTAACACGACAGAGATAGCTTGAAAAGCCTCCTCAATTTCAAAAGCGCGATGTTTTTTAGAAAATCATTAAATAGATACCTATTTTTTTTATTTTTAGGTACAATAGAGATAGAAACGAAGAAAGGTGGCACCAAGATGAAATGTATCTCATGGAATGTTAATGGTTTGCGTGCCTGTGTAAAAAAAGGCTTTTTAGATAGCTTTAATGAGTTAGATGCGGACTTTTTCTGTCTTCAAGAAACCAAATTACAAGCAGGTCAAATTGAGCTTGATTTGCCTGGCTATACTCAGTATTGGAATTACGCTGAGAAAAAAGGGTATTCTGGAACGGCAATTTTTGCAAAAGAACCGGCTCTAAATGTATCATTAGGAATTGGTAAGCAAGTTCACGATACAGAAGGTCGTGTTATTACACTCGAATATCCTAAATTTTATTTGATTACTTGCTACACACCAAATTCTCAGGCTGAACTAAAAAGATTAGAGTATCGCATGCAATGGGAAGACGATTTTTTGGCTTATTTAAAAGAGCTAGAAAAAGAAAAACCCGTGATTTTGTGTGGTGACTTAAATGTTGCGCATAAAAATATTGACTTAAAAAATTGGAAAACAAATCGTAAAAATGCTGGATTTACTGACGAAGAACGGGGAAAATTTTCAACTTTTCTTGATAGTGGTTTCATCGATACTTTTCGTTATTTTTATCCAGATCAAGAGCATGCTTACTCTTGGTGGAGCTATCGTTTTAACGCGAGGAAAAACAATGCCGGATGGCGGATTGATTACTTTTGTGTTTCTGAAGCATTAAAACCTTATCTGCAAGATGCGAGTATTTTTGATCAAATACTCGGCAGTGATCACTGTCCTGTTTCTTTAACAATAGATCTTTAAAAAATAGTGACCTTTGTATCCAAAAATATAAGGAGGAGTTCAATTGAATTTTATTGCCATGGATTTCGAAACGGCAAACTTTCAAAAATATAGTGCCTGTTCGCTTGCACTCGTTTTTGTCCAAAATAATCAGATTGTCGATCGTTATTACTCGTTAATCCAACCAGAAACAGACTTTCATTGGCGAAACATTAACGTGCACGGTATTCGCCCCGAACAAGTGAAAGATGCACCAAAGTTTCCTGAAGTTTGGGCCAAAATCGCACATTATTTCAAACCCAACCATCTGATTGTCGCTCACAATGCAGCATTTGATTGCAACGTTTTAAAGGGCTGCCTCGACTACTACAATCTAGAACAGCCCCATTATCTCTCTCTATGTACAGTAAAAACTAGTCGCAAGCTGTATCCCAATTTTGCAAATCACAAGCTTAACACAGTGTGTCAAGAGTTAGCAATTCCTTTAGAAAATCATCACGATGCATTAGAGGATAGTCTTGCTTGTGCGAATATTTTACTCACTCAACAAAAACAGTTTGGTGATGTGGCACTTAAACCACTTGTCAAAATGATTTAGTTTGTTGAACTCTGCTGCTTTACTCAGTCATTTCGAACTTTTATCGCAAAAACACAAGCAGCAAATCAACTGATTTGACTGCTTGTGTTTTTGCTTTGTGTTCTCAATCAATCAGTAGACGCATTAGTTCCACATCTAAAAATTCACCGTCATCTGTTTTAGCCCCTCTAGGCATCACTGCTTCTGATACAAACCCAATTTTACGATACAAATGAATCGCACGTTTATTTCTTTCTTGAACGGTTAACTCTAAACGTTTGATCACACCACTTTGATTCGCCCAGTCGATGATTTCTTCTAATAATTTCGTTCCAAGTCCGTATCCCCAGTATTTTTCTACAACACTAATGCCAATTTCCCCAATGTGCTCCACTCTTTTTTTAAAAGAGGCCTTAACTGATGCTGTTCCCACAACTTCATCTGCAATTAGCGCAATCAATAATATGTTATTTGGCGACTCATATAAGCGAGCCAAATGCTCTTTTAGTTGCTCCTCTGTCAACTCCAGCCCCTTTTCATCCATGACTAGATATGGCGTTTCTTGTCCTACTTGTTTCATAACCTGACTAATTTGAGCCGCATCGCTCGGTATAGCTTCTCGAATGATCACATCTATTGCTTCACTCATACCGTTTTATTTCCCCCTTCATCTATACTTTCTTGCCATGCTCTTATGCGTTCCAATGCTTGGCTACCTTGATGCTCAATCTTCAACATACGCTGATTTTCTTTTGCTTCTATCTCAATTTTTATATAATTTTCTGGAAGTTCTTCCGGGATCAATTCCCCCCACTCTACCACACACACACCTGCACCCGAAAAATATTCATCCAATCCTAGCTCTTCTGCACCTTCTGCCACACGATAAACATCCATATGGTACAGTGGCAATCTACCTGTTTCATATTCTCTAATGATTGTATACGTCGGGCTTTTGATCATCTCCTTAATCCCTAAGCCTTTGGCTAAACCCTTGGTAAAAGTTGTTTTTCCAGCACCTAAATCTCCAGCTAACACTAAAACATCTCCTGCCTGAAGAAATGTTCCCATTTCTGCTGCAAACTCTAACGTGGCTTTTTCATTTGGTAACTGATATTCGTTCACGATTGTTCCTCCACAAAATTATTTACCATTAAGTATACAATTTCCAATAAAAAAAAGCCACTAGCGAATAAAATTCGCTAGTGATTATTTTCAAGACTATCCTAGTAATGTTTGTGCCGCAGTAATAATGGATAATTTGTATACATCTTCCTCGTTACATCCTCTAGATAAATCGGAAATTGGTTTGTTCAATCCTTGCAAGATTGGACCAATTGCTTCAAAATTCCCTAAACGTTGCGCAATTTTATAACCAATATTTCCAGATTGTAAATCTGGGAATACAAAAACAGTGGCCTCACCAGCAACACTGGAGCCTGGTGCTTTTTGCCCAGCAACAGAAGATTCATACGCCGCATCGAATTGCAGTTCCCCGTCAATATCGTATTGTGGTGCTAGCTCTTTAGCAATCCTTGTTGCTTCACTAACTTTATTGACCTCTTCTGAGGCAGCAGAGCCTTTCGTTGAAAAACTCAATAATGCTACTTTCGGATCAATATCAAATAATTCTGCAGTTCGAGCACTTTCAACTGCAATCTCTGCTAAGGATTGAGCATCTGGATTAATATTAATCGCACAATCGGAAAACAAATATTTCTCTTGGTCACGTCCACGAACCATTAAAAACGCTCCGCTAGTCCGTGAAACACCTGGCTTCGTCTTGATAATTTGTAATGCTGGTCGAACAGTATCCCCTGTCGAGTGGATGGCACCACTGACCATGCCATCTGTTATGTCTAAATAAGTCAACATCGTCCCAAAATAGTTAGGATCGCGTAGTAAAACTTTTGCTTGGTCTTCTGTAACTTTTCCTTTTCTTCTTTCTACAAAAGCTGTGACCATTTTATCAAATTCATCATAGTGGTTTGGGTCGATGATTGTTAATTCATCTGTATTAAAGCCACGACTTTTGGCTATTTTTTCAATTTCAACTTTTTCTCCAATCAAGATCGGTTCAACAAGCTCTTCTGCTTTTAAACGAACCGCAGCGCCAAGCACTCGGGCATCTGTTGCTTCTGGAAAAGAAATTTTAATTTTTTTACGAATGATTTTAAATTTTAGTCCATCAAAAAGTTCCATGATAGCGCCTCCAAATATTGTTTGTATTTACTACTTACTATACACCTTTTCTTAAAAAAAGAACAGTTTTTTTTATCTGTAGCAGTTGAAAAATAAAGGATGAGAGCAATTACATTTAAAAAACAAACGTAAAATTTACTCTTCGACTGTTTGTGGTAATTGCCAGTCAATTGGTTGTTCTCCCAATTTTTCTAGCGCTTGATTGGTCTTAGAGAAAGGCTTTGACCCGAAAAAGCCTCGATGAGCGGATAATGGACTAGGGTGTGGCGCAGTCAGAACTATATGTTTGGCTTCATCGATCATTTTACGTTTTTCTTGCGCTGGTTTCCCCCACAAGATGAACACAACGGGCTGTTCTCTTTCATTTAACTTTTCTATGACAGTATCGGTTAAACTTTCCCACCCTTTCCCGCGGTGAGAGTAAGCTTGACCATTCCGAACAGTTAAGACAGTATTTAGCAATAAAACTCCTTGTTTAGCCCATTTTTCAAGGTAGCCATGCTTCGCAGGTTTACACCCCAAATCAGACTCTAATTCCTTATAAATATTCACAAGCGAAGGTGGAATCTTCACTCCAGGCTTGACCGAAAAGCTCAAGCCGTGTGCTTGATTTGGTCCATGGTAAGGATCTTGTCCCAAGATTACGACTTTTACTTTTTCAAAAGGTGTCCATTCAAATGCTTCATATATATGATACATATCTGGGTGAATCCATTCATTTTGATACTCTTCTTTTAAAAAGTTTCTCAAATCGAGATAGTATTCTTTCTGGAATTCCTCATGCAAGATTTGTTGCCAACTATTATGTATAATCGTCTTCATTGCTTCACTCCTTTTTTACTAGCATACTAAAAACAAGTTATAGAAACAAGAGGAATTCAGTCGCTTGATTCTATAAAAAGTAGTATACTAAAAAGGAAATAACCTTTAGGAGGATCATTTTTTATGATTGGATTAATCGCATCAGATATGGATGGCACATTGTTAGATGAACACATGAGCATTTCAAAAGAAAATGCTGCTGCAGTAAAAAGAGCGTTATCAATGGGGATTCACTTTATGGTAGCCACAGGTCGAGGCGCAACAGAGGCACTACCTGCTCTTGAAGAAGTCGGAATCAAATGTCCGATGATTACGGGAAATGGTGCCCAAGCATATGATGCAGAAGGACAGACTTTATTTACTTTTAGCATTGAAAAAGAAAATGTCCAACAAATTATTCAGATATTAAAAGAAAATCAGCTCTATTTTGAAATTGCCACCAACAAAGGTGTATACTCAGATAATCAACCTCAGAGAGTAGAAAATGCTGCGACAATGATTGCGAGTAGAACTCCAGGCCTTTCTTATAAAATGGCGGTGGCCCTCTCTGCAGCCCATCTAGATTTGCTGCATATCATCTACATTAAGGATTATTTAGACCTATTAGAAGATCCAACGATTGAAGTCCTAAAATTTATCGTATTTAATGAAGAGGGGCAAAAAGTGTTACAGCCCATCGCCTCACAAATCTCAAAACTCGATAATATCTTTGTTACCTCTTCTTACCCAACCAATATTGAAATTAACCATGCAATGGCTCAAAAAGGCATTGCTGTAAAAAAAATGGCTGAAAAATATGATATTCCATTGGACCAAGTCATGACGATTGGCGATAACTTTAACGACATTTCCATGCTACAGATTGCAGGAGTTAGTTTTGCAATGGCAAATGCTGAACCTGAAGTCAAAGAGCAAGCCAAATATCTCACACAGACGAATATTGAAAATGGTGTTGGAAAAGCTATTATCCGTGCCATAGAAGAATCTCTCTAGCATTATAAAAAGGAGGAACTACGATGTCTGAATTTTATGTTTCCCAACCTGCTCTCTCGCAAAACACACGTACTCTCATAAAAAATAGTCAAGGAACTCCTCTTTTTTTAATGATTGGGCGTTTCGGAACTAGAGGAGACGTACTCTCTCTTTACAAAATGAATGGTGATTTAGCTGCAAGCATCAAACAAACCACCTTTGCCCCAAGCGCAAGTTTTGATTTGTACTTAGGTTTTGAAAAAGTAGGCTCTATGAGGCGGATTTTTAATTTTCCAAGTGATTTTTATTATATTAGGCAATTAAATTGGGCAGCAGTAGGAAACATTCCCGAGCATCATTACGCTATTTTCCATTTACATCAAAAAGTGATGACTATGCAAGAAGTTCTTTTTTCAAATGGGACTTATTGCGAGCTTTCTATTCAAGATGATCAAGATGCTCCACTTTGCATCTGTGTTGCGGCTGTCCTTAATTATTGGGTGCTTAATCGGAAAAAAAACTTTTTGAAATTAGGCTATCGTGCGCTACATCTAGATCCCTTATAAAAAAGAACCAAAAGACACGTGTCTTTTGGTTCTTTTTTGACTAGAGCATTTTTTCTTGTTCTACTGTAATACCGTTTTTTGCATGTGCTTATATTCATGACCACTAATCATTTTTTTTCCTACATATGTAAACCCATGACGCACATAGAGTTTTTCTGCTTGGGGATTTGCTAAATCTACATTCAAGCCAATCCGCCTTTGGCCTGATTCTTTCGCTAAGATAGGCAAATAAGCTAATAACTCTGAGCCAATCCCTTGACCTCGAAACCGATGCGAAACGACAAGTGAATCTAAGTACCATTCGTTTGGGAATACTTCGCTATCAAGAAATAATTTTTGATCAACCTCATAGCTCTTTTCAGCTAGTAACTGTTGCAAGGGTTCATCTATCACCACTTCATCTGCTGCTGGATAACCAAATGCCACTCCTGCAACTTGTCCTTCGAGCTCCTTTACAATTGCTCTTTTGTAGCTGTAACGGTAGTTCGGATAAAAAGAGGCTTCACTCAGTAACTTTATCATTGTTGTATCACCAAGTTCTTTAACGAGGGATAATTCCATATCTTTTAAAATAACCAATACTAAGCGCATCATTTCGGGAATATCCTTTGGTTCCGCTGGTCGAATCATCTTTTTCTCTCCTTAATTTTAATAACCCAATCAGTATAACGTTGTTTTTTTGTCTTGTCAAAAAGTGCAAATCAAAAAACGTTAACCACTTTATTGGTTAACGTTTTATTTTTCAAGACCTAATTTCTATATACTTGGATCGTCACTGTGCGTCTTCCCCACTGTATACATTCAGCAATCGTTTTGTAGTGCAAGTCAATAATGTTTCCTTTGATAGCTCCACCTGTATCACCAGCAATCGCATAGCCATATCCTGGAACCGAAATCATCGATCCAAGCGGAATCACATTTTGGTCAACTGCAATACACCAAGGATTCTTACGTAAATCAATCCCAGTAGCAGTCAAAAAACCGCCTTCCTCTACTGAATAGCCCGTTGCTTGAACCGTCAACGAATAAGAACTCCCGCTTGAGGTATTGTTGTTATTGCTGTTGCTACTACTATTGTTGTTGTCATTATTTTGACTGCTTTGGTTATCATTTGTACTATTGGTAGTACTACTGCTTCCAGTTGTACTTGAGCTCGTACTGGTTTGTGTAGAACTAGAAGTTTGTGCTGCTTTTGTAGCGGCTTGTTGGGTTGCAGCTTCTGCCGCAGCCTTTTGCTCCGCTTGTTTGGCTTCTGCCACAGCTTTTGCTTCAGCCGCTTTCTTATCAGCTGCTACTTTTTCCAAGCGCGTTTCTTCTGTTTTACGTTCCGTTACAAGCTGACTAATCGTTGATTTGTTTTCTTCAAGTTTTGTTTGAAGGGCTGCAACTTTACTATCTAAGCTAGATTTTTCAGTTTCAGCATCTGCTTTTTTCGCCTCCAAATTTGCTTTTGTATCACTGAGCTTGGTTTGGAGATTCGCCAATTTTTCTTTGTCTTGATACAAAGATTCCACCTTGGTTCTTTCAGCCTCTTGAATCACCGAAACAGCGTACATCCGATTGATAAAATCTGAAATACTGTCCGATTCTAAAAGCATTTGAAGTTTATGTTGACCTGCATTTTGAATTTGCATATCTTTCATACGTCCCGCCATAGCAGCCGTTCTCTTCTTGATGCTTTCTTTCGTTTTATCGATATTAGTTTGTGTTTCAGCAATTGTGCTTTTTGCTTGTGCCACCTCACTATTTAACTTTTCTACTTCTTGATATTTTTTATTTACTTCACTTAATGAGGTTTGAATTTCACTACTGATTTTCTCACTCTGTTGCTTAGCAGCACTTTCTTCCTGCTTAATTTCATCTACAGATTTTGCAAATGTTGTTAAGGGCGAAGTGACGCTTACCAATAACATAAATACCGCAACAGTGCCAATCTTTTTAAATTTCAAAAAAAGACAACACCTTTCCTTTTTCTCTTTTTCAACTCTTATATTATACTAATAAAAGAAACAGCTTATGTAACAACAATATTACATTTTATTACAATATGTAATAAAAAGAAAAACCTCGTAATATTACAAAGTTTTCCTTTTCTACGTTTTATCAGACACTATTATTTTTGCTTTTTCTTTTGCTTATATAGCAAGACTAATTCATCTAAATTATCAATTCCTTTGATTTTTAATTGCCTAAAATTTGACAACATTCGCCGTTGGTTAAAGTTGAGCTTAGGCAAAGTTTTTTTCTTTTCATTGGTGAATTCCGATAGCCATGCTGCTTTTTCTTTTCTAAAAATATCTTGCCTCTTAGAAAACTCTGCTTTGACTTCATCAATTTTGCCAATCCAAACCTTGCTGACTTTTTGGAAAGAGATCATATTGCTGATTGTGTAGATGCTATCTGCAAACAAAACCAGTGCGATTACTAGTGGAATATAGCCTCCTGCAGCACCTTCGATACGCTCCGTTAAAAGCAAAACAAAAGGCTGAACAACCTTAACAATCAAAAGACACCCCACACCCCAAAACAAAGAGACGGGCAGCGCCACTCTTCCGTTTAAATTAAATGGAACGTCTTTGTAATCCCACCATGTCGCATGAAAAAAAGTTTCAAGGAGAAGACTAGTGACGTATTCTAAAATCGTTACCACACAGGTTGAAAAAATATAGAGAACAAGCAGATTTTTTTGATAAGGACTTACCAGTAAGAGTACTAGAAGAACGCCAAAACCATAGATTGGACAATAAGGACCCACCAAAAATCCTCTGTAGACAAATTTATGCGCCTTTGACGAGCAATAAATCGTTTCCCACAACCAGCCTATTACTGAATAAATAAAAAATAAAAGAATTAGTTCATTTATATGATTCATTTGCCCCCTCCTTTTCTTGTTCATATTGTAACAAAGTTTTTTCAGTTTGTCTTTGACAGGCCTTCCTATAGCCTTTATTTCTGATCTTTTCTAGAGTACAATGAAAATGAACGCTTCATTATTTCAAAGGGGGAATTAAATGTTTTCATTACTAAAATATGCTAAAAAATATCGCTTTCAGATTATTTTGGGGCCTATTTTCAAATTTTTAGAAGCGGTTTTTGAATTATTTTTACCCATCTACATGGCACGACTGATTGATAATGGGATCAAAAAGGGGGATGCGCAGTATGTGATACATACAGCCCGTACTATGATTTTCATGTCGCTGATTGGCCTGATATGTGTTTTGATTTGTCAATACTTTGCTTCTGTTGCATCACAAGGATTTGGTACGGAGTTGCGCTCTGCATTATTAAAAAAAATCAATACCCTCTCACATAAAGAGCTTGATGAGCTTGGAACTTCAACACTAGTCACAAGGATGACCAGTGATATCAATCAATTGCAACTCGCTTTAGCGATGCTTATTCGGCTTGTGATTCGAGCGCCATTTTTAAGCATTGGTTCGGTCATTATGGCCTTTTTCATTGAACCAAAATTAGCACTTATTTTTGTGTTAATCTTACCTATTTTTTGTATTGTACTTTATTTTATGATGAAAAAAACAGTTCCACTATATAAAAAGGTACAAAAGAAAGTTGATCATTTAAATCAAGCAATTGGCGAAAGCTTGGCTGGTGTACGAGTGATTCGCGCTTTTGCTAGAAAAGAAAACGAAGAAGAAAAAATTGCTCATGTGACAGATGACTTAGCAAAAGCTTATCGGCGTGTAGCGAATATCTCTGCTATTTTAACCCCTGCCACGACTTTAATTTTAAATATTGCCATTCTATCTTTGCTTTATTTTGGTGGAATAAAAGTCAACATTGGTTCTTTAAAGCAGGGAGAAGTATTGGCGCTAATCAATTATATGATGCAGATGTTACTCGCTCTCATCGTTGTATCCAATTTAGTAGTTATTTTCACCCGCGCCTCGGCTTCGGCTAGTCGTGTGAATGAAGTACTTGCTATCAAACCTTCGATACCAGAAGACACTCTTTCCTCTTACCAGTCAGTAAAGACACTATCTGGTACGTTAGCTTTTCAACAAGTTGATTTTCGTTATCAACCAGATGCGGGTCTCGCTCTTCAAAAAATCGATTTTTCAATAAAACAAGGGACTATCTTTGGTATTACTGGACCTACAGGAAGTGGAAAAAGTACCTTAATTCAACTCATTCCACGTTTCTATGATGTATCAACTGGTGCGATTTCACTAGCAGGGCAACCTATTACACAACTTCCAGTGGATGAATTGCGTCAGGCGATTGGGCTCGTTCCTCAAAAAAGTGTACTGTTTTCTGGAACCATTCGTGAAAACTTACAGTGGGGAAAAGCAGACGCTTCAGATGAAGAATGTCTAGCTGCATTAAAAACAGCGCAGTGTCTTGAGTTTGTCCAGTCACTTCCAAATGGTTTAGATACGCGCGTACTAGCAGACGGAAATAATTTTTCTGGTGGACAAAAACAACGATTAGCCATTGCCCGGGCTTTAATTCGAAAACCACCTATTTTAATTCTAGATGATTCACTAAGCGCACTAGATTACCGCACTGATCAAGATTTACGCCATGCCTTAAAACAAGATTTAGCTAATACCACCGTAATCATTGTCTCTCAAAGAATTAGCTCTGTTCAAAACGCCAATCAAATTCTTGTCTTGAACGAAGGAAAACAAGTGGGGCTTGGTACACACAGTGAACTCCTTACCCACTCTGCTATTTACCAAGAAATAGTTGCTTCCCAAGAAGAGCGAAAGGAGCAGTTGAATGAAAAATAGAAAGCGCATGAACTTAGCACCAATCAAACGTTTTTCTCCTTATTTAAGTCATTTTAAAAAAGAAATTGCCTTTGCCCTCGTTTCTGGACTGATAGCGGGTGGGACTACGGTTGTCATTACGGCTTATACCGGAAAAGCAGTTGATACCATGATTGGAAAAAATCAGGTGCTGTTTTCTGACTTGTGCCGTATACTCACTTTACTGGCAATGATTCTTGTGCTATCTGTTCTTTCTCAATGGATTATCCAAATTTTGGGCAATAAAATTGCCTATGTTTCTGTTGCAAATCTAAGAAAAGATGCCTTTAATCATTTAAACAAACTTCCTTTGAGTTACTACGATCAGACTTCTCAAGGAAATATTATGAGTCGTTTTACAAATGATCTAGATTATGTTTCTGAGGCATGTGTCGCGATCTTCAATACGTTTTTTTCAGGCATTACAATCGTCATCGTCTCACTTTTTGCGATGTTTTGGCTAAGCCCATTACTAACAATAGTTGTCTTGATCATGACTCCTCTAATCTTTTTAGTAAGTTGGTTTGTGACAAAAGCGAGCCAAGCACAATTCTCTAAGCAGCAACAATTGGTAGGCGATATTTCAGGATTTGTTTCTGAAGTTGTGGGCAATCAAAAAATTGTTAAAGCTTTTCAATATGAGAGCAGTTCACAAGCACGGTTTGAAAAAATGAACCAACAGTTGCTTGACTGGGGACAAAAAGCACAGTTTTATTCTTCATTATCAAATCCTACCTCCCGTTTTATTGATCATATTGCCTATATCGCTATTGGTTTAGTGGGAGGGCTTTTAGCACTGAAAGGAACAGGAAATGTTACTATTGGAATGATCTCAAGCTTCACCATTTATGCCAGTCAATTTTCAAAACCCTTTATTGACTTATCGGGTATCACGACACAACTTCAAACTGCCTTAGCTGGATTAGAACGTATTTTTACCATGATGGATGAACCCATTGAAGCAAAAGATGAGGCAAGCGCGGTTGTCCTCTCAAAAACAAAAGGAAATGTCTCGTTTGAGCACGTCTTCTTTTCTTACGATCCGTCCAGACCGTTAATCCAGGATTTACAATTGAACGTTACATCGGGTCAAACAGTCGCAATTGTTGGCAAAACTGGGGCTGGAAAATCGACACTTGTCAATCTGTTAATGCGCTTTTACGATCTTGATAGTGGCCAAATCTTAATTGATCGTATCCCTATTCAGCACTACACGAGAGATTCACTAAGAAAAGCTTTTGGTATGGTTTTACAAGACACTTGGCTTTTTGACGGAACCATCAAGGAAAACTTGACCTTTGGGAATCCTCAAGCAACAGACGAAGAGGTCATTGCTTGTGCAAAATCTGCGCTCGTTCATTCTTTTATTACCAAACTACCGCATGGATATGATACGGTTATCGGTAGTCAAGGGCTTAAAATATCTGAGGGGCAACGTCAACTTTTGACGATTGCCAGAACCATGATTTCTGCCCCACCAATGCTCATCCTTGACGAAGCTACTAGCTCTGTAGATACCTTAACAGAAAGCAAAATACAAGAAGCATTTCTTAGAATGATGCAAGGAAAAACAAGCTTTGTCATCGCACATCGCTTGTCCACGATTCGTAGTGCCGATATCATCTTGGTGATGGACGCTGGAAAAATCGTTGAGATGGGAAATCATGAACAGTTACTGAAAAATCCAAACGGTTTTTATTCAAAGCTTTATGCCGCCCAATTCTCAGAAAACAATTAAATAAGACATGATTCCGTGGATGTTTTCGGAATCATGTCTTTTCTTTTTATACTAACTAAAAAAGTTATTTTTTTATTTCTTTGGGTAATCTTCCTAATACAAGAAAAGTTAGAACTGCTTGCAAAGGAATCATCACCACTGCTTTTAACAGTCTGATGGGCATTAATCCCCAAAACGGCACTTTGTACATCAAATGCAACCAAAAAGGGGTTAACAATAAGCTACTTAATAATGTGATCACGATTGTTGAAAAAATAACTCGTTTCCAGGTTAGTTCTTTTTTGTAGTACAAGAGTCCATATAACATGCCAATCAGGCAGGCGTTAAACGTGAACCCTAAAAAGAAAGCTCCCTTTGGAAAAATCATCATTCCTAAAACATCAGCCAAACCACCACCAATCGCAGCGAGAAAAGGGCCAAATAAGGCACCCATTATTGTGGCTGGAATGAAATCAATCCCAATCCTTAAAAAGGTCGTTTCCACAGATAAAAATCGTGTAAAAACCACTTGCAAGGCAATCATCAACCCCATTAAAGCGATTACCCTGACATTCAATTTTTTCATACTTCTTCCCATGATGCGCATCTCCTTTAAGAGTTGCTACATACCTAAACTTATGCAGCGAATGCGAAAATAAAACCGCGAATCCAAACAGATTCTTCGTCCAAAAGGCAACATCCCATCCTCTTAGCACTTAACGCTTTATTTCCTACTCTGTATTTTTTGGTGTTCCAAACACCGTCCTTACTATACCATATCTATTAGGATTAACCAATAAAAAACAGGCTGCAATAAAATAAACAACCATTTTATCGCAGCCTTTTTATACCCAAAAGCTCATCTTAGCTTATGTAATTTTGGTTACTTTTTTGCTTGAGTAAAAACAGGAATATCTACAATTTTACTTAAGCGCTTCCCAATATAATATGCAATACTACCATCAATCAAACTATGAATAAATCCACCAACCCCTACTAGCACGATAACCGTGTAGACATAACCTTGACTATACATAGTTTCCGGCACATTTCCTTGAAAGAAAAATACACTCACAACCAAAAACTCTACAAATGCATGCACAATCCCTATGACAACATTAAAAATCTGATATTTTCCAAAACTAACAATAAACTTTGGCCTTTTTTTGAGCCAATACGCGCCAATCACTGCAAAAACAACATGAGATAACGCTCTAAATGCGATAATTACTGGAAATGATAAGAAAAATCCAAATGCCGTTCCTAAAGCTACACTGAGCGCCACTCCTGGTGAGATAAACATTGCCAAAAAAATAGGCAGATGACTAGCTAGCGTAAACGAAGCTGGCCCAACGACAACCTTTACCGGCATAATCAATGGAATAAGTATGCCCAATGCCACTAAAATAGCTGAAAAAACCAAATTACGTGTAGATATCCGATTTTGATTCATTTTTCACCCTCATTAACGATTCATTTTTTTATTTAGTACTAATCTATGTTGGCTTGATTCTAGCATGAGCTTTTCTTAAGTGTCAAGCAAATTTGATTTTAAAAACTGTACCAAGAGTTTTTAAAAAGAGCTGCTACGCCAAAGACGTTGCAACTCTATTTAGCTAATTTAATCAAAAAATTGTTCTTTTAGCTCAATCATCTTATTGGACAACTCTGCAAACTCCGTTAAGGATAGTGTTTCCCCCCGACGTTTGCGATCAATCTGGGCTGCTTCAAGAGATTGTTCAAGCCAGCTAACCGTTGCTTCGTCTTTCCCATAAGCATGTGTCAAGTTATTCCATAGCGTTTTACGACGCAACTGAAACGAAGCTTTTGTCAACCGAAAGAAAGCAGCCTCATCTATCACTTCAACAGCTGGCTGCGCTCTTTTAGTCAATTTTAAAATAGCTGAATCTACATTCGGCTGTGGAACAAAAGCAGTTTTTGGAACAATAAACGCTACTTCTGTCTCCATGTAATATTGCACCGCTATAGAAAGAGTACCGTAAGCCTTGGTAGACGGCGATGCGGTGATGCGCTCAGCTACTTCTTTTTGCATCATCACAATCATCTCTGAAATCTCTAAGTCAGCTTCTAAAAAGCGCATCATAATAGGCGTTGTAATATAATAAGGCAGATTAGCAACCACTTTGACCGGATAGTTTTGACTAAAAACAGCCGTCGCATCTTTTGATAGATTGGCTTTTAACACATCTTCGTGCAACACCGTGACATTCGGATAGGGTGCTAAAGTTTCTGCTAAGACCTCTAGTAAACGTCCATCAATTTCATACGCCAACACTTGATTGGCTGCACGAGCTAAATTTTCTGTAAGTGCCCCAATACCTGGTCCTACCTCAATAACATTAGTCGTACCCGTTATGTCTGCAACAGCTACGATTTTTCTCAAGATATTTGGCTCTGTCAAGAAATTCTGACCTAAACTTTTTTTAAACGAAAACCCATATTTTTTTAAGATTTCTTTCGTTCTACTGGGGGTGGCGATATCTTTATAATCCATGCTTTTCTTCCTCCGTTATTTTTTCCATCGCGTGCAAAAAAGTAGCTGGTTCTATGCGAAACATCGCCAAGCGTTTTTCCAATTGTTTCCCATTCGTATAACCGATTTTTAGGAGCTCACCTAACCGTTCTCTTCTTTTTTTTGCCTTCGCTCCTGCAATTAATCCCTGTGCTATTAGAATCGACTTATCAATTTCAGGTTCTAAGCGCGAATCAGTCGGTGTCATGACATTCTTCAGGGCTTCCAAAATCGCTTGATTACTGGCATGCTCTACGCCCAGACTACCTTTTTTACTTGGTACCGCATCTTTTCTAGCCAAAAAAGCATGTTTGACTGTTGGAATCTCTTCTGCAATAATCTTGCGGATTTTTTCTCCTGAAAAATCCGGATCTGTAAAGACAATAACTCCACGTATCGCTTCCGCATGTCGAATCTTCATCAAAGTCTCTGCGTTGATCGCGGAGCCAATCGTTTCAATGGTGTCAGCTTGGACCACTTCTTGAATTCTTTTAGTGTCATCTTTACCTTCTACTACAATAACTTCTTCAATAATTGTTTTTTTCTCTTTCATACTTCCTCAATTCTAAATAAACGATGCGCATTTTTTCTAGTCTGCATCGCAATCTGTTCGATTGATTCGCCTCGAAGCTCTGCGATTTTTTCTACAACATATCTTGTATACCCAGGCTCATTTCGCTTTCCCCGATAAGGAACAGGGGCAAGATAAGGGGCATCTGTTTCTACTAGTAATCGCTCTAAAGGAACGACTTTAGCAGCCTCTTGCACTTCAAGGGCTTTTTTAAACGTGACCACACCACTTAGTGAAATGTGCATACCTAAGTCCAAGAAACGGTTCATCCACTCTGTATCTCCACTAAAACTGTGCATAATCCCGCCAATAGTCGCTACTTTTTCATCTTTTAAAATCCGGTAAGTATCCTCTAACGCTTCTCTTGTATGGATACTAATCGGCAAATGACGCTCTTTGGCAATTGCAATTTGTCTACGGAAAACTTTCTCCTGTACATCCTTTGGGTCTTCCATCCAGTGATAATCAAGGCCAATCTCACCTAAGGCCACGACTCTGTCGCTTTCAAGTTGTTGTTGCAGTTTCGCTTCGACCTCTGGCGTATAGCTCCCCGCCTCAGTTGGATGCCATCCAATTATACTATAAATGTTGGCGTATGTTTGACTTAAACGTAATGATTTTTCAATAGTAGGTGTATCAAAACCAACGACCGCCATCTCCGTCACGCCTAATTTTTTAGCCGCCTCCATGGTTTCAGGGATATCATTTTTAAACTGCTCTGCATTTAAATGCGTGTGCGTATCAAATATCATGGTGTTTCCTCCTTCTTTAATTCATTAATCGTAAAGAAAACGACTGATCCAACAAATGGAAGGGCTCTTCCACTTGCTTTTTCAATCGTCACAAATTTATTTATGCAATAATCGCACCATTTGCTATTCCCTTAGGTGCTTCGACAATTTCTAATTTGCCGTTGCTTTCAGCGGATAAAATCATCCCTTGGCTGATTTGACCACGGAGTTTTCTTGGACTAAGATTTGCTACAATGACAACTTTTTTACCAATCAATTCTTCTGGACTCGGATAAAACTCAGCCACACCTGACAAGATTTGACGATGCGTCTTGTCCCCTGCATCTAATCTGAATTGGAGTAATTTGTCTGCTCCTTTGACTTTTTTACAGTCAATGACTTCGGCCACTTTCAGTTCTACTTGATCAAAGGCCTCATAGTTAATTTCTGATTTATCACTTGCTAATTCTGTATCTTCTGGGTTCCACTTGACTTCATCTGCTACATTGACCGTTTCCGTCATCTTCGCTTGAATGTAAGCCACTTCTTCTTCCATATCTAAGCGTGGAAAAATAGGTTTCCCCTTACTCACTACTTTTTTATCTTGAGGGAACTCGCCAAAGCGAATATTTTGAATATTAATTTGCTCAACGTTTAATCCTAATTGGCGATAAATTTCTTTTGGAGCTTGGGTCAGAAATGGCTGTAATAAAATAGCTGAAATCCGTAAGCTTTCTGCTAAATGAACCATCACACTATCCAGCTCACGTTTCTTCTCTGGATCTTTAGCCAGATTCCAAGGTTCAGTTTCATCAATATACTTATTGGCACGAGATACTAGCGTCCAAATTTCAGAAAGCGCTAGGTTGAACTCTAACCCATCCATCATCTTGTGGTATTTTCCGATAACATTTGCAGCAGTTGTAGACAACTCACTATCAAAATCCGTCACCTGTGAGGCATATTTGGGAATATTTCCATCACAATACTTATTAATCATGGCTACCGTACGATTTAATAAATTGCCCAAATCGTTAGCTAAGTCGTAGTTTACACGTGAAACAAAATCTTCTGGTGTAAAGACTCCGTCGCTACCAAATGGTACTGCGCGCATCAAATAATAGCGTAAAGCGTCCAAACCATAACGTTCTACCAGCATCTCAGGATAGACAACATTTCCTTTTGATTTAGACATTTTCCCATCTTTCATCAATAACCACCCGTGTCCAAAAACCTGCTTAGGCAATGGCAAATCGAGGGCCATTAAAAAGATTGGCCAATAAATAGCATGGAAACGAACGATTTCTTTTCCCACCATATGAACATTGGCTGGCCAGAACTTTTGGAAATTTGCATCATTTTCCGTACCATAGCCTAGTGCAGAAATATAATTAACCAAAGCATCCAACCAAACATAAATGGTATGCTTGGGATTACTTGGAACTTTTATTCCCCAATTGACCGCTGTTCGAGTAACAGCCAAATCTTCTAGCCCAGGTTTGATGAAATTGTTAATCATTTCATTTTTACGTGTTTCTGGTTGTAAAAATTCTGGATTTTCTGCATAAAATGCAAGTAAGCGATCTGCATACTTGTTCATTCTAAAGAAATAACAATCCTCTTTAACAAGTTCAACTTCATGTCCACTAGGTGCTTTGCCACCCGTCATATTCCCCTCATCATCACGGTAAACTTCCGCTAATTGTGTTTCAGTAAAATATTCTTCGTCTGATACTGAATACCAACCTTCGTATTCACCTAAATAAATATCTCCTTGTGCTAATAATTGTTCAAAAATCTTTTGCACACAAATCTCATGAGCTTCATCCGTGGTACGAATAAACTTGGTGTTGCTGATTTCTAATAATTTCCACAATTTTTGGACATCCGCAGCCATTGTGTCTACATACTCTTTTGGTGTTACCCCTAATTCTTTTGCTTTATCTTCAATTTTTTGACCGTGTTCATCTAGCCCAGTAAGGTAAAAAACATCATAACCAGTCAGTCGTTTATACCGTGCCATCACATCACAAGCAATGGTTGTGTACGAACTTCCAATATGTAATTTGCCACTCGGATAGTAAATCGGTGTTGTAATATAATATGCTTCTTTTTCTGTCATCTCAGAAAAACCCTCCCACCAGTAAAAAATAGCTATATTCTCTCTGTATTTTATTGGATATACTCTGTAAGTATACCATATTTTTTATTGAGATACTTCTCTTTTTTTGAGTGCCATTCTTTTTGGTTGTGCAAAAAAAAAAGACAGATATTTCTGTCTGTCTTTGAATTTGAATTAAAAATCGAAATGATCTGGATCTGGTCCGAATCGTTCATTGGTGTTTAAGTCGTTAATCGTTGCAATATCTTCAGCACTCAACTCAAAATCGAATATCGCAGCATTTTGTTCAATTCTTTCTTTATGCACTGATTTTGGAATCGTGAAAATATTATTTTGCAAATCCCAACGCAAGATCACTTGTGCTGGAGTCTTTCCGTATTTGTCTCCAATAGCTTTTAATTCTGGACGAACTAGGAGTTTTCCTTGTCCCAGTGGTGACCACGCTTCTACAGCAATTCCGTGTTGCGCACAAAATTTTCTCAAGGGTTCTTGATTTAACAACGGATGTAATTCCACCTGATTAATCATTGGAGCAATTTTCGCATCTGCTAGTAAATCTTCGAGATGGTGTTCTTTAAAATTGCTGACCCCAATTGCCCGAACTTTTCCTGCTTCGTATAACGTTTCAAGTGCACGCCAAGTTTCTTTATATTTTCCTTCGACAGGCCAATGAATCAAATATAAATCTACGTAATCAAGATTCAGTTTGCTCAAACTTTCTTCGTAAGCTGCTAAAGTTTGGTCATATCCTTGATCTGAATTCCATACTTTCGTCGTTACAAATAATTCTTCCCTTTTGATCCCAGATTGAGCGATTCCTTTTCCCACTCCTGCTTCATTCTTATAAACTGCCGCTGTGTCAATCGCTCGATACCCTGCTTCAATTGCCCATTGAACAGAATTGACCACCTCTGCCCCACTATCCACTTTCCAAACGCCAAGTCCTAACTTGGGCATTTCAACACCATTTGCTAACTTCGTTGTACGATTTCTATCCATGTTTGTTTCTCCCTTTCTGTAACTGCTTACTTTTTATTATACAGTTCCTTTCTTATTCACTCAAATAATTGAATTTAGCTTCTTGCGATTTTTAGCTTCGTTTAAGCTCCATGCCTTATCCTTTATTCATACCACAGCTAACAAACTTAAAACCTAAAACTCTTTTTCATTTTTTTACTCCTTAGAACTGGAACCCCCTTTATTCCAGTTCTTTTTTTGCACTTTTTTTATTTTCCCTATGCTCTTTTAGCTTCGTTTAAGCTCCATGTCTTATCCTTTATTCATACCACAGCTAACAAACTTAAAAACCTAAACTCTTTTTCATTTTTTTACTCCTTAGAACTGGAACCCCCTTTATTCCAGTTCTTTTTTTGTACTTTTTTTTATTTTTCTTGCGCTCCTTTAGTTTCGTTTAAGCTCCATACTTTATGCTTTATTTATACCACAGCTAACAAACTTAAAACCTAAACTCTTTTTCATTTTTTTACTCCTTAGAACTGGAACCCCCTTTATTCCAGTTCTTTTTTTGTTCTTTTTTTTATTTTTCCTATGCTCTTTTAGCTTCGTTTAAGCTCCATACCTTATCCTTTATTCATACCACAGCTAACAAACTTAAAAGCCAAAACTCTTTTTCATTTTTTTACTCCTTAGAACTGGAACCCCCTTTATTCCAGTTCTTTTTTTGTGCAAAAAAAGCTCCTTGCTCACACAAGGAACTTCAGCTTTACTTCGATTTAACTTCTTTTTTCGTTTTTCATTAGAACCATTGATTTTTTTAGTGCTTTCCACGTACCACCATCACTGTATATTAGCACATTGGACCGGTAAAAATTAGCTGATATAATCGTTAAAGCTACTGATGCCACCGCGAGTAGAAGCAACGAAATCCAAATTTCCGGTGTTGCAACTGTCCCGCTAGCAATTCTGAACGGCATCACAAATGAGGATAGTAAAGGGATAAACGACGTAATTTTAACTATGATACTTTCAGGATTGTTTTGTCCCACAAAAATCCCAATGTAAAATCCAGCAATTGCTATAAAAACAATCGGTTGAATTGATTTTGCCACATCTTCTGTTCTGCTGACTAAAGAGCCTAGAAAGGCCGATAAAACCGCAAAGGCTAAAACACCCAAGACAAAAAATAGCAAATTATAGCCGAAGATAGCCGTCACCAAATCATGAAGTTTTACATTTGAAAGTAATTGTTGTACGATTTCAATTTTTTTCACATTCTGATACGCTACAATCCCTAAGACACCGTAAATGACAATTTGGGTCAAGCAGACCAACAAAATCCCAATTAATTTTCCATAAAAGTGAGTAGTCGCTTTTATACTGGAAAGGATGATTTCCATAATTCTTGTGCCCTTCTCAGAAGCAATCTCCTGCCCAATAATACTAGAGTAATTGACAATAAATAAAAAGATTAAGAATGACGCTGCAAGTGCCCCAATCATCATCAAACCTTGATTGGAACTTTTATTTTCCTTATCGCCATCAAATTTGAGCGTCGTACTAGTGACCTTAGCGGGTTCGTTCAGTGCGCGTAACTGTTCTTGACTCAAATTGAGCTGTTCTGCCACAATAGAAGTTTTCATCGCAGTCAACTTTTGCGTCAAGTCTGCTTGCAAGCTTGCCTGATCATTTGAAGAGCTATATAACAATCCTTCAACCGTTGCATCTTGTCCTTTAATTACAAAATAGCTATCAATTTTTTCTTGTTTCAATGCTTTTTTTGCTTGATTTTCTGTTGTAATTTTCTTGTTAATGGTATAACTTTCTGATTTTTGATTCATGAAAGCAGTACGATAGGCTGAATCCTCTGCTATAATGGCCACTGTTTTATCATTAGACGATTGTGTCATCAAGTAACCAAATACTCCTCCGATTGCAAGCATGATAAAAGGCATTAAAATCATCACCAAAAATGCAACTGATTTCACATTTCGTTTGTATGTTTCTGCTGCTACAATCCACAATTTATTCATTTGGCTCACTCACTTTCATCTTAAAGATTTCTTCCAGCGTTGGAGGCTGTTGGCTAAACATTGGAATGTACCCTTCTTGTGTGACTAGACTAAAGAGTTCTTTCCCAACCTCTGGATTTTCAAGCGTTAGACGCGTGACGCCATCCTTATGTTTCACTCCATTTACAACACCTGGTACCTTTTCTAACTCCGATAAAGGATAGGTCGTTTCTAAATATAATTTGATTCTGCCAAATTGTTCGCGAATCTCTTGGACTTTTCCATTTAAGACCGGTTTGCCATTTTTCAACATTAAGAGCTGGTCACAAATTTTTTCAACATTATCCATATTGTGGCTAGAGAATATAACACAAGACCCTTTACTTTTCAATTCGATAATCGCTTGAGTCAAAAGTTCTGCGTTTACTGGATCTAATCCACTGAAAGGTTCATCTAAAATAATCAGCTTTGGTTCATGAATTAGTGTACAAATCACTTGTACTTTCTGTTGATTTCCTTTAGATAAAGTCTTCACTTTATCTGTTTTTTTCCCTTTTACTTCAAATTTCTTTAACCACTCATCAATTTTGGGAGCAATTTCTTCTTTTTTCTTGCCTCTTAGTTTGGCAAAATAAATAATTTGATCCTCAATCGAGATTTTAGGATACAACCCTCGTTCTTCTGGCAAGTACCCAATTATGTTATAAACTTCTTGATTCAGTTTTTGTCCATTCCAAAGTACTTCCCCTTGATTGGCTGTTAAAAAATCCAATATCAGACGAAACGTCGTGGTTTTTCCAGCGCCATTTTGCCCAATCAGGCCCAATATAGTTCCATCTTCAATTTTAAAACTGACATCATCTACTGCTGTCATCTCATCAAACGTTTTGACCAACCCATTTACCTCTAACATTTATTCTCCTCCTTCGACCTACATTTTATTTTTATATGTAACAAATGCAAGAGTATATACTCCTAAAAATACTCCTACAAGTAACACCATAATCCAAGCAAATACTCCATTAAAAAGCATCCCAATAAAGCCAATAAAATAAGCAACAACCAATAATGAGATTCCTGCTACTTTGTACGCTCTCAAACTAATTTCAAGAATTCGTTCATCGTGTTCTTCGATACGCTTTTTTTTAAGTTTTTCGCTACTCTGAACGATTTTTTTCAACTGAATGGCTTTGATACTTCCAGATGAAATCAAGCCAAAACCAACCCCTGTATATATACCCGATGCAAAATCGCTAATTTGAAAACCAATCATGCTAGGCAATAGCCACAGTAAAAGTAATGTTAACACACCCATAAAAGCGATCAACAACATTTTATTTCTTCTTTTGTTCACTACTTCCTTATACTGTTCATCATTTTGAATAGTTTTATTTGTAAAATTCATTTTTAACTGTCCTCCTCATCGTCAAAAATAAATACTGCTTCAATGTGCGTTTCAAAGAGTTTTGCAATACGGTGGGCCAAATGCAGCGAGGCATTGTACCGACCACTTTCTAAAGAGATAATTGTTTGTCTCGTAACACTGACAGCTTCGGCCAACTCGCTTTGTGTTAGCCCTTTTGCTTTTCGTAATTGCTGAATTTTGTTCTGCAACATACTCGCCCCATTCATATTCCACTTTAAAAAGTATAGCTCACTTTACTTTTTATGTAAAGCTTATTTTACTTTTTTAAAAAAAGTGATTGTTCTAGTAGTACTTTTGTTGTTTCTAGGTGTTTTTTTTGTTGTCGGTAAGCTTCGATTTTTTGACTGACATTTTGTAATTCACTTTCCACTAATTTCAAATTTTCTTGGTGCTGGTCCTTCGTATTACACCCTAGTTTTGCACGATTTTCCTTAATTACTCGGATCGTGGAAATCGAAAACCCCATGGCTTTTAACTCCAAAATGGCTTCAAAGTCTGCTATTTCCTGCTCTTCAAACCAATAATTCCCATTTTTTTTCTTGGGATGTAGCAGCTTTTGCTCCATATAATATCTTACTGTATCACGTGTCGTATTCATTTGTTGCTGAAATTTTCCAATATACATATTTTCTCCTTTTCAGGGGGTTCACCCCCTGTGGTAGACTTATTTTGTTTTAAGTATAGCTTAAGGAGGAAAAAAATGAAATTTATCTTATACGGAGTACTTTATTCTTATTTATTCTTGATGGGGACAAGTGGGGTTTTGGCCTTTTTACGTCAACAAATTCCTTTTTACTTGATGTGCTTGAATGTTGGCTTCGCTTTGATTGGAATTTGCTCACCACTTTCACCATGCTTTCTTTGGATTTCATTAATCGGGTTACTCGGAACAGCCTGCCTAAACGGATTGATCTTAAATGGTCGCATCCAAGTCATTCATCTAGCCAGTCGTTTACTATTATCTGTCCTCTTGCTTCTTTTTTATTATTTAAACAAATAAAAAAGAAGGTAGGACAGAAGTGAGTAGCTTTGAAAGTCCAACCGGAATTTCTCTGCAAGTCTTTGCTGATTTAAGTTTACTTACAAAGAAGTTACTTCTGTGCCCTCCGCTTATTTGAAGACTAAGAGCCTGAAATATAACTTAAAAGTTATATTTCAGGCTCTTTAGTGAGGGCTTGCCGCAGTCGTATTTTGTACTGCTTCTTGTGTTGTTTCACTTCGATCTTTCGCAAAATGTGTGTAGACCGTGTGTGCAACGTTGGTTGGCAGTCCAGCTTGTTTTAATTCTGCTTCTGAGGCTTCAATTATTTTTTTCAAAGATTTGAATTGGCGCAATAGCTGTTGTTTCCGCTTTGGTCCTAAGCCTTCAATCTCATCCAAACGCGAAGCAAAACTATTTTTACTTCTAAGCTGACGATGAAACGTAATCGCAAAACGATGCACTTCGTCTTGAATTCTTTGTAATAAAAAGAATTCTTGTGAATTACGAGTCAAATTTACTACTTCAAGTGGATCCCCGTATAACAGTTCACTCGTACGATGTCGATCATTTTTGGCAAGCCCTGCAACTGGAATAGCTAAGCCTAATTGTTCCTCTAGGACTTCTTTAGCAGCATCTACTTGTCCTTTCCCGCCATCGATTATAATAAGGTCTGGAAATGGTAAGCAATCTTTTACAACACGAGCATATCTTCTATAGATTACTTCCCGCATAGAGGCATAGTCATCTGGTCCCTTAACGGTTTTGATTTTGTACTTTCGATATTCTTTTTTACAGGGTTTTCCATCTACAAAAACAATCATCGCCGAAACAGGATTCGTGCCCATGATATTTGAATTATCAAATGCTTCTATACGGTTTGGCGTAGCAATTCCCATTGCCAGACCCAGCCTTTCAAGGGCTCCTGTCGTCCGCTCTTCTTTTTGCATAATTAAATCAAATTTTTCAGTCAACGAAACAAACGCATTTTTGTTGGCTAACTCAACCAGTTTTTTCTTCTTCCCTCTTTGTGGCTGGATCAGTTTGGTTGGAATAACTGCTTGTGCACTTTCTGCTTCGATGTTTCCTGGTAATAAGACTTCTTTTGGTGGCAGGTGTTTTTGATTATGATAAAACTGTCCCAAAAAGGTTAAGAAATCTTCTTCTGCTTCATTATAAAACGGAAACATCGAAACATCTCGCTCAATCAATTTACCTTGCCGAACAAAAAAGACTTGGACACACATCCAGCCCTTATCAATTGCATATCCAAATACATCACGATCAACAAAATCAGTATTCGTCATTTTTTGGTGAGTCATAACGGTTTGAATGGATTGAATTTGATCACGGAACTCAGCTGCTTTTTCAAACTCCAGATTTTCAGCAGCTTGCCCCATCTTCTTTTCAATATTTTTTTGAATTTCTGTGTACCCTCCATTTAAGAAATGCTTAATTTCTTCCACCATATCTTGATAGACTTTTGGATCAACCTCAAAAACTGAAGGGCATAAGCATTGGCCTAAGTGATAGTATAAACAAGGTTTTTTTGAGGACAAACTGCATTTTCTTAAAGGATACAGTCGATCCAACAAACGTTTGGTTTCGTTAGCAGCCTTGGCATCTGGATAGGGTCCAAAATAGTGTGCTTTATCTTTCAAAACTTTACGCGTAATCATGAGTCTTGGGTACTTTTCATTGGTTATTTTGATATAAGGATAACTTTTATCATCTTTTAGCATAATATTGTACTTGGGATCATTCTTTTGAATTAAATTGATTTCAAGAAGAAGTGCCTCCACATTTGACTCTGTTACGATATATTCAAAATCCACAATTTCACTAACTAGCTTTTCTGTTTTTGTATCATGACTACCAGTAAAGTAAGAACGCACACGATTTTTCAATATCTTGGCTTTCCCTACATAAATAATCGTCCCATTTTGATCTTTCATCAAATAGCAACCAGGTTGATCTGGCAACAACGCTAATTTTCCTTTGATTTTTTCATTCATCTATTCTCTTCCTCTATCCTAGTTTCTCTTCCTCTCTATTATAACATGAGTGTCTAATTTTTGATGCTGGCGCGCACTTATTCTACATTCTGGAAATTTTTGTATTCCAATCGTTGAAACGCTTCTAAATCTTGGTGCGCAAAGCGCTGTGACCAAGCGCTCACATCGTAGAAATCCAAAATTTCTTTCTTCACAGGCTCATAAGGCTTTTGCATAAATTCAGGCAAATACGCGTTATCATCTTGGCCTAGAACAAAAATGTTATGAGGATGATAAAAACAATAGTCTTTTATCACTGGATTCGTTGTAATTAATTTCTTTTTGAAATACAAAGCCTCCATGCTACGTAAAGTCAGCCCTGTTTGATGTTCTCGCATGATTTCTAAAATAGCACGACTTTGAAATACAAAATCTAAATACTGATCATAAGGCACATATTCAGAAGTCGTTTTGCCTTCCCCTTTTGTGATGTGGTAAAACGTAGTCAAACCTAATAATTCAAATGTTTTTTCTAACTCCAGTGCTTGGTCAACCCGACCTTTATTTGACGCACCAAAAAATATGTCATACTGGATTGGTAAGGTTCGGTTCTTCAAATTTAACGAATAAAAAGTTGAGTTATGCAGCAATCCGTATTGTTGGGCCTCAATTGGATCAAATGAAAAAATTTCATCCACAACTTTTGCTGCTTGTGTTTGAGCTAATAGCAACTGTTTGTCCGCAGCAAAATAATTCCAAAAATAAAGAACAACTTTAGCCGCAGTATATCTTTTAACAAATACCGCCATTTCTGGTGAAAAGCCATAGTCCAAAAAGATAATCAATTGATAGTGGCTAAGTTTTTCACTCCAGAGTGCTTGATTCACACTTAAAAGAGGATTTGCCATAGCATCTAGAAGTTCAGTTCTTGACCAAACATCGATTTCAGTACAATACGGAAAAAAGTATAAGTCACGATTTTTTGCAATTAATAACGTCTCACTCATTTTACTCACCCTTTCAAATTCTTTGATGAACTAAATCATAGCATACTTTTTCTCATTTTTATTTAATTATGCTTTTTTAAAAAGCGTTTGCACTTCTTCTTTTAGGCCAGTATACTTTAAGTACTAGAAGAAAGTGAGGCGGATAACATGAAAATTGCATGTTTTGGTGCAGGTCAGATTGGTAGTGCGTTTATTAGAGGCGTATTAAAAAGTCAAATCGTACGACCAGAAAATCTATTAGTAAAAGGCGGGAAAAGTGGAACAGCGGAGGCATTACAAGCAGAGTTAGGTTTTCGTTTAGTAAGAAACGTAGCGGATTTAACAGACTGTGACGTTGTTTGTATCGCAACAATTCCCTCTGTTATTCCAAGTATACTTAAGGAATTGAAAGGAAACCTTGGGCAAAATACAATCGTTTTATCTTTGGCAACTTCGCCAAGTATCGCAGTTCTCCAAAGCGCATTGGGTTCGCACTCCTTGGTTGCACGTGCCATTCCCAATACACCCATTCAAGTCTTAGCGGGTATGACAGGCGTAAGCTATGGAAAGAATTGTCAAACAACGCACAAAGAAACGGTCCAAGCCCTCTTAGGTTCACTTGGTCAAGCTTTGGAAGTCCCAGAAGAAAAATTGGGTATTTTTGGCACAGTCGCTGGCTGTGGCCCTGCATTTGTCGATGTATTTATCGAAGCTTTGGCAGATGCCTCTGTACTAAACGGACTCTCACGCAAAGAAGCTTACAAAATCGTGTTACAAATGATTCAAGGAGCGGCTACTTTAGCGCAAGAAAGTCAAACCCATCCAGCAGTTTTAAAAGACCAAGTATGTTCTCCTGGTGGTTCAACGATTCGTGGTGTGGCGGCGCTTGAAGAAAACGGCTTTCGCAATGCGGTCATTCAAGCTATTACAAAAGCGAACATTCATTAATCCTATAAGGCAAAAAGACACCCGTTTGAAAACGAGTGTCTTTTTTTAAATTAGTGGAACGGATTATAAAATCTTCCACCATTAACATAAAATAAACTAAAGCTAATAATGGTTAACCCAATTCCGATTGCCAACACAGCAAAATCTTTTGGCTGGAGTGACTTTGATGCATACCAGGTTCTTTTTTTCTTCTGGCCGAATCGACGTAGCTCCATAGCGGTACTGATCGTTTCAATCCGATCTAAACTCGAAAAAATGAGGGGCATAATAATTTGTGCGGTTCCTTTGATACGCTTTGATAAGCTAGCTTTCTTTGACATTTCATACCCTCTTGCTTGTTGCGCCTGAGAAATATTAAAAAAATCTTCTTGAATATCTGGTATATAACGCATCGCAAGGGCAACCGCATAACTTATTTTGTAGCTGACACCAATCTTATTCAGACTTGCCGCTAGCTCGCTAGGATTTGTCGTCAAAATAAACAATAGAGCTAATGGGATTGTTGAGAAATATTTCAAGACCAAATTGAACTCATAAAATAGCTGTTCTTGAGTCAAACTATATCGCCCAATCCCTTCAAAAATCACTGTTTTAGAATGGTATAAAGACACCCCGTATTCAGGAGAAAACAGATACACTGCGACCAAATTTAATAAGGAGAAAAAAGCAATGAACCGTAACACAAAAGAAACTTGCCGTAAGCGAATGTGCGAAAGCTTAAATAAAACCAGCGAGCACACACTCATAAAAAATAAAAATCTCGTATCATAGGTTGTCATACATGCCACTGAAAGAAGAATGAAAAAGAGCAATTTTGTTGTTGCATTCAGCTTATGAATAAAAGTATGATCCGGTATATACCCTAACATCTGATGTTCTTTCATTGAAAACGCACCTGCCGATCATAGCGAATAAATGTCTGCACAAATTCTAGTGGATCTGCCAAACCAATCTGCTTGGCAAACGTAAAGAGACTCGTTTCTTTGAGCTGCGCTTCTGCAACCAATGCTTGGTTTGTTAGGACACTCACTGGGGCGGTATCTGCCAAAATCAATCCTTCACTGACTACAAGCGCACGTTCTGTATACTCCAACATCAAGTGCATGTCATGCGTGATCATCACAATGGTCACCCCTGTTTGGTTCAACTCCTCTAAAAAGTGCATCATTTCTGTGTAATGTTTAAAATCTTGTCCCGCAGTCGGTTCATCCAAAATAATCATCTCAGGATCTAAAACCAAAATAGCCGCAATTGTTACCCGCTTTTTCTGTCCAAAACTTAAAGCAGAAATCGGCCAATTTCGAAACGAATACAGCCCACAAATCTTAAGAACCCGCTCCACACGCTCTTTAATTTCTGCTTGCGGAACTCCTCTTAGAACCAAACCAAGTCCAACTTCATCTGCAATCATTTTTTTTGAAATCATTTGATTGGGATTTTGCATCACAAAACCAATCTTGTCAGCCCGTTCTTTGATCGATAGCTTTTGAAAATCTTGTTTTTTCCAAGTCATCTTGCCACTCTGTGGTTGAATAAATCCACAAACAGCCTTACATAACGTCGATTTTCCCGCACCGTTTTTCCCAACGATGCTCACCATCTCACCCTTATGAAAGGTTGTCGATACTTCATCCAAAACCAGACGTTCTTCTGAATGATATTGATAGGTTACTTTTTCCAATTTAAGCAAGTCTTCTGTCTTGCTTGCATCAATCTGAAATTCTTGCTTTGCTACCCATTTTTCAATTTGTTCCTTTAACTGTGGCGCTGAAATACTCGTGCTCTTCTCGATGCCAGAAACACTAGCTAAATCAACTCCTGCATACTTCATAGCCGTAATATACAAAGGCTCTCTAATTCCTTGAGCGGCTAAAACATTAGTTTTTAGTAACGCATCTGGTTTTTGATCCGCTACGATTTTCCCTTCATTAAATACAATAATTCGGTCCACATCACGGTATAAAACGTCCTCCAAACGATGCTCAATAATTAAAATCGTAGCCCCAGTTTGTTTGTGAATTTTATCAATCAAATGAATGGTTTCTTTTCCAGAAGCAGGATCTAAGTTTGCGAGTGGCTCATCAAACAATAAGATTGGCGTTTCATTAATTAAAACTCCCGCAATGGAAACACGTTGCTTTTGACCTCCAGATAAGTCTTGGGGACGGTGTGTTAAAAAATCTATCAGACCAACTTCTTTGGCCCATTTTTGAACTTCTTTTTTCATCTTTGGCTTGTCTACCGCATCATTTTCAAGAGCGAAAGCAATATCTTCTGCAACAGTTAATCCAATGAATTGGCCGTCTGTGTCTTGCAAGACCGTTCCGACATCAAACGATCTTTCCCCTAACGTAACCTCTTGATTGTCTTTTCCATTGACCAACACTTTGCCTTGACTTGTTCCTTCATATTGATGTGGGATTAACCCGTTGATACAATGAGAAAACGTTGACTTGCCACTACCACTGGGGCCTACTATGGCAATTTTTTCCCCCGGATATATCTGTAAATCAATATGATGCAGCGTTGGTTCTGCTTGACTATGATACTGAAAACTAAAGTCCTCAAATGAAATCAACGGTTTTTTCATGCCCGTTTCTCCTCTTCTTTCATCATTATTATTGGTAAACTTAAAATAGTGCGCAAAATGGAGGCAAGATGATCAAGCACTCTCATTGTGCGCACTCACTCTTTTGGTCTTATTTTTATTTGCTTAAATCAAGCATTCTAGAGTATTAAACCACTGCCTTACTCTTCTTCTTTGGTTAAGCTTCCCTTTTGAGGACGCGTTGCGGCATAGGCTTTCATTAGTAACGTTCCAATGACACCTACAGCTACCATATTTGCTATACTGGCAATCGCTGCTTGTGTAAAGACTTTTCCTGCTGGTTCACTAAACATCACGATATCTAATATCGGTGCAATGATACCCCAAACAAGCGCATTTCCAACTATTTGATACAGGTTAAAATGGATAATTTCTTTTTTCCCAAACTGTCCGTGTATCAAATCAATTTTTCGTCCTGCAATTCCGTAAATTACGCCAACCAAACCCGAACATATTACCCAACTCCACCACGCGCTTCCATATGTAGTGAAATCTTTTAAAGTGTGTCCAATAAAGCCAATCAACGCACCTGCTAAAGGCCCATAAATAACAGACATCAAAGCTAAGAAAGGATAGCTTGTCTCCAAATTAGTATTGGGAAAACCCGTTGGAATAATAGCAAATCTTCCTAAAATCACAAAAACTGCAGCGCCAATTCCAATAGCAACAATTGTTTTAACTGATAATTCTTTTTTCATTCTTTTCTCCTTATTCAAAAATTATTTTTGGAGCTTTTCTAACTTCGATGGTCCAGTCGATTCCTGTCCCAATATGATACAAATCGGAAAACGAGTCTTGATTGACTGCTACCCCAATATTCACCAAAGAATTCACATAGACAAGTGGCTCTCCAACTTGAACATCAGCAAATGACTTGGCAAATTTCATAATATTTTGGTAAACCTTATGCCCATGATGATAGATTGTCACTTGTAAGGAATCTCCGTGAACAATTGCAACCTCTTGTAAGGAATTTAATGGAATATTTGTCCAAAGTGAACCAAAGCGGACATCCAAGACATCGATGCTGCCTGTTAGAATTCCATTATCAATTGTAGCATCAACCATAGATAATTGCTCGATCGAAGTCGTTTCAATTACACTACCCAACTCTTCAAACGATACTTCTGCCGAAGCTAGACGAGCACCGTTATACGCATAAATGTCACGACCATGGAAAGTATGACTTTCTTCAGAATGAGGCAACCGGCTTGTTACTTCGTCGATTACTCTGACTTCTTCCAATCCTTGATAATGCATAATATGAGTCAAAGAACCATTATCTGGTGTAATAATGTAATGACCTGATTTTGTCTTACAAACAATACTCTGTCTTTGACTACCTACGCCTGGATCTACCACCGAAACAAAGACGGTGCCTTTTGGCCAATATTGAACTGTTTGATACAGCCTATAAGATGCAACCCAAATGTCATATGGCGGAATATCGTGGGTCAAGTTTTCAATCACCACATCATCACTTACCATATGTGCAACGCCATACATCGCGCTAACCGCACCATCGCCTAAACCAAAATCTGTCTGCAACACTAAATAATTTCCCATGATCATCCCCCTATAAAGTAAAAAAATAAAAATTTTCAGAAAATTTAGTTTCTATTTGGTATTAGGATACCTTTTGATTCCCCGATAGTCAATATAAAACGTAGCTTACATTCTTTCTAAAAAACAAACAGGATCCAAAAGTAGTGATTACTTTTGGATCCTGTTTGTTTTTAACTGTTAGACAATGCTAATGCCTATTAAAAGCTAAATAATGCTCCTACTTCTATTATAGATTGTTACTTTGTGTACGCTATCTAACTGATTAAGCCTCACTGTTCGCCAAATCATTTCCTTCTAAAAAGAAAAAATACAAAGTGACAATCAGTAAATCAGCCGACCCACCTATGCTAAGATTTTTATCTTTAAATTCTTGATTTAATGTAGCCAAGTCTTGCTTACCTTGATCACTTTTGCTTCCACCATGATCAAAATAATTTTTGATTTTTTTCCGAACTTCAAAAAGAGTCGCCAATGAACCGCCTCGTTTAATAAGATTTGTATCCTCAGCAAGTGTCACAAGATAAAGCAGGGTATCGAGCATGCGTTCATGCGTGGTGCCTTTACTCTTCTTTAAAAAAGGCAGTGCATAGTTGTAAACAAGCGGATAACCTGCACTCGCCTCACCTCTAATGCCAGAAATACCATATTTCAGATACAGTTGCTCCCCCGCAGTATAGGATTGATTCTCACCTAAGTTTAATTTCTTAAAATCGGCGGACAGTCGAATCAACATTTTTTTCGTCACAGACAATACTTTTTCTACTGTTATGCTAGTATTTTGCTTGTGCACATACCCTGTAGCACACAGCAAGATGCCCAACGAAAAAATGGCACCCTTATGCGTATTCACCCCAAAAGTTACTTGGTACATGGCTTGTTCCGCTTCAAGGCCTAGTTGTCTAATTTGTTCGAACAATTCAGGTAACGGTAGCTCTTTTTCTGCTTGATAGCCTCTTTTAAAAAACTCTTCAAAGTACCCTCTCAGTACACAGCTACTTTTGATGAATGTGAAAATATCCATATCCTCATGTGCTCCCGCATCCACGGCATCTACTAGCCCTGGTTTTGGCGTACACGTTACCTCATATAGTAGCGCTCTTTCAGCGTAAGACGCTACCTCTCTCATCTCTTTTTCCACAGGATTCCCTCCAGATTTATTCATCAAAAAAAGTGAAATACAGGGTACTCATCTCTCGTTGAACTTCTTCTAGAGAATGTGTCCGGTTACGCGCACAATTTTTTGCTTCCTCTTTACATACAAAGCATTTTCTTGGAGCAACACCTAACGACGTACGTGAAATGTCTGAAAGTTGGCCTGCTTGCACTTGGAAAACATCCATATCTATCAATGGACCTAGACAAAAACTCTGTTCAACATAAAGCGTGCATTCTTTAAGTGCCTTGGCCTTGACGTTGACTACTAAAAACAGTTCCGGTCCACTGGCCAAGTCACGGATAACCTTTTCCAAAACAGCCATACTCGCTTGTTTTAAAGTGTCTTCCAGGCGTTGTGTCGTTTCACAAAAAATGTTTTGAATGGCTTCGTTATTTTTAACGGGTCCAGGAACATTAATTTTCAGTGCCAGTAAGGTCGCATCAGGGAATCGTTGCATCAGACTTTTCTGAAATTGACTCCGATTTTCCCGTGCCTCCAACATGTCTTCCAATCGTTGAGGGATCCCTTTTTCAAAAACATTTTTCATTTTTTCACAACTTCCTTGTTATTTAATTTCTTTCACGACATCAATCAATGTGCCATCACGGTACTCAACGAGAGCAACCACTCGATCTGTAAAGACTAATGGTTCCGGCACGCCAACAATTTTTTCAGCTCGTGCTTGTAATTCTTCGATTGGAAAGACAGGAATTTTGGTTTGCTTAAACAACTCTACTAAATCTTGACGATTTGGATTGATAGCAATCCCAACTTCTGTTACGAGCACATCGACACTTGCCCCTGGTGTGATGACTGTTGTCACATCTTTTACAACTGTAGGTATTCTACCTCGAACGATCGGTGCAGAAATAATCGTCATTTTAGCATTGGCAGCGTCTTGGTGACCCCCAATCGCCCCTCGTAAAACACCATCAGAACCAGTCATCACATTGACATTGAACTTCGTATCAATTTCAAGAGCAGATAAGATCACGATATCAAGTTGGTTGACTACCGCCCCTTTATTGTGTGGATCTGCATAAAATGAGGCATCAATCTCTTGTTGGTTTTGATTTTGGGCCATGCCAAGAGCAGCACCTTTATCAAAGTCTTGAACATCTAATATTTTTTCAACTAATCCTTCATTCAACAAATCAACGGTTGGCTTGGTAATGCCCCCTAATGCAAATGAAGCCTTAATATTTTGTTCTTTCATGTCTTCTTTTAGGTACCTTGTCACAGCAAGTGCAGCCCCACCTGTCCCAGTTTGGAAGGAGAAACCATTTTTAAAATACGGCGAGTTGACAATCACTTGGTTAACGGTTTGCGCAATCTTTAATTCCTTAGGATCTTTGGTGAAACGTGTCGCACCTGCTCCAATCTTTTCTGGATCTCCAATTTCGTCAATTTTTACAACATAATCGACTTGTGTTTGTGGAATACTAATTGGAGTATTCGGATAAGGAACCAGAGTATCTGTCAAAAGTACCACTTTATCCGCGTATTGAGCATCTATTTTGGCATAGCCTAACGACCCAAAAACCGCTTTTCCGTAAATAGCATTCGCATTTCCATAAGCATCTGCATTTGGTACGCCTAAAAACGCCACGTCAATCTTAATATCTCCTGCTTCAATTGCGCGTGCGCGATTCCCATGCGAACGTAGAATCACTGGATTTTTCATGCCACCACGTGAGACAAACTCGCCTAGCGAACCACGCATGCCGCTTGTAGTGATAGACGTAATCACGCCTTGCTTGATGCACTCAACCACTCGATCATTCATAACATTTGTAAGTGAGCTGGGCGCTAATGTCAAATCTTTAAAGCCCATTTCTTTGATAACTTTCATGACATGATTAAACACATAATCGCCTTCGCGGAAATGATGGTGGAAAGAAATCGTCATGCCATCTTTTAACCCAGACTTTTTGATGACTTCCTCTACACTGTTTACCAATTTATCATCTCCTAAAGTCACTGCACGTACTTTGGGTGCACTACGTTGGATGATAGGATTGCCGATTTCCGTTGTTTCAAACGGTTGATATTCTTTCAAAAATTCTGCTGGAATATCACGATTCACTTGATTTTTCATGTTACATATCCTCCTCATCTAGTAAACCAGATGCCTTTGCTAACATCATGACGCGCTCTGCACGTTCCACCACAGGTTTATCAATCATTTTTCCATTTAGCGCAATAACACCTGAGCCTTTTGTTTTTGCTTCTTCAATGGCCCTGATTACTGCTTTGGCATTCTCAATTTCTTTCTCGCTAGGTTGATACACACTGTTAACTACAGGAATTTGACGTGGATTAATCACCGATTTTCCATCGAACCCTAACTGATGAATCAACTCCACTTCAGCTCGCAGTCCTGCTTCATTCTCTACATCTGAATAAACCGTATCAAATGCAGCAATTCCGGCTGCTCGAGCTGCATGCAAAATCATGCTACGTGCAAAGAATAGCTCTTGACCATCTGGATAGCGGTGCGTTTTCATATTTGTTACATAGTCCTCTGCTCCGATGGCAATCCCAATCAGTCTTTGACTTGCTTTTGCAATGTCTGGTGCATTAAGAACTCCTGATGCACCCTCGATAGCTGCCATCATCTTGGTTTTTCCTATTGGAATATTAAAAAATTTCTCTGCTGCTTCAATCACCTCTTCTACTTCGGTTACATCTTCAACCGTTTCCGTTTTAGGTAAGCGAATCACGTTGACCCCAGCTTTAACCACAGCATAAATGTCTGCTTTCCCAAAGTCAGAATGTAACTCGTTGATTCTAACAACGAGCTCTGCTTTTCCATAATCTACTGTCTGTAAAGCTTGAAAAACAAGCATACGTGCAGCGTCTTTTTCTGTCATGGAAACAGAATCTTCCAAATCAAACATGATTGAATCTGCTCCGTAAATGCCTGCGTCTTTGACCATACTTGGATTATTACCTGGTACGAACATCATCGTTCTTCTTAATCGTTCCATTACACAAGCGCCTCCCAATCTAAATCATGTTCTTTGCCCAGTGATCGTTGAATCGCTGCTCTTGTTCTTGCTTGAATTGTACAATCAAGCGCTCCTTTGTCTACTGCTTTTACTTTTACTTGATCAATTCCATAGCTTACCAACGTTTCACGAATTACTTTGGTAATTTGTTTGCCAAATTGCTCCATGACTTGACTTTCTAATTCAATTTCAATGCCGTTTTCTCCTTGAGAGAGCATAATTTGAATATCACTTGATTCCAATGTACCTGCAAGTGCTGTCTTTTCAATCTTCATGTTCTTCGTCCTTTCTACTTGCTTTGATCCTCAATTTTTTTATATTTGAAACAATAAAATCATAGGTCGATTGAGGGAGCCATTCCAACAGCTCATAAATCTGGTCTTGCGCAATGAATTGCCGAACTTTCGAAGCCGAAATGACCTCTTTTTCTTTTGTTTCTTTCCTTTTTATAATTTTGACCGTAACCTCAGGGGGTAATATTTTACACAGCATTTCATTATAAAGATCTGTCGTATGTGAACAGGGCTCGCTCCCTAAAAAACGTTTGGTTATGTGGCAGTAAGGCACAATCCACTCTTTGAACAATCGCGCATCCAACTCCGTTTGATACGCAATAACCTCATCCTCTGATTGAAGAAAATAAGCAGGAAAAGTGGCCAAACTAACCATATATTCTCCCCCAGGACAAACCGCCACATTTTTCAAATGATCCACCCCAGCTCGTACCAACTCGTAGCGCTCTTTTGAAGTAAACAGAGATTCTTCCGCGCTCACAACAAAAATATATAAGAAATCACTTTGTTTTAACGCTTCTTCAATCAAATAAAGATGCCCTTTGGTAAAAGGATTCGCATTCATGACAATGGCTGCAACTTCCGCATTTTTTTGTGCTTTGGGCAACTGTGCAAGATAGCGTTGAATGGAGTCATCTCCCGTCTCTAAAAATGCCCCCTGAGGTGTTTGAGTCAATAATTGAAAGCCTAGATAATTGAACGACTGAATATAAACTGGCTTTGTAAAAACCAGTATGTGAAAAATTTGTTCGTAGGCTAGTGTACTCATCACTTTAGAAATGAGTTGGTTGAATACTCTGCCACCTTCTCGGTAATTTTCTAAAATTGCTACATACTTGATAATATTTTTACTATAAGAAACGGTTGCGACCAAATGGTCATCTTGATAAAGGCCAAATGTTCGGTCTAACGAAAGAATCTCCGCTTCTGAAACTCGCTCAATCCCACTTTGTTGCAAAAGACTAAGCCAAGACTCCCTCATTTTTTTATCTTTTAAATAAACAACACTTAGCTCTTTTTGACCATACATTATTCTCGCATCCTTTATATTTTAAGTTAAAATCCCCATCAAAAAGATGGCAAAGGTCACGGTCATTGCTCCGCCTAACCGAACGGCAACTTGAGCAAAAGGCATCAAACTCATCCGATCACCAGCAGCCAAAATGGCAAGGGCGCCCGTTCCACCTTGTCCGCTACAACAAGAAACTGCAATGGCTGTATCTACCGGATACAATCCTAAAATCTTTGAAGTGATGAAGGCCGTCAACACAATCGCTACAACCGTTGCAAAAATAGTAAGAATCATCGGCACATGTGTAAAGACCGTGACTAATGATTTCCAGGGAGTCATCGCAACCCCTACCCCAAATAAAAGAGGTGGAGTAATACCTTTTACAGTTAAAGTATACAACGAATTGCCACCATTTTGGATATCATTTGGAATCCAGCCTAACATTTTCGCTCCCATAACGGCAACCAATAACACAATAGGTGCTGGCAAATGAATCGTGCTGTTCACCCAAACCCCAAATAGATATAGCGCTATTGCTAGTACACCCGTAATTAACATTTTTTCAATGTCTACGTCGACTTTCGCCCCTTTCAAATTATCCAAATGTTCGTCATCTTCGTCAATCAAGCGTCCATTTCCAGTTAATTCTGGTTTCATTTCCCCCAGTTTACGTAGTATTCCTGCACAAATCACCGCAATTAAACTTCCAAGCATGACACAAGGAAGGATTGAAGCAAAAACATCGGGCTGTTTTGTCGCAATAAACCCAGCATAACCAATAGATAATGGCAATGCACCTTCTCCAACACCACCAGCCATAATTGGTGCTACAACAAAGAAATAAGCTTGCCATGCAGGTAGACCAAGCAACATTCCAACACCCGTTCCAACTAAAGCGCCTACAATATCACAAATAATCAAAATTAGAATAATTCGAGAGCTTGCTTTAATCAACGTTTTTCGATTCATAGAGCAAATACTTCCTACAATTAAAAGAGCGATAAAAAAATTCAAGAAATTATTATTGCTCATAAAATCTGTTACCGTCTTGATGGAAGACTCTGGCAACCAAGACTTATAAACTAAATAGGAAGGAAGAAACGTGACAACTAACACTTTCCCACCTAAAGAGTTTAATACTGGAATATGTTTGCCAATTTCTTCTAATATAAACGAAAATAAGGTCATGATACCAAGTGCACCTAACATGTCATTCGGCATAATTTTGCCAAGTGTTAATAGAAAATAAACGGCCACTAAGAGTAAATAAATAGGTAGCGGAATAAAACCAATTTTAAGTTGAGCTATTTTTTGCACCAACGTTTTCGTTTCAGTTTGTTTCATTTTTCAATCCTCTTTTCTTTATTTTTTAAAAAAATTGATGACCGCATGTTTCACATTTTCGACTACATCTGGTTCAAATACACCGGGAATAAACTTCTCTGCTGTTGGCTGTTTGACCATGTCTGCAAGTGCTTTAGCCACTTGGTACTCTAGAGCTTCATCAACTTTTTTCCCTTTTGCCTCTAGCAGACCTTTAAATAATCCTGGAAATGCTAAAATATTGTTGATTTGATTTGGATAAGCAGAACTTCCGGTTGCCATCACACGTACACCTGCTTCTTTTGCTAAGTCTGGCGTAATTTCAGGCACAGGATTGGCTAAAGCAAAAACAATGGGATCCTCATTCATCGTTTCCACCATCTCCTTGCTTAGTACTGATCCCACTGAAAGACCAATGAAAACATCTTGCATTACAATCGCTTCTGCAAGAGAATTTCCTTCTGTTGAGCAAGTTAATTGCTGTACGAGCGATGCTTGATAGGGGTTAAGTGTTTTATCTCCTTCTTTTAATACACCTTGTTGATCTACTAATGTAATCGATTTGATCCCTGCAAAAGCAAGTAACTTTGCCGTTGCTACACCCGAAGCGCCGATACCATTAATCACTACTTTCAAACGCTCAATAGGTTTGCCCACAACTTTGGCAGCATTCAATAAACCTGCAAGTACAACAATCGCGGTGCCTTCTTGATCATCATGATACACTGGAATGTCTAATTGTTGTTGTAATTTTTCTTCGATTTCAAAACAACGCGGTGCCTGAATATCTTCAAGATGAATCCCAGCAAAGCTGTTCGCCATATTTTTGATAGTTGCCACAAATTCGTCAATGCTTACCTGCTCCATGGCCAAAGGAACCGCATCTACTTTTGAAAATGTTTTGTACAGCAACGCCTTTCCTTCCACAATTGGCAAACCTGCTTGTGAGCCTATATCTCCCAGCCCTAATACCGCAGAACCATCTGTTACAACCGCAACGAGCTTGCCACTAATGGTGTACTCTCGAGCTAAATCATGATCCTTTTCAATCAACTTACTGAGCGCCGCCACACCAGGTGTATACGCTTTCGATAAATCGTGACCGTTTAGTACAGGCAGATCTGAATGGATGCTTAAAACACCCGTGTGCTTTTTGTGCAAAGCGAGTACTTCTTCTTCCAAATCCATCCCCTCCTTTTCAAATTATTAAAAAATATTTCTATTTTTTAAAGTTTTTACAAATATATCATAACTTATTTTTTAAAAAATGTAAATAAAATGTCTATTTTTTATTTTTATCAATTTTAGAGCTTGACACTTTTGGTATAATATTGATAAGTACATTAGGGAAAGGCTTGAGTCTATGAACAATTATCATGATGAACAAAATGAACTTTTAATCCAACTAGCCAAAGATTTTTATTTAGAAAATATCCCTGTCATTGAGATGGCCAAAAAATATGAACTAAGTCGTTATAAAATACTGAAATACTTGAGTGAGGCAAAAGAGTCTGGCATCGTAACCATTAACATCCGCTCTCCCTATGAGCGCAATTACGAACTAGAGAACTCCCTCAATCAGCACTTTAAAACGAAACTTTTCATTTTAAAAGATACCGAGGACTTGGCCCATCGTGATATTCATTTTTGGCATTTCACCGCACATTGTGTGCAAGAATTTATTCAAAGTGCGAATGTTGTAGCTCTTTCGTGGGGGGATAGTGTCTACAAGGTCATCGAGCAATTCAAACCAGAAATCCGAGAAAAGCTCATCTTTACCCAATTTATCGGAGAAATCGGAAAATATCAATCTTTAGCTGGTTCGATGCGTCTTGTACAAAAAGCGGCAATGAAATATGAGTCAAAATATCTAACGCTTAGTGCCCCGTTGTATATCATCAACAGCCAAGCACGTGAGTTACTCGCTTTAGAGCCAATTTTACAAAAGACATTGTTGACCGCTGCTCATTCCGATATTATTTTATCGGGTATTGCCACCCCTGCCTCTATCACTAGTGTAGAGGCTTGGAATCGCAATCGCCACCTACTATTTGGCAATCACTTAGCTCAAGCTTGTGGGTTAGTTTATGGGCGACCATTTGATCAATACGGACACTTTTTAAACTTGGAAAATGATCCAACGTTTGGTCTAAGCCTAGAGCAAATCTTGGATGTCCCAACTCGGATTGGGGTAAGTAACTCAAAATTCAAAGCTGAAGCAGTTTTAGGTGCGCTTCGAGGAGACTTCTTCACTCATTTTTTCATCGATGAAAAAAGTGCTTTAAAAATTTTATCTTTATTAAAATAAAAATACTGCAGTCCGGTTTATTAGATAAACGGGACTGCAGTATTTTATTTGAATTCCTTGTATCTTACTATTTATTCGTCTTCCTTTTTTACTATTTGAGCGTAGGGGATGACCGTCTTACTCAGCAAATCAAAGACCATAAATTCGTCCTCAGCTGTCCATCTGATGATTTCAACAATACAGCTGTTTTCCAATTTTTTAATCACACACCCAGTAAAGGGTTGATCAAAGTTTGAACTATGACAAATATAATTTCTTTGCGTCGCGACCTGTTCTTTTTCCATTTACTTGGACCCCCTCTAAAAAAATCTCATTTTCTATTTATTGACTATTTATTTAACAAACGATTTTGTTCTTATTTTAATTATACAAACCTTACTTAAAATATCAACCGCTCTTACTTTCTTTTTTTTTTATCTTTAGCAAAAAAGAAAAAACCACCCTATTCCATTTAAGGTGGTTTTAGCATTTGTGCTTACATTTGTGCTAACGCTGCTTGTGCAAGTAGGTTTAAGTAGTTCCAAGGACGGTCAAAATGTGGTTGAAAGAAGAAATCAGCCGTTGCTAAGTCTTCAACCGTCATTTTGTTTTGAATAGCTAATGATAAAGTATTGGCTGATTGTGTGACATCATATTTCGACATCAACTGTCCTCCCACAATTCGGTGGGTATCCGCTTCGTAAACCAATTGCATATAGATTTTTTCCGTTGTCGGCATAAATTCTGGCCGGTAGTTGTCTTCAAATTCAACTGCACGTACTTCTAAATTATTTAACGCTGCACTGGTTTTTGTCACGCCCGTTGAGCCAATATTCCAGCCAAACAAATATAAGCCAGAGGTTCCTTGGGTGCCTCTATATGCCATGCGCTCTTCCGTTAAGTTTTGTCCAACAAGCATGCCTTGTCTAACTGCATTTGTGGCTAGTGGAATGTATTGTTTCAAGTTACTTGGATTGTAGTGTACCACTGTACTATCACCAGCTGCTAAAATGTTAGGATTGCTTGTTCGCATATACTCATCCACAATCAAAGCTCCATTTGGCAACATCTCTACTTTTCCTTTGAGCAAATCAGTATTGGGCCTAAAGCCAACACACATAATGACCATATCTGCCTCATAGCTACCCTTTTCGGTGATTACCTGCTGAACTTTTCCTTGATCATCTGCTTTGAATTCTGATACAGATTCATTAAGGGCAAGTGTGACACCACGTTCCTTTAATTCTGTTTCCAGAATATCGGTCAAATGTTGATCCAAATACTTGTTTAAGATCCTATCTAGACCATCAATCAAGGTCACCTCTTTGCCAGATTCCACAAAAGCTTCGACTAATTCAATACCAATATACCCTGCTCCAACAATAGCGATTTTTTGTGCATGTTTTGCTTTATCGATAATCACATTGGCTTGATTATAGTTTTTACACAACAAAATATTCTCTGCCTCACGTCCGGGAATTGGTGGAATAATTGGCCAAGACCCTGTTGTCATAACAAGCTTGTCATACGCAACTTCGAATGCTTCGTTTGTTTGTAAATTTTTTGCTTTTACTTTTTGTGCTTGTACATCTATTTCAGTCACATCATGTTCCATCTTAACTGTAGCTCCTAAAGAGGCCAATTCTTCTGGGTTTGAATAAAAAAGCCCCTTGGGATCGCTTACAACTCCGCCGACGTAAAGAGCTATTCCGCAAGATAAAAAGGAGATGTTATCATTTCTTTCAAATACCGTCACTTCTGCCTCCGGGTGTAAAGCAAGAATATTTTTGACTGCTGCTGTTCCCGCGTGTGTACATCCTACGACTACTACCTTCATTTTTTGAACACTCTCCTTCAGTATTATTGTGACACTAATCACAAAAAAAGTATAGCAAAGAAAAAGATAGAAGACAACGTTTCTGCTTATAAAAAAAATGGGCAACTGTATCAATAAAATACAGTCACCCACTTTTCTTATTTTAAAAATTATCCTTTAATTTTCACTTCAATTTCTACCGTATCGACTTCGGGAGATTTTCCAAGTTTTGCTTGTAACATCCAAATATTCTTTTCAACAGCACCCTTGCAAGCAATCAGCATATCTTGGGTAACGTCGTCTCCTTCTTCACCAGAAACTTCGATTCCCTTACCGTATAAAGCTTGCAAATAGCGGTATCCCTCAACTAAACGTGCCATGCGCTCTTCTGTTGATTTTTGATAAGTACCAGTTTCATCGCCTAAATTTGTATGGGCAGCAAATTCTGCTAATGTTGAATAAGGAGCCCCACCAATTGTGATCAAGCGTTCTGCCACTTCATCTAATTGATCGTTAATTTCATCCATATACTCATCCATTTTAGGATGTAATGTAAGGAAGTCTTCCCCTCTCATATACCAATGTGTTTGATGGATGATTGTTGCAAATTGACTAAGGTCTGCCACCAATTGATTTAAAACTGCTTTTGATTTTTGATAACTCATTTTCTTCACTCCTTCTTATTTTTACTATTTCATCATACCGTTAGTTAAAAATAAAATCAAATATAATGCGTTATCAGCGCTTATTTTTATAATTATTATCATTTAATAATAATTATATTCAAATACGAAACTGCTACTAAGGAAAACCCTTTGCTCAATTACAAGTAAATTCCTACAAAATACATAATTGTTTTTTCACAATAAAACGTTCACTTTAATAACGTGACACATGACTTTTTTAGCGGATTTTTTGGGTCAGATCTTTGACGTACTCCACTTGATTTTTTTTACCAAGTAAAAACGCATAATAAAGCTTTTCTAATTGCTTGCCAGTATCTTTTTTTAACTTCCATTTGTTCTTTTGATCAACTACAAAGAGCAGCTTGACCGTTACGGGCTTTTCCACTCTTTTTGTTTGTTGCAAGCTTTCTTTAAAAACGATTAATAATTGCTCTGATTTTTCATTTTCTGATAAGATTGTCTGAGTTTGTTTTACTTCTTGACTAAATGTTGCCAATGTCTGGCTCATCAAGCCCACCATATCCAAGCCATAGATTTCATACCAAACTTGAACTACACTTTTTCTTTGCTGCATTTTCACTTGACTAAATGTACTAACAAGCTTTACGCGATCAAAAAAAGTTGCAGCAAGCTCCTGTAGTTGCAATGAGGAAATACTTTGATTTTCTGTTTGCAAAAATCCTTCAATAAACCCTTCTTGAAAAATCCCTCGTGTCTGCTGGGACAAAGCTATCAGTTCTTTACTTTGACTAAATTTTTTTTCAAATGACTGTTTTTTTTCTCCCAAAAACATGTATTCAATAAACAAATTTGCTGTTTGCTCTTTCTCTTTTTCACTACGTACACAGCCTCCTAATAAAAACAAAAAAACGATACTCCCAAAAATCCATCTACTTTTCATTTTACCCTCCTAATATATAAGTTCATATTAGCGTAAATTTTTAAAAAAAGAAAGACTTATTTGAGATTCGATACTTCTCGTAGTTTTTGATAGCTTGTTGCCATTGTCCCTTGCAACTCTTTAAAAACAGGATACAGCTGTTGGTATTGCGCAGATTGTTCTGGTTTTGGTAAAACAAGCTCCTGTATCGTATTCAAGCTTGCTACGGCTTGATACGAGTCAAGTTCTCCTAAGCTTTTCCAAGCAACCACTGCAGCGCCGTAGCAACATGCTTCTACCGTTTCAGGAAAAGACAACGGACAATTTAGCACATCTGCTACTAGCTGTTTCCAAACCCTAGAATTTGAAAAACCACCTGTACTTAAAAGCTCGGTCACAGAGCCAGAAATTTGGATAATTTCTTTTAAAATTTGAGCCAAGTTAAAAGCCACACCTTCTAAAATAGCACGCATCATTGCCTGATTCGTATGCTTGATTGTCAACCCGACAAAACTAGCACTTGCTTTTGCATCCCAAATAGGTGCTCGTTCCCCGCAAAGGTAAGGGAAAAAGAATAGTCCATCTGAACCGACGGGTATATGTTCAATTTCTTCAAATAATTGTTCGTATTCTTTCTTACCAAAATTTATTTCACTACTCAACAACTGTTTGATGCCCCATTCAAATGCGTTGCCCGCATTACTAGATGCCCCACCAACAAGCCAATGTGTATCGTCCAGCATATAACAAAACGTTTGCGTTTGCACATCAATTTGAGGCTTGTGAACCATCGTTCGAATGGCTCCACTCGTTCCAAGCGATAAGGTCGCTTGACCATCCTTAAGCGCACCTAGGCCAACATTGGCTAGAATGCCATCTGAACTGCCAATCACAAAGGGAATAGCCGACATTTCTGGCAAAACAGTTTGTCCGAATTCCGTTACAGGACGTAGTTGATAAGTTGGTGGAACAAGTGTAGGTAATTGATTTCGCTTAATAGCTAGAAAAGATAAAATCTCTTCATCCCAGTCTTTTGTAGCAAAATTCCAAAAGCCCGTAGCAGAAGCACAACCGTAATCACTCACAAACTCCCCACACAACCGGTACAGCAGATATTCTTTGATACCTAAGATTTTGTCGACTTTTAAAAGAAGTTCTGGTTCTTCCTTTTTAAAATACAAATACTTTGCAAAAGGGCTCATCGCATGAGTCGGAACCCCTGTTTTTGTATAAAATTTTTGCGCGAGCTTGCTTTTTTTCAGCTTCTCTATCACTGATTCACTGCGCGTGTCCGCCCAAATAATCAAATTAGTCAGACTCTCATCTTGACGATCTAAAAGAACAAAACTATGCATCGCACTAGAAAATGATACGGCTTTAATCGTCCTATTTTTTTCTGTTGCATACTTGCTAGCAGTTTGAATACAAAACAGAACTGCCCGTTCGATCTCTTGCAAGGATTGTTCTGCGTACCCCACTTTAGGGTGACTGGTAGGATACTTTTGGTAAAAGCTTTTTTGTGCTTGTCCAGTCTTTGCAAAAAGAACTGCCTTGGTTTGAGTTGTGCCTATATCCACGCCTAAGGTCCACTCTTGCTTCATGATTTTCCTCCTAAAATGAACCCCTCACTTTTTTACGTATTTAATAAAAAACGCATAAAGGAGTTGCCAATGAATACATTCATTTATTTTTTCTTTGGTTTATATTTTGGTCGTATCTTGCTAGATGTTTGTCTCATTTTACCGCCTTTATTATTTAATAATCTAAAGTCCTATCATAACTTACTAACAGACACTTCTTCCACTCTTTTTCCATTTGTCGCAAATCCTCTCAGATTTACTAGGATATCCGATTATTCAGGCAGGTATGATGCCATTATTCTCAATAGTTTTATCCTCAATAGCGCATTCCTTTTTGTACATCTATATACTCAAAGGCACACACCACTTTGGCTACTTTTACTCTATCTCATGGCTCTATGCCTGTCAATTACCGATTACTACTACCTGATTGTGTGCCCTTTTCTCTATTCTGTCTTTGTTTTTCTATGCCTCTTTAGTTTCATAGTAGAAGAGAATTTTTTCATGCTTCATTTTTTCCAAGCGTTTGGGTGCTACCTCTTCTTCAAGATTTTTTCTTTTTATTTTTCTTCCCGACTTGGAGGTGGCGATATCAAAATCCTGATTTTTTGGTGTTTATTACTCAACTTACATTCCGTCTTATGGATTATTTTTTGGGCTTCGTTTTTGGCGATTCTTGCTTGCTTTTATTTCTCTTCTTGGACTTTTTCCCTTAACCACCAAGTCATCCCCTTTGTCCCCTTTTTAACAGCTGGTTTATTCCTTGTTACATTGTATTGAACAAAAAAAAAGAGCAGGAATCATTCCTGCTCTTTTTCCAAGCGCTTATTCTTTATTTTTCAAAGCATCTTCAACTGCCATTTGTGCTTCAATATCACTAATACTGTAAACATTTTCGCTTGCAGCGCCTACTTCTTTTGGCTCCATATTACGATATTTTGCCATACCTGTACCAGCAGGAATAATCTTCCCGATGATAACATTTTCTTTAAGACCAAGAAGTGGATCTTGTTTTCCACGAATCGCTGCATCTGTTAACACACGCGTAGTTTCTTGGAACGATGCTGCTGATAAGAAACTATTGGTTTCAAGAGATGCTTTGGTAATACCAAGTAAGACAGGACGACCAGTAGCAGGTGAGCCACCAGAGATAAGTGTCTTATAGTTACGGTCTCTAAACTCTGAAATATCCATCAATGTTCCTGGTAAGATATCAGAATCACCTGGATCCATGACACGAACTTTGCGTAACATTTGACGAACCATTACTTCGATATGTTTATCGCCAATTTCTACCCCTTGCATCCGGTATACACGTTGTACTTCGCGCAATAGATAGTTTTCAACAGATAATACATCACGAACACGAAGCAATTGTTTTGGATCAATTGATCCTTCCGTCAGAGGTGCTCCGCGGTGAATTGTATCCCCTTCTGCAACTTTTAGACGTGCAGTATAAGGAACGGTATAAGTACGAGTATCCGTTGCACCTTTTATCGTGATTTCACGAGTACGTGTTGCTGCATCTTCTTGCATGTCAATCACTTCACCCGTTACTTCGGTGATAACAGCTTGCCCTTTAGGATTACGTGCTTCAAAAATTTCTTGGACACGAGGAAGCCCTTGAGTAATATCGTCTCCGGCAACCCCACCGGTATGGAAGGTACGCATTGTAAGCTGTGTTCCGGGTTCTCCGATGGATTGGGCAGCAATTGTTCCCACTGCTTCTCCTACTTCTACTTCAGAACCAGTTGCTAGGTTCCGTCCATAACAATGCTTACATACTCCATGTTTGGTATTACATGTAAAGACTGAACGGATATTAACCGTTTCAATACCTGCATCTACGATTTCTTTTGCAATATCCTCAGAGATAATTTCATTTTTGGCAATGACAATTGCACCAGTTTCGGGGTGATGAACAGCTTTATTGGTATAACGACCAATTAAGCGTTCTTCTAAAGGCTCAATAATTTCGTTGCCTTCTTTGATAGAAGAAATGTCAAGACCACGATCTGTTCCACAATCATCTTCACGAATAATTACATCTTGTGCTACGTCAACTAAACGACGTGTTAAGTACCCTGAATCGGCTGTTTTAAGGGCCGTATCGGTCATTCCTTTACGCGCTCCATGTGTGGAGATGAACATTTCTAAGACAGATAGACCTTCACGGAAGTTAGAGATAATTGGAAGTTCCATGATGCGTCCATTTGGTGCTGCCATCAGTCCACGCATTCCTGCCAGCTGAGTAAAGTTGGAAATATTCCCACGAGCTCCTGAATCACTCATCATGAAGATTGGGTTTTTCGCATCCAAACTTTCCATTAGTTTTTGTTGAATGGTGTCTTTGGCTGCATTCCAAACGCCGATAACACGTTCATACCGTTCATCATCTGTAATCAAACCACGACGGAATTGTTTAGTGATGACCTCTACTTGTTTGTGTGCATCATCAATGATTGCTTGTTTTTCTTTCAAGTTCATGATGTCGGCAATCCCAACAGTCATACCAGCGAATGTAGATTGGTTATAGCCTAAGTCTTTCATACGGTCTAACATTCTTGAGGTTTCTGTAATTTTGAAACGTTTGAAGACTTCTGCAATGATATTTCCAAGATTCTTTTTCTTGAACGGTAAAATGATGGGTTGTTCTTTGATAAAGGCTGGAATATCCGTACCTGGCTCTACAAAATATTTGTCTGGTGTTTGTACAGTCAAGTTGTAATCGGTTGGTTCATTTAAGTAAGGAAACTCAGGTGGCATGATTTCATTGAAAATCACTTTTCCAACTGTTGTAATCAAGATTCGTTCTTTTTGCCAAGAGGTAAACGGTTTGTTTTTAAGAGAAGAAGTTTGCAAACCAATTCTTGAATGTAAATGCACGTAACCATTTTTAAAAGCAAGAACCGCTTCGTTTAGATCACGGAAAATCATTCCTTCTCCTTCACGCCCATCTTCTTCCATTGTTAGGTAATAGTTTCCTAGTACCATATCTTGGGAAGGCGTTACAACTGGTTTGCCGTCTTTAGGATTCAAGATATTTTGAGCCGCTAGCATTAGCAAACGAGCTTCTGCTTGCGCTTCTTCATTTAACGGTACGTGAACCGCCATTTGGTCTCCATCAAAATCGGCATTGTAAGCTTCACATACAAGTGGGTGAAGACGAATGGCACGTCCTTCAACTAAAACAGGTTCAAATGCTTGAATTCCTAGTCTGTGGAGTGTCGGTGCGCGGTTTAGAAGTACTGGATGCTCACGGATCACATCTTCTAATACGTCCCAAACTTCATCTTCTTGACGTTCGATTTTACGTTTTGCGTTTTTGATGTTGCTCGCTTCGCCACGTTTGACTAATTCGTGCATGACAAATGGTTTGAACAATTCAATAGCCATTTCTTTTGGCAGACCACATTGATACATTTTTAGGAATGGTCCTACGACGATTACAGAACGACCAGAGTAATCCACCCGTTTTCCTAGTAAGTTTTGACGGAAACGTCCTTGTTTCCCTTTCAACATGTGAGAAAGAGATTTTAGTGGACGGTTACCCGGACCTGTGACCGGACGGCCACGACGCCCATTATCAATCAAGGCATCCACGGCTTCTTGAAGCATCCGTTTTTCATTTTGCACAATAATGCTTGGTGCATTTAAATCAAGCAATCGTTTCAAACGATTGTTACGGTTGATTACACGGCGATACAAGTCATTTAAATCACTTGTCGCAAAACGTCCACCTTCTAATTGGACCATTGGACGTAAATCTGGTGGAATGACAGGAACAACGTCCATTACCATCCAGCCAGGTTCATTGCCAGAACTGCGGAAAGCTTCTAAGATATCTAAACGACGGATAGCACGCGTTCTTTTTTGTCCTTGAGCAGTTTTCAATTCTTCTTTTAACGCCACAACTTCTGCATCTGCATCCACGTCATCTAAAAGACGTTTGATTGCTTCTGCACCCATTCCAGCTTGGAAGCCTTGACCATATTGGTCGCGTTTTTCACGGTACTCGCGCTCCGTTAGTAATTGTTTTTTCTCTAAAGAGGTATCTCCAGGTTCAATCACAACATAAGAAGCAAAATAAATAATTTCTTCTAATGCACGTGGACTCATATCTAGTACAAGTCCCATACGACTAGGGATTCCTTTGAAATACCAGATATGTGAAACAGGTGCTGCAAGTTCAATATGCGCCATCCGTTCACGACGAACTTTTGAACGAGTAACCTCTACCCCACATCTATCGCAGACGATTCCTTTATAACGAATACGTTTGTACTTTCCACACGCACATTCCCAGTCCTTAGTAGGACCGAAAATGCGTTCACAGAAAAGACCGTCTCTTTCAGGTTTCAATGTACGATAATTTATTGTTTCAGGTTTTTTAACTTCCCCATAAGACCAACTTCTAATTTTTTCAGAAGAAGCAAGGCCGATTTGCATGCTCTCAAATTTATTTACATCAATCAAAAGGTGTTCCCTCCATTTCTTTTAATGATGAACTTAATCTTTAGTATCTTCTAGACTGTCCATGTTTTGTTCGAAATTTTCTGCTTCTGCCATTGCTTTTTGCTCGGCTTTTGCTTTAATCTCTTTTTCAGACTGTTCTTTTGCCGCATGCTCTTGTGCATATTTTGTCAAGGCATCTACGGTAATCAAATCGTCATCATCATCATCCATATCACGCAATTCGATTTCCGCATTGTCTGCATCTAGCACGCGCATGTCGAGACCTAAAGATTGTAACTCTTTAACAAGTACTCGGAATGATTCTGGTACACCTGGTTTTGGAATTGGTTCTCCTTTGACGATTGCTTCGTAAGTTTTCACACGACCAACAACGTCATCTGATTTGTAGGTTAAGATTTCTTGAAGGGTATAAGCAGCACCATAGGCTTCTAGTGCCCAAACTTCCATCTCACCAAAACGTTGTCCACCGAATTGCGCTTTCCCACCTAGTGGTTGTTGCGTTACAAGTGAGTAAGGTCCTGTTGAACGCGCATGCAATTTATCATCTACCATGTGGGCAAGTTTGATCATGTACATCACCCCAACAGAGATTCGATTATCAAATGGTTCACCGGTACGACCATCATAAAGAATCGTTTTGGCATCTTTGGCCATCCCTGCTTCGCGAACCGTTGACCATACATCTTCATCGTTCGCTCCATCAAATACTGGTGTTGCAACGCGAATATTTAACTGACGAGCAGCCATTCCTAAGTGTAACTCTAATACTTGTCCAATGTTCATCCGTGATGGCACACCTAGTGGGTTTAACATGATATCAACAGGCGTTCCGTCTGGTAAGTAAGGCATATCTTCTTCCGGCATAATGCGGGATACAACCCCTTTATTTCCGTGACGTCCGGCCATTTTGTCTCCTTCGTGAATCTTACGTTTTTGAACGATATACACACGAACAAGCATGTTAACACCTGGAGATAATTCATCTCCTGCTTCACGAGTAAAGATTTTCACATCATGGACAATACCGCCACCGCCATGAGGAACACGAAGAGAAGTATCACGAACTTCACGGGCTTTTTCTCCAAAAATTGCGTGTAACAAACGTTCTTCAGCAGATAATTCTGTTACTCCTTTTGGTGTTACTTTTCCAACAAGTAAATCGCCATCTTGCACTTCTGCTCCGATACGAATAATACCCATTTCATCTAAATCTTTTAATGCGTCTTCTCCGACGTTTGGAATTTCACGAGTAATTTCTTCTGGTCCTAATTTTGTATCACGTGCTTCTGATTCGTATTCTTCAATATGAATAGAAGTATAAACATCATCTTTAACAAGACGACGACTCATGATAACCGCATCTTCATAGTTGTACCCTTCCCAAGTCATGAAGGCAACCAAAACATTTTGACCTAAAGCCATTTCTCCTTCTTCCATTGAAGGGCCATCTGCAAGAACATCTCCTGCATCTACTTTTTCACCTAGTGTCACAATTGGACGTTGGTTGTAACACATACCCGCATTGGAACGACGGAATTTCGTTACAAAGTATTTATCCAGTGTCCCGTTACTACGACGCACGCGCACTTCTTTAGCATCTACAAATTCAACTACCCCATCATGCTTACATACAAGGGCTGAACCCGAGTCATGGGCTGCTTTGTATTCCATACCAGTTCCCACAAATGGTGACTGTGGTTTGATTAGAGGAACTGCTTGACGCTGCATGTTTGCTCCCATCAATGCACGGTTGGAGTCATCATTTTCCAAGAAAGGAATACATGCGGTTGCGACTGCGACTACTTGTTTTGGTGATACATCCATGTAGTCGACTTTGTCTGTCGCAATCTCCATGTTTTCACTTTGGCTTCTAGCCATGACAACATCATGTGTAAACGTATTGTCTTCATTTAATTTTGAGTTTGCTTGCGCTACGATATAGTGATCTTCTTCATCGGCTGTTAAGTAATCAATATGTTCTGTTACGCGTCCAGTTGCACGGTCTACTCTACGATAAGGTGTTTCGATGAAGCCATATTTATTGACTTTCGCATAACTTGAAAGACTATTGATCAATCCAATATTCGGACCTTCTGGCGTTTCAATCGGACACATACGACCATAATGGGAATAATGCACGTCACGTACTTCATATCCAGCGCGGTCTCGTGTCAGTCCACCAGGTCCTAAGGCAGATAAACGACGTTTGTGGGTTAATTCCCCTAATGGATTGGTTTGATCCATAAACTGTGATAACTGAGATGAACCAAAGAACTCTTTGATGCTTGCCACAACTGGACGAATGTTGATCAATTGTTGTGGTGTCAAGGTTTCTGTATCTTGAATGGACATTCTTTCACGTACCACACGTTCCATACGAGCTAACCCAATACGGAATTGATTTTGTAAAAGTTCTCCGACAGAACGAATACGACGATTTCCCAAGTGATCGATATCATCTACATTTCCGATTTCTTCCATCAAGTTAAAGAAATAACTCATAGAAGCAATAATATCTGCTGGACGAATCGTTTTCACTTTGTCATCTAATTGACCATTGCCAATCACATTGACAATACGCTCTGGGTCTTTTGGAGACTGAACTTTGATCACTTGAATGGTCATTGGTTCCGTTACAACCCCATCTTCTGTTGGGTAATACGTAACATTGTTTAACCCATTTGCCAAATGTGGTGCAAGTTCTTCCATCACGCTGTGTGTGATGACGGTGCCTTTTTCAAATAAAATCTCACCTGTTTCAGGATCAACTAACGTTTCACCCAATGTTTGGTTCAATAAACGCGTTGTTAGACTTAACTTCTTGTTGACTTTGTAACGACCAACATTCGCTAAATCGTACCGTTTTGGATCAAAGAAACGAGCAGTTAGTAAGCTACGTGAGCTATCTGCTGTTTTAGGCTCCCCTGGACGTAAACGTTCGTAAACATCTTTCAAGCCTTCTTCGGTACGTGTATCACTTGAATTTTTGTGAATATCTTTTTCAAGAGTTAGACGTAAGCTTTCACTTTCTCCAAAAATTTCTAAGATGGTATCATCTGAGCCAAAGCCTAAAGCACGAACAAGTACAGAAAGTGGAATCTTACGTGTACGGTCAATCCGTACATAAGAGATGTCTTTTGCATCAGTTTCCATTTCTAACCATGCCCCACGGTTTGGAATAACCGTTGAACCAAAGCCTTCTTTTCCATTCTTATCTACTTTCCCGTGGAAATATACTCCTGGTGAACGGACTAACTGGGAAACAATAACACGTTCTGCACCATTGATGATAAAGGTTCCACTTTCAGTCATCAGTGGGAAATCACCAAAGAAAACTTCTTGTGATTTAATTTCGCCAGTTGTTTTGTTGTCTAGGCGTAGTGTCAAATGTAACGGTGCTGAATAGTTTGCATCATGTGAGCGTGCTTCTTCAACGGTATATTTTGGTTCTTTCAATTCATAATCAACAAACTCTAGTGATAATTTATCACTAAAATCTTTGATTGGTAAAATTTCTTCAAACATCTCTCTTAGTCCTTCATCCAAGAACCACTTGTAAGAATCTGTTTGAATCTCAATTAAATTCGGTAATTCTAATACTTCACTGATACGTGCGAAACTTCTACGTTCACGGTGCTTTCCGTACTTTACTACGTGTCCAGCCAAGTTCTTCACCCCTTAAGCAATTTCTTTTCAAAATACTGTCCGATTAAATTGTTACAAAAATATTACAAATATTTTTTTTTGATTAAAACAGAAATTTTAACCCAATAATGGGCAAAAAAAAACCAAAAATAGAACAAGCTAAAAATAAATTTTCGCGTTTCTACTTTTGTTTTCCTATTCTAAAAGGCAATATGGACAATATTTCACATTGCTCTTTCTCATGTAATAGACAGTTTTTGCATTAGATAATGATACGCTTTTCTACAAATAAAGTCAAGGGGTTGTTTCTCTTTTTTCTATATACTGCAGTAAGTTTTGTACCTGTTCAGCCATTTGCATGAGCTCTGTTTCAAAAAGACTATCTTTCAAATAAACAAACGCAAACTGATGTGCTGAGTGAACATGGAGGACCTTGATTTTCTTGAGTTGTTTTTGTCTTATCTCCTCTTTGACCACTGCCTCGTATAAAAAAGAAATCCCTCGATTTTCTTTCAATAAATATTTGATTGTATGAAAATGGTTAACCGTCACACATTGCGCAAAATCCGCAACTTCAAAATTTTGTTCGCTCAATACCATATCTACTAGTTTCCTTGTGCCAGAACCTTTTTCTCTTGTGATAAAATTTTCTGCTAGTAGTTCAGACAACAGATACGTTTTACGTGCGTCAAGCGTACTCTCTTGCGCTGCTACCATCACCAAAGGTTGTTGTCCCAACTCGATATAGGAAAAAAATTCTTTAGGGAAGTTCCCTTCGATTAGAGCAAAATCAATTTTGCCTTGGGTTAGGAGTTGTAAGATGCGTTCCGTATTTTCAACAGCACATGAAACAGCGACTGCTTGCTCTTGAAGCAGCATCTTTTCAATTAACTGTGGTAAAAGATATTCCTGAATGGATAGTGTTGTTGCAAAGCGGATTTGTTGTTTTTTAGAAGAATCGTGGACTAACTCATGCTCGATTTTGACTATATTGGCTTGGAGCTCCGTCACGTAGCGATAGAGTTCTTCGCCTTTCTTTGTTAGCGAGAGTTTGCGATGGCGATATTCAAATAAACTAATTCCATGCTTTTTTTCTAACCATTGAATATGTTGGGAAACAGCGGGTTGGGTAATAAACAGCGCTTTGGCTGTTTGTGTATAATTTTTCTTATCACACAAGACCATGAATGTTTGATACCGATAATCTAGCATTTTTTCACCTTTTATCCATAAATTTATTTTATAGATGTATTATAATATATCATTTCTTTTTATGCTATTTCTTTGCTATGCTACTTATAGATTCATTAATCAAATGAAGGAGGCTACTCACTTGAACACCATAACACACTGGGTGAAAGAGCATGTATCCGGCATTGTTTCCTGTGTCGCCCTAGCTTTTATCGCCCAAATCATCGGGAAGCTTTTCCCACAAATCGGTGCAGCACTTTTTGCTATCTTTTTAGGAATTATTTTGGGGAACACCGTGCTCAACCATCCTAGCTTTAATAAAGGCGTCAAATTTTCAGAAAGTCGTCTGTTGGAATATTCCATCTGCCTGACTGGGCTCACCCTAAATATCCGTGACGTCCTAAGCGTGCGGGCAAACGGCATTTTATTTATCGCGCTACAAATGACTGCGACCATCTTTTTTGCTTATCTCATAGGAAAAAAAATGCGGTTCCACCGAAAGTTTGCTCTTTTGATGTGTGCCGGAAATGCCGTCTGTGGTTCTTCTGCAATCGGTAGTGTCGCCCCCATCCTTGAGGCGGACGAAAAAGATAAAGGAATCTCAATTACAATTGTCAACTTAACCGGAACCGTGTTGATGATTACTCTACCGATCCTTACTTCCTTTTTTTATCATCACGAAGTCATACCTACCAGCGCTATGATTGGGGGCACATTGCAATCAATTGGACAAGTCATTGCTTCTGCCAAGCTTGTAAGTGATGGAGTCGTGCAATATGCTACAATTTTTAAAATTATTCGGATTATTTTTTTGGTCGTTGTCGCATTTGCTTTTTCAAAAATGAATACCCAAAATCATGGCCGCCTCTTTGATAAAAAGTGTATAAAACACTCTAGCCAAACAACGAAAAAAACCAAGATTGGCATTCCTTGGTTTATCCTCGTCTTCTTTGCTTGTTGCCTCTTTGTCACTTTTATCAAAGTACCGCACTTTTTACCCCTGACTGCTAAAACAATCAGCAATCAGTTTGAAATCATTGCCCTAGCCGGGATTGGCATGCGTGTAAAATTTGCCGATCTCATCAAAGAAGGCCCCAAAGCAATGATGTACGGTCTCTCGATTGGGTTTTCCCAAATCATCATCGCCTTGCTCCTCATTGCTCTTTTCTTTTAACTAACAAAAAAGGATGCCCTAATTGTGCATCCTTTTTTTAATCCCACCGTCATCTTAGCTATTTCTTTTTTACACTCTGTAAAATGTAATACCCTTTTTCCTTTTTTAACGTTGCCACATTGCCAAACGTCTCTTCCATCTTTTGCATCGCACTGGGTGCTCCTTGTTTTTTTTGGATTACCACGGTTAGAGTTCCACCAACTTTCAGTCGCGAAAACGCCCCCGTTAGGATCTCATGCACCACTTTTTTTCCTGCACGAATCGGAGGATTACTCACAATCGCAGCATAGTGCTCTTCATAAACATTGTCATAGATATTGGATATATGAATTGCGGTATGCTCTAAATGATTGTTACGTGCATTTTCTTGTGCCAAGGCAACCGCACGCTCATTGACATCTACCATTTCAACCTGACGTCCAGTCGCATGTGCTAACGCTAAACCAATGGGTCCGTACCCGCACCCAACATCAAGAAGAGACCCTTCTGGCAAATCACTTTCTGGCCAAGTATCAATCAACACGCGCGAGCCAAAATCCACCGTCTTTTTGGAAAAAACACCGCTATCCGTCGTAAAGAAAAACGTATTGTCCTTCAGTTTAAACGACCACGTATCCTTTTGATGTGGCGTTTCCGGTTGATTGGTATAATAATGATTATTACTCATGTTCCTTGTTCTCCCCTATCTTTCTTTCCAGTGCCTCTATCATCTGTTTCGCTAAAAAATCATAGCCGATTTCTGAAAAATGAAGACCATCCGCTTGAAAAAATGCTGTCACTGCTTGGTCTTGCTTCATTCTTTTATAAATTGGAACCACAGGTATGCTCAACTGATTGCCTAAAGATTCAACCGCTTGTGCGTAGTCTTTAATCCGACTTTCTGGTCGATCTTGTGCATGGTTCTTTTGGTTTGTGTATGGTCCTGTCAACAGAATGACTTTTTCTTTGCCAATAGCCTCAACGATTGCCTGTAGATTTTGTCGATAAATCGCCTTTGTCTGCACCTTGTCTTCTGCCACATCATTTGCGCCAAAAAAGACAAAAACATAGTCTGGATTTACGTTTACTACCTGCTCATACACACGTTCTCTCCCACCTTGCGAAGTATCTCCTGGAATCCCTAGATTGAGTACATCATATTTTTGGAACGCTTGTGCTATGCGCTTAGTCAAGGCTTGTGTATCACCTTCTCCGTGGACATATCCAGCAGTAATACTATCGCCAAACAAAACAATCGTCATAACTCTTCCATCCTCCCTAGTCCCAGTCAGTATTTCGACGTTGATTGAACCTTTATGCTATAATACGCTGTATAAAATGATGTCTCTATCATAGCATGACAAAAGGAGATTTGAACATGAAAAACATCGAACGACCGCAAAAATTTTGCACAGACTCTCTCGTTGTGCAGACCACACGAATCTTCCCTGGTGATTTGAATCCTTTTTCTGCGCTTTTTGGTGGAAAACTCCTTTCTTTAATTGATCAAGCTGCTTCGATTTCCGTTGCCAGGCACTGCCATTTGGGTGCCGTCACCGCTTCGATTGATCAAATGAATTTCTTACAACCTCTAGCAGAAAACCACGCCGTCACGATTGAAACATTTGTCAGTGGTGTTGGAGAAACTTCCTTAGAGGTATTTGCAAAAGTCACGGGTGAAAACTTATCTAGTGGGGATACATATCTTGCGGGAACTTGTTTTATGACCTTTGTTGTGATTCACTCCCACATGAATACCGAATCCCAAGCACTCGTCGTTCCACGGGTTGTAGCTCAAACGAATGCACAGCAAAAAATTATGCAAGGCTATGCGGAGCGAAAAGCAATCCGCACACTACAACGCCAACAAAATCAAGAATTGTTCTAAGTTTCTGCTCTTGACAGCCGTAGCATTACAGCATAAAATCTATCGTAAGAACGAAACAAAAAGTTGTAGGAGTGCCTTCCTTCTTATGTTAGAATAACGTTGAGATGTTTGTGAAATAGTGACGGAGGAAAGCAAACCATGGAAACAGCAAATCCAATCAATTACTATGCCTTGTCCAGAAAGACTTGGCAGAGCTTTTATCGTGACGGGATTCCCCCACTTAGCGAAGCGGAGTTACAACAAATTAAGGGATTTAATGATCAAATATCCTTACAAGATGTCCGTGATATCTATATCCCTTTGACTCACCTGATTCATGTCTATATGAAAGAATATGAATCACTTCAATTGGGTAAAGATTTGTTTATGCAACAGTACACTGGCCTAACCCCATTTGTGATTGGGGTCGCAGGAAGCGTTGCCGTGGGGAAAAGTACCACAGCCCGGTTACTGCAAATGATTCTTGCTCGGACATTCCCTAAAAAAGATGTCCAATTGATTACCACCGACGGCTTTTTATATCCCAATAGCGAGCTGGAAAAGCGAAATCTGCTCTCTCGTAAAGGATTTCCAGAAAGCTATGATATGCCCCATTTGATTCAATTTTTAAATCAAGTCAAAAGTGGCAAGCGTGGGTTAAAAGCGCCCGTATACTCGCATAGCGTTTATGATATTATTCCAGACGCTTATGATTTAGTTGACCAGCCAGATATTTTGATTGTAGAAGGGATCAACGTGCTGCAACTCCCAATGAACGAACAGATTTATATTAGCGACTTTTTTGATTTTTCGGTCTATGTAGACGCAGACGAAGCCTTGATTGAACAATGGTACTTAGAGCGTTTTGGGGCTTTGCTCGATATAGCCGTTAAAGATCCTACAAACTTTTATTATCCCTATGCGAAAGGCAACCGAGACGAAGCTTTCCGCATGGCAAAAAAAGTGTGGCAAGACGTGAATCTAAAAAATCTCACAGATTTTATCTTGCCTACCAAAAACCGTGCAGACCTTATTTTGCACAAAACCACGCATCACAAAATTGACAAAATTTTTCTTAGAAAATATTGACTAAGTAAAAATACATAAACTATAAGGAATAGGGTGAAGACACTTGACGAACGTTGCCGATTTGACAACAATGGAAAAAATTATCGTGCTTGATTTTGGGAGTCAATACAACCAATTAATCACACGTCGGATTCGTGAATTTGGAGTATTTTCAGAATTACTGAGCCATCGCATCACCGCAAGCGAAATTAAAGAAATGGCCCCTAAAGGAATTATTTTCTCTGGTGGACCTAACAGTGTATACGGTGAAGGGGCTTTTGATATTGACCCAGAGATTTTCGAGTTAGGAATTCCAATCCTTGGAATTTGCTACGGCATGCAGCTTATCACGCACAAACTTGGTGGACAAGTAGACGTTGCTGGAACTGCTGGAAATCGTGAATACGGCCAATCCAACCTGACACACACCAAAGATTCGATTCTTTTTAGCGGAACGCCTGAAGAACAAGTGGTCCTAATGAGCCACGGAGATGCGGTCACTGAAATTCCAAATGGCTTTGTCACAACAGGGACTTCCCATGACTGTCCTTTTGCAGCCATTGAAAATGTAGAACGCAATATTTACGGTATTCAATTTCACCCAGAAGTTCGTCACAGCCAATATGGCAATGACATCCTAAAAAACTTTGCCTTTAACATCTGTCAAGCAGAAGCAAACTGGTCAATGGGGAACTTTATCGACTTAGAAATCGCAAAAATCCGCGAAAAAGTCGGAGATCGTAAAGTTTTACTTGGCTTATCTGGCGGTGTGGACTCTTCTGTCGTTGGCGTTTTATTACAAAAAGCCATTGGCGATCAACTCACCTCGATCTTCGTCGATCACGGACTGCTTAGAAAAGGCGAAGCAGAACAAGTCATGGAAACACTCGGTGGCAAATTTGGTTTGAACATTATCAAAGTAGATGCCCAAAAACGCTTCTTAGATAAACTCGCTGGCGTTTCTGACCCAGAGAAAAAACGTAAAATCATCGGAAATGAATTTGTATATCTTTTCGACGACGAAGCAACCAAACTAGACGGAGTCGACTTCCTTGCCCAAGGAACTCTTTACACTGATGTCATCGAATCTGGTACAGAAACAGCCCAAACCATCAAATCACATCACAACGTTGGTGGCTTACCAGAAGACATGCAGTTCCAACTAATCGAGCCTTTAAATACTCTATTCAAAGATGAAGTCCGCGAACTAGGAACAGCGCTTGGCATGCCTGATGAAATCGTTTGGCGCCAACCGTTTCCAGGACCAGGTCTTGGCATTCGTGTCATTGGTGATATCACCGAAGAAAAACTCGAAATCGTCCGCGAAAGTGACGCCATCTTACGCGAAGAAATCGCCAAAGCCGGCCTAGAACGTGACGTATGGCAATACTTCACTGTCTTACCAGGCTTTCGTAGCGTCGGCGTGATGGGCGATGGCCGTACCTATGACTATACCGTGGGCATTCGCGCCATTACCTCTATCGACGGTATGACCGCTGACTTTGCTCGCTTTGATTGGGACTTGCTCCAAAAAATCTCTGTCCGCATCGTCAACGAAGTCGCACACGTCAACCGTATCGTGTACGACATTACCAGCAAACCACCCGCAACTGTGGAGTGGGAATAAAGTACAGGTGAATGACTTACAAACCCATTGATTTATAAGGGTTTCTACACCATTGAATTATTCCAAAAGAATAAAATTAAGCAAATTTGATAGCTTGTGTAACCATGTTTGTAGCCACGAAGTCAGTCGATAAACGACTGGCTTTTTAATTGTTTAACAGTATATTGAAAGTAATAAAAACAGATTACGAAGATTTGCCTATAAAATTATAGGTTGTACAATAATAATATATTTTATATAAAATCTGAAAAATGTTAGGAGGAAAAAATAATATGAGTATTTTAGTAACAAATTCGTATGTTACACCATTAGAAACAAGACAAACTATAGCTAGAAGATATCGTGCTGTGACTAAAGCGATTAATGTAGAGTTTTGGAATTCAATTAGTGAAACAGCTCATAGTTTTTACGTAGGGTCTTATGGACGTGGAACTGCAATAAGTACAAGTGATATTGATGTTTTGGTAGAAATCCCTAATTCAGAGTATGATAAATTCAATTCGTCTACTGGTAATGGCCAATCACGATTATTACAGTCAATTAGAAAATCACTTCAAGTAGCATACCCTCGAAGTGATATAAGAGCAGATGGACAGGTGGTCAAAATTAATTTTCATGATGGAATAAAATTTGAAATTTTACCTGCTTTTCAGAATATGGATTATTGGGGTAATCATCAGGGATATATCTATCCCGACTCAAATATGGGTGGAAATTGGAAAGCGACTAATCCAAAAAGTGAACAAGAAGCTATGAAGGTAAAGAATGGTCCAACATATAGTAATGGGTTGCTTTATACAACGTGTAGACATTTTCGTTATGTTCGCGATACTTATTTCAGCAGTTATCATCTTTCTGGCATAGTAATAGATAGTTTTGTTTACAATGCGATGGAAAACTGGAGATATACTGAACCTGGAAGTAGTTCTAATGCAAGTATGGGAGCTTATGAGAACATCTTATTAGAATATTTTAATAATAATACAATTTTGGGATTAAGTTCATTAAATTTGAATTCGCCAGGTAGTAATCAAACTGTAGACACTTCTAATAGTACTGAATGTCTAGAAAAAGTGATAAAGAAGATTGCAACTTAACTAAATGAGGAGGAGTAATAATGAGTGATTTACAGCATAAAGAAAAATTAGAGATACAACTTCGAGAAGCATATGGACGCGTTACTTATACATATACTTCACATTTGAAGTTTATGTATAGGCTTAACCAGAAAAATAAAATCTTAAGATATTCACAAATCACTCTATCTGCCATATCAACAGGAGGATTCTTAGGTACAATCGTATTTGATAAAATCATATTAACCACTATTGCAGGTCTTGTTTCAGCTGTTTTACTCGCATTAAACCTTTTCTTTAAAAACTTTGAATTAGACGAGGAGTCAAAACAACATAGGATGGCTGCTGATAAATTATGGTTAATTAGAGAAAAATACGTAACATTATTGACGGATTTTGAAACTCTCTCAATAGATGAAATCGTTGTAACAAGAGATACACTTCGAGAGGAAACATATATAATCTATTCTGAGTCTCCTAAAACAGACAAGAAGAGTTATTCAGAATCACAGAAAGCTCTAAAGAACGAAGAAGAACAATTTTTTACCGAAGTGGAACTCGACAAAATGTTACCTTTACAACTTAGAAAAAATAAATAAATATCAATATTTTTTATTATGATTATGTTAGTTTTCCATTTGGAAAAAAATGTACCTCTAATTTCATTTTCAGCTATGATGGAAACCCAATGCAGAAATCAAAAATTGCTCGAATTATTGAACGTTATTCAAGACTGGCTGGAGTTCATAGAATTCAAGCAAAGGGTTTAAGGCACTCTCATGCCTCGTATTTAATCAATGAGTTTAATGTGGATATTCTCTTATGTTAAGTAAAAGATTAGGTCACTCAGGACCTGAGATTACCCTGAGACACTATTCTCATTATTATCCTAACCGTGATGAGGTAATTGCAGACAATATTACAGGAAATATCAAAATACAAACCTCTAAAGAGAATCAAGTTAAATTTAATAGGAATCAAAATATTAAAATTGACGAAAAATACTGACTATTCTATGTAGTAAGTTTTATGTACGTTCTAAAATTTTCATAAAATAACCTTGGCTGTAACTACTATAGAGACTCGCTATTCAATAATATTTAACTTTAGGTTATAATAAAGTTAAATACAATATTGGAGGAGTTTACTTGAAACTAGATTTAAATATAACAGATATACTGAATTTGCCTGTCAAAATAATGTCTGCTCTCGCTTTAGCAAGTGGTTTAATGCTTCTTCTACCCTCAAAATTCCTAGCAAAACTTCATTTAACATCTTTTATAAATAAATATGGATTTATAATAGGATTGGTCTTCGTTGTATCACTAGCGATTTTAATAGTCACGTTACTTATCCAGACTTTTAACTTCGTATCAAACAAAAGAAAAATGAAATGGTTCTATAAAACAGCTGAAAAACGTTTAAGAAAACTAAGCCCATATGAAATTTGTATTGTACTAAGCTTATTTGAAAATGAAAACTATACCAATTTATTACCTATCAATGATGGGGCTGTAAAAAAAATAGAAAATGAGATTATTATAGGGAAAGTGACAACTCTATATATGATATCAAATCTAAATACTGCTAAAATTCCATATTTACTACAACCATGGGTAGTTAATGAACTAAAAGAAAAACCTGATCTTTTAACTTTCTTTGAAAGTAGCGCTAAAGAATTTATAAAGAATGAGAACAATAAACAATTAGTCTACGATTCTCTTATTCGACCGCCAGATTATTTTTAAAAACATAAAAATAAAAAGGGAACTACTTCCTCTATAACCCTGAATGATAATTGCAATTGAGACAATTTTTCTACTCTACCCATTTTAATCAAATACAGGGAACAAAATCTTGAGTTGAATTGTAAGTCTGATATAATTAATATTGTAACCCTAAGCGTGACCAGATAAAATATAATCCAAAACTATACCAATATTCGCTTACTTTTTAACCCTAGCGGATTGGTTAGAGTGGGAATAAAATGAACAAAAACAAACAAAATATAAAGTAATGAAATGCGCTAAATTGGCTTAAGTACAACTGAGTTAGCATGAGTTGAACTGAGTTAAAACGAGTAGTCGAGTACTAAAAAAAGTACCAAGTAGTCTATTGATTGACTACTTGATACTTTTTTATTTTGTGTAATTTCAATCCCTCTAATCAGGAATAATTACCAGCCTCCCGATTCTAATTTCCAACCATTAGGGCCGTCAATACCCATTGTATCAAGCTCCCAACTATTTGGACCATCCATACCTGAAATGTCATTATTGTTTGCTGGAGGGAGTGGTGTGGGTGCATTGTTTACGGTATCTTGTGCTGCATTATTATTTGATGCACCACCACCATTATTAGCAGGAGGAACATATTCACTACCGTTATTGGTAGCCTCATTTTAGTATTGTTCAGCTTGAGTAAATAAGAAAACCGTGCAGCCTTTGATATCAGAGGGTTTCACGATTATTTTTTTATTTTTGCAACCAATAAGGAATTACCGTATCCAGTAATTATTTCATTTAAATTATCTAAAACAGGTCGGAAATTTTCAAAATCAATTTCTTCATAATGTTTCAAAACGTATTTTGAAAATATTTCTTTTCCATAACAGCTATGACTATCCCCATCTTTAGAAAACTTTTTCCCACCTTCTTATAGTAAATAAGTCATATTTTTCTTTGGGATGTTTAATAGTCTAAAAAAATCATTTCGATTTTTAATATCTGAAAAAGTACTCATAATAATCTCTCCCTTAAAAATTGCGTGTGGCAACTCATTAGGCGAATATCAGCGTAGAAAATTATTAATATGCTTAAGACAGTTACCAAGTAGCTATACTACCAGCAATTTGATCAAAACCTTGCGAATCACAAGTAAAAAATCTAGCCACACACAATATTTATTACACCCTGAACGAAATTGTTAGCCAACATCAATAGATGCTTAATGTAGTTAAAAAATGGGCATTCTATATACAACCTTAAAATAATGGCGATGATTTCTTATAAATCTATTTATCCCTATTTCTCACAATCAAACCATTGACTCTTTTTAATTTAGTTGGGATAATTAATTTAGAGAAACGTTCTTTTTCTATATTTTTCTTGCACTAACATCTTGATGATTAAAGGAGCGTGAGGCTTTGAAAAAGAAAACATGGTTTATTGGTTTACTTGTACTTATCCTAATTGGAGTTGTTGGGTTCATGTGGTTCAAACAAAACGAAGCAGAGCGAAAAGAACAAGAAATGGTAAGAATGGAAACAATTACGGCGAAACAAATTAAAAATACATTTGCAGATGTAACTGAAATTAAATTTTCAGAAAATTATGGTGAAAATAAGTTAACAGGTTATACAGAAGTTATGGTTACAGTATCAACTCGCTATGGTGTAAGTTCAGAAATTGGAGTAAGTATGTCTCTAAACAATAAATCAAAAACTCTTAGATCCTATGATGGAGGTTCTGAATTTGAAATAGGTACTACAGGAAACAAAATGAAAGTTACCTTTTCTAATGGAACAGAGGTAAGTTTATAATGGCAACAGAAGAAGAATTAAAGTATTTAAACAATAGAGTTTATCAAGTTGATCCTGACTATAAAGACAGTGAAATTAAATATACTGATAAAGAAGATAATTAATTAAAAAAAATGAACGCAACATTGTAAGGATTCCAGATGATTTCTTATAAATCTATTTATACCTATTTCTCACAATCAAATCATTGACTCTTTTTAATTTAGTTGGGATAATTAATTTGGAGAAACATTTTTTTTTATATATTTTTTCTTGCACTAACATCTTGATGATTAAAGGAGCGTGAGGCTTTGAAAAAGAAAACATGGTTTATTGGTTTAATTTTACTTATCCTAATTGGAGGTGCTGGGTTCATGTGGTTTAAACAAAACGAAGCAGAGCGAAAAGAACAAGATATGGTAAGAATGGAAACAGTAACTGCAAAACAAATTAAGAATACATTTGCAGATGTAACTAAAATTAAATTTTCAGAAAACTATGGTGAAAATAAATTAACTGGCTATACAGAAGTTATGGTTACAGTATCAACTCGCTATGGCGTAAATTCAGAAATTGGAGTAAGTATGTCTCCTAAAGATAAAGTTGATGAGTCCTATTTAGGAAGTGGAGAATTACCTGTTTTGAAAAAAGGGATAACAGAGACTGAGGCTATAGTTGTTTTCTCTAATAAAGAGGAACGGAGTTTTTAATCAATGGCGACAGAAAAAACATTAAAAGACTTGAATCAAGAAGTTTATAAAGTTGATCCTGATTATAAAGACAATGGGAATAAAATTCAATATACAGATAAAAAAGATAATCAATTAAAAAAAAATGAACGCAACATTGTAAGGATTCCAGGAGAGGGGGAATTCAAAGTACTTTCAATCAAAGACGGCGACTATGGATTTCAAGGAATGGCAGTGGCTCCTATAGTGAATGGGACTCCAGACTATGGACAAGTAACAGTCGTTGCAGCTGGAACCTATCCTAGTGACTCTAACGATTTAAAAGCAGCTATAAAAGGAATGTCTCCAAACGGTTCTCCTCAAGCAGACATTGCTTTAAAGTATGTGGGAGAACTTATTGACAACAATCCGAAGTGGACGATTAACCAGCTATCTGGTTATTCTCAATCTGCTTATATGCTAAAAGTAGGCGCTCGTTTTAAAATACCAACAACAGTTTTTAGTGGCTGGTTTCAATATCGTTCCTTAACACCAGCGGAGGCAAAATTTATGAAAGAAAATCCCCATTTATTTTTAAATTACCGTCAAAAAAATGACGATGTGACGAAATGGAATGATTTCAATTCTAAATGGGGAAATAGTGATGATTTTGGAACGATTGTATGGGTAGATGGTAATAGTCATAAATTAACTAGCTGGGAATTTGATGAAAAAATAGGACAGTTAAAAATTTCCGATAGTTTGGGCAATTCTGAAGGAGCCATGATACAAGCCAGTCATTTTCTGATGCGTGGATTTTCAACTCAATTGACTATGTTAGATCAACTAAAAGCTAAACTAACTGCCAGTGGTGGCGGACTATCAAAGAATGAAAAAATTTATTTAGATGACCAACAGGCGTTACTAGCAGTTAATACAGGGCAATCAGCTTATCAAAATGCGATGGCTAATGCTATAAAAGTATATCAACAGGCAATTACAGATGCAGAAGATATCTGGCAAGAAACATTACGGGAAGCTCGTTCTCAAATAGAAGTACTGTCTGATAATGAAATGAAGGATAATTTATCTGCAGTAGGTGCTACTGAACAACGAATTGTCGGTGAACCAACCGAATTTTTTCAGCAAAAAATCAATAAAGCAAAAATGATGGATGATAAATTCGAGTCATTGTCTAAAGAAATTAAAAGTAAAATTAATGAACTTGTTCAACTAGATCAACAATTAGCTCAACAACTAAGGTCTTAAAAAGGAGCGAAAACATGAAAGAAGAACAGATTACAGCAGATTATCAGCGAAAACGCCGTGAACTTGAAGAGGATGAAGATATTCTAAATAATACTCAACGAACAGGAGAACAATTAATCCAAGAAACGTTGTCAGATATTTACCGAATTGTTCAACAGTCAGCGGTAGATAGCGAGCCTTTTGATCGTGCCAAACAATCAATTATACAAATAGAAAATAACTACCACGAAGAGTTATCAAAAGCGAAAAAACAGCTGTATCAGCGACAAGAAAAACTTGAACAAGACTATCGAAATGACCTCCAAAAAGCAAATAAAGAATAAGGAGTTGTTCTATTGGAAGAAATAGCAAAAAAATTATTGAAAGAGTTAAAAAAGAATTTAGAAAAAATACGTGTGCAAGCAATTGGCTCATCCAAAATACAGAAATCTCATACCATGAAACAAGAAGCTAAAAAGCAAGGTGAAACAGCAATACAAAGTGCTAACAAGGCACTGTCTTCTTCTTCTCAAACATTAGAATCTGCTGTTAAAGGTCAGTTTGAAAAAAAAGTAACAGAAGCTTTTGAAAAACAACAACAAACTTTAGATAAACTATCTTCTTAGCGTTCAGTGATTAAATTGATAACACTTTATTAAAATGGCGTAAACTTATCTATTACGTACCGTGCAAAACTAATTTATTTTTGAGTGGGAATAAAGAGCCAACATAATAAGGATGGAGAATGCCGATAAATCAACGTTTTTCAACTTATGAAATGCTTGATTTTCATTGAAAATGATTTGGTTTCCTACTATTTCCCCTAATTAGTTTCCTATAAAGAAATAGCCATTTAAATGTAATGAATGCCATAGAATTATGTAATGTGTCACAAATTATAGCGTTAAATCAAAAAAGACATCTTATTTAGCACAATTTGATCTTAAATATATTTCTCAAAAGTTGTTCACCTCAAAAAAGAAAAAGCAAAAAAAATCCCAACCACTTCCCTAACATAGTGTAGCAGAGGATATTGTTACTATGGATCAAAAGTCCACAACTGACAACAAAATAGTGATAGTATGAGCAGACGTTCCCCCCCCCCAAGAAAGAGTTCTACTCTTTAATCTCTTAGGTTACTACTAAACTCTTGGTTACACAAGTTCCCCCTATTTTTTTGTTTTATGTTTACGGTCTTCTTCCTTTTTCATCTTTGTTAATTTTCCAGAACCTAGACCTGCAAAAAATTGTGCTATTATATCGAAAACAGCCTCAGTTAGCCCCATACTTTTCAATCCTTTCAAACAACATTTTTAAAATATAATTTTATATTATTTATATAATAAATAATATTTAAAAAAACGTCAAATTGAATCCTTTACACAAAGTTGTGCTATCTTGTATTTTTTTCAGACAATTCACAAAAGTTTTCGCTGAAGTCAGTTGTTTTAATTCAAAATTTGTTGAAGCATCGATGACACTGAATCCATCTTGTGTTTTTGATGGATCAGTTCTAGCTGCGACTACTACCTGACTCTTATCCTCATGTGGAAATGATTTATAAATAACCCCTCCACACTTCACTCACATTCTCTACGCCAAAAACAGGGTCGTGGTTCCAATTCAACATTTTCTAACAAGTTTATTTGGGGTGAAATAAAGAGCCCATTAGGAATACCCACCCGATCGACTAACATGAAGTAATCTACGCTAGAACATAATGGCTTTAAGATATAGGCTTCTTAACATGCTGTTTCCTATTTAAAAACAAGCTTGGCCATCCTTTTTTTAGGACGGCTAAGCCTGTTTGATTTGTTCGTGATTAAAAATTTTCTAATCTCAAAGTGCTAGCTTTTTGGATTATTTGACCTCTGTAATACTGTTTGCCGTTCCATCAACTCAAATGGAATAATTTCCGAGCGAATCTCTTGGTTCGTAGTGACTGATTCAATAAGCCGTTTGCATCCAAGTGCGCCCATCTCATAAAAAGGTTGTGCAATGGTAGTAAGTGGCGGTGTCGTCATCCATGCAACACTGGTATCATCATAGCCAATAACCGATAGTTGCTCTGGAACTAGAATCTTATACTGATGGGCCATCGAAATAATTCCAAGCGCGGTATCATCACTTGCGCAGACGAGTGCGGTAGGTAATTCGTGGGTCATGTAATAGTCCATCGCTCGTTTCCCTGCATCAAAGCTAAAGTCGCCAAAAAAAATCAACGCCTCATCTCTTAAGATTTGGTTCTTTTCTAAGCAATCACGGTAACCAGCTAGTCTTGGCTGTCCAGCAACTTGATCATTTTGATTGACTCCTGCTAAACCAATTTTCTGGTGACCTTGATTCACTAAGTACTGCGTAGCGTGATAGCTGGCAGCATAATCATCTACCTTTATATAAGGCAATCGATTGCCTTCTGAAATAGTTGAAAGAAGAATTGTTGGAACTCCTAGCTTACGGATCATCTGCTGTTGCTCCTTATTCAAATAAATCGATACAATAATAATGCCATCTACCCGTCGATTGACCATAAGCTTCAAGCTATCAAATAAACGATTCCCTTCAACCCCGGCATG